>JAQBQL010000155.1 GCA_028287035.1 Labilithrix sp. | reverse complement strand
CGCGGTTCCAGGGGTACCGCCCCCCGCCCATGCCGTGGCATGTCGCCTGCACCACGCGGGCCCCGATGCCCCGTCTTCGCGCCCTCCCCCGCGCCGGGCCCGGCGTCCGCGACGCGACGAACGCCGCCACCGCGACCGCGGCGGCCGCGCCCAACGCGAGCAGCGGGCGCCACGCCGGCCGGGCCGGGAGCGGAGGTCGCGGGGGAAGGGCATCCGGACCGTCCGGCGACGCGAGCCGGGCCGCGAGCTTCGCGCCGATCGCGTCGAGGCGTGCCGCGTCCGAGGCGTCCGGCGCGGCGGCTCGCTCGGCGTCCAGCCCGGAGCGCACGAGACCGTTCAGGCGGTCGCCGTAGTCGGCGAGGCGACGCGGATCCGTCGTCGTGCTCACGGGGACCTCCGCTGGGCTTCCATGCGCCGGGCGGCGCCGAGCACGAGCTTGCGCGCCGAACGGAGGCGCGAGTACGCCGTGGCCACCGGGCAGCCGACGAGGCTCGCGACCTCCTCCATGGGCAGCTCCTCGACCTCGTAGAGGACGAACACCGCGCGGCGCTCGGCGTCGAGCGCGGTGAGCAGGCGATCGAAGTCGGCGCGGGCCTGGTTTGCTTCCACGGTCTCCTCGGGTCCTTCCGCCGTCGATCGCGTCTCGTCCTCGACCTCGGTGAGGCTGCGGGTGGGCGGCAGGGCGCGGCGATGGCGCGAGGCCTCGCGGACCGCGATGCGGTAGAGCCAGGCGCGCATCTGGTTGCGCTCCTCGTACCGGTCGAGCGAACGGTGGACGATGACGAACACGTCCTGGGTGAGATCGTCGAGGTCCGCCTCGGGCACGCCGAGCCGTCGCAGCAGGCGGAACACGAACGCCCCCTGCTCACGGAACACATCGGCGGCGGTGCGGCCCACGGCGAGCACGGTACCGGACGCGGGCGCGTCACGGGTCTCCCGCTCGGTCATCGACAGCGCCGCTTCCACATCCTTCAAAAGGCGGGAGCGAGACGTTTTCATCACAAAATGTGAACGACGATGCCGAAAGACGCGGAGAGCGCGACCGGCGAGGGCTCGAGGAGCGTGCGAACCGCGCCCGTTCGGTCGCGGTACGTGAAGCGATCGCGCTGCAGGAGCGCGCCGAGCTGGAGGCCGAGCGAGGGCTCGACCAGCAGGTCGCGGCCCAGGACAAAGCGCCGGCCGAGGCGGCCCTCCACGAACGCGTCCACGTAGGAGGCGCGCTCCGAGGGGCGAGTGAGCGCGGCGGAGCTCGAGTGCAGGCTTCCCGCCTCGAGCCCGAGGCAGCCCGTCCCGCCGGCGCCGGCGCCGAGACGGAGGAGCGCGTAGCACCCGGCGAGGGATGCGCCGACGCGATCGACCTCGGCCGCCGCGGCGGTCTCGGTGGAACGCGCCGGCCAGTAGGCGGCGCGCGCGAGCACCGACAGGCGCGCGACGGGCGGGAAGAGGGCGATGCCGAGGCCCACGCCCGCCGCGACGTGCGGGAGGACGCCCGTGCCGACGAGCGCCTCGGCGAGCGGGCTCGCGTGCAGGCGGAGCGGCGGCTCCTCGTCGAACCGGAGGCGCGGGGGCCGCGGCGCCTGACCGGGCGGAGCAGGCCCGGGCGGCGCGGGCGTGGGCGCGGGCGGCAGGGCGACGCGGCGCTCGGGGCCGATCATGATCGCGAGCACCACCGCGAGCGTCTCGAGCCCTCCCGCGCAGCCCTCGTGGCCCAGCGCTACCTCGCGGGTGCCGAGGGGCGCGCCCGTCGCGTCGCGCTCGACGATGCGGGCGCCGAGCGCCTCGTCGACGTCCACCGTGACCACCACGTCCGCCTCGCCGACGCTGCCGAGCGCGTCGCGCCGCAGCCTCGTCGTCACGCGCGCCGCGAGCGCCTCGGGGCCGCCGCACGCGTCGAGCGGACCCGGGGTCGCGAGGGCGATGGCATAGCGCGCAGGACGCGTCGGCGGCGCCTCGTCGGCCCTCGCCGGCGCCGCCACCAGCAGGCCGAGGAGGGGCGTGAGCGCGAGCCGCCAGCGTGCGGCACGGCTCACCGCGCGTCCCTCGAGCACGCCCCCCTCACGCGGGGCTCACGCGAAGATCGTCGCCACGTTCTCGCTGAGGCGGAGCGGCTTGGGGCGCTTCGTCAGCACCTCGACGCCGGTCTTCGTGACGAGCACCGTGTGCTCGAACTGCGCCGACAGCGACCCGTCGACGGTGGTGACCGTCCACTTGTCGCGCTCGTCGACCTCGACCTCGAAGCGGCCGACGTTGACCATGGGCTCGATGGTGAAGGTCATCCCGGCCTTGATGCGCTCGCCCGTGCCGCGCTTGCCGTAGTGCTTCACCTGCGGGTCCTCGTGGAAGCGGCGGCCGATCCCGTGGCCCACGAAGTCGCGAACCACGCTGAGGCCTTCGCTCTCGACGTACTGCTGGATGGCGGCGCCGATGTCGCCGAGCCGCGCTCCGTCCTTCACCTCGGCGATGCCGAGCTCGAGCGCCTTGCGAGCGACCTCGGTCACCTTCCGCGCCTCCGGGCTCGGCGTGCCGATGTAGAAGGTCGCCGAGGTGTCGCCGTAGAAGCCGCCGTAGATGGTGGTGACGTCGACGTTGATGATGTCGCCGTCCTTCAGCACCTGAGGGCCCGGGATGCCGTGGCACACGACCTCGTTGATCGAGGTGCACACGCTCTTCGGGAAGCCGCGGTAGTTGAGCGGCGCCGGGCGGCCACCCTTCTTCAGCGTGTCCTCGTGGACGATCGTGTTGATCTCCTCGGTGGTCATGCCCGCGCGGAGCTTCTCGCCCACGAGCAGCAGCGTGTCGGCGGCCAGCTGGCAGGCCACGCGCATCGCTTCCACTTCCTTCGGGCTCTTGATGTCGATCGCCACTTTTGCCTCTACTTCTTACTTCTTCTCGATCTCGCCCAGGATCACCGAATCACCGACCGCGCTCTTCACTTCCTTCGTGTCCGGCGACAGGTGGAAGTGGATCTCGCGGTCGCCGTCGGGACGGACGAACTCGCGCACGAACGCGATGAAGGGGTAGCCGACGAGGCGCCCCTCGAAGTTCTTGACGATGCCGAGCGACTCGCTCGCCTTCGTGATGCCGACCGTGAAGTCGGCGGGAGGCGCGTTCTCGCCGGTCATCTTCTCGACCGTGTGCAGGCCGAGCTGGAAGGTGCGCTCCGGACCGTCGGTCTTGCCGGTGACGGTCGCGACGCGGACGCGGAGGACGGCGTCGCTCACCTGCGCCCGCTCGCGGAGCATGGGATCGGCGCGCGGCGAGTACCCCTTGTCGAAGTCCATGCCGACGCCCGCGGGATCGATGGTGTCGTCGAAGAGCTCGGCGGCGCGGCCCGACCAGGCGGGGAGGGCGCGGGCCGGGCGCGTCGCTCCGGCAGGGGCCCCGCTGCAGCCGGTCAGCCCGCCCGCGCCGCTCATGGAGGCGGCGAGGATCAGGCCGAACGCGATGCGCCGTGTCATGCCTCTCCCTTACCAGCGGGGCGTGACGTTGGCGAGAGCAGGTCTCTCGTCTGTGATAGCGTTTCGCGCATGAAGCATCGGGTGCTCGTCTCGCTCTCGTCGTTCGCCCTTCTCGCCGTCGTCGCCCCGCTCGCCATCCTCCCGGTGGCCGCTTGCCACCCGCAGCAGCCGAAGCAGGCCTCGGGCGGTGACGACGGGATCGTCGACGATTCAGCGTCCTCCGGCGGCAGCTCGTCCGGCGGTGGGTCGAGCTCGTCAGGCGCGAGCCGGAACGACAACCTCGCGTCGCCGCCGTCGGGCCCGATGGGCAAGGCGGCGAAGGGCGAGCCCACCCCCGTCTCGAGCCTGAACGGGCTCGGCATGATGGAAGGGCTCCGCTGGGGCATGAGCCACGCCGAGGTGACGAAGGCGTTCACCGAGAACGGCGGCATCCTCTCGAAGGACTACGACGCGAAGCTCGCGAAGGCGCGCGTCGGCCCGGAGATGACCGCCATCGAGGCCGAGCGCGAGGGCGCGCGGGCCGCGTTCGCGCGGAGCTACCTCGAGTTCAAGGACACGCCGACCGGCTTCGACGCGACCGGCCTCCGCGGCGAGTACACGTACAAGAACCGCGAGTCGCTCCTGTCGGCGACGCGCGACGGGAAGCCGAAGCGCTACTTCTTCTTCATCAACGACCGGCTCTGGAAGATCTACGACGAGGTCCCGCTCGCCGAGAACGGCCCGCTCGGGAAGTCGTACATCGACGCGGTCAACAAGATGAACGAGAAGCTCGGCGCGCAGGGGCGCATCCAGGGCGCGGACGCCGAGAAGGGGATCAACACGACGACCGTCGACTGGAAGGACGGGTCCAACCATCTGCGCGTCATCGACCGCAGCAGCGATCACGTCGCGGGCGTCGCGCTCGAGGACAACGGCACGGTCTCGCAGCTGGCGTCGCTCCGCCCGAACAAGATGGAGGACCCGACCGCCATCGATCCCACGATCGCGGCGGTCACGAAGGGCGGGCTCTCCGACCCGAACGCCGCGAAGGCGGCGCCGAGCGCCTCGGCTCCGGCCGGCAAGAAGGGCGCTCCGCCCAAGAAGAAGTAGACGCGGGCGCGCGAGCGCGAAGCGCTGACGAAGGCGGATGGCCGAAAGCGCGGCGCCGATCAGGCGCCGACGCGCTTCGCGCCTTCGGGCACGCTCCAGCCGGTCGTCAGCTTCACGGTCGCGCGGGGCAGGGCGGTACGCACCACCGGCTCGAGGAGCCGCTCGCGCGTCATCGCCGCGCCCGGACAGCCGGCGCAGGTACCCGTCAGGTGGAGGTGCACGTCCTCCGCCGTCGCGCTGACGAGATAGAGCTCGCCCCCGTCGGCGTGGACGAGCGGCGAGGCCAGCTCTCCGAGCGCCTTCGTCACCGCTCCGGTCGCACCTGCGCTGTCCGCGGACTTCGTCGCCACTTCGCTCACCTTCCAGAAGCTACCACACTCGCGTCCCCCGGCCTCCGCCAGATGCGCCCAGATGCGTCCCGACGCGTCCAGATGCGCAGGCGAACGCGCCCGTGAAAGAACGCTAGGAAGCCGCGCGGCGAGGTGCTTATACTTTGTCAAAGTTACTGTCGCGTGCGCGGGGGGCTCGCGGCGTCTCGGGAGAACCATTCGGTGGCACGGTACCGACTACGGTTTCTGCTTCAGGAGTTCGACCTTCCCCGCGGGGCGACCATCCTCGGGCGAAGCTCTGACTGCCACGTGACGATCGAGGACCCCCTCGTGTCGCGCCACCACGCCCGCATCGTGCTCGAGGGCGAGCGCGCCGTCGTCTACGATCTGAACAGCCGGAACGGCGTGAAGGTCAACGGCTCTCCCGTGAAGGACCCGACCGCCCTCAAGGACGGCGACCGGCTCCGCATCGGGACGCAGGAGCTCGTCTTCTGCCGCGTCGAAGCGGCCCCGAACACGGCGTCGAAGACCACGGGCTTTCTCCGCCACTGCGCCCGCTGCCGGATGCCTTACCCGCAGGAGGCCGGTGCGTGCCCGAGCTGCGGCGCCACCGAGGCGCTCGACGAGGAGACGCTGAGCGGCCAGTTCGGTGCCGCCGCCCAGCAGATCTGGAGCGTCCAGCTGTTCCTCGAGGTGCTCGACCGCGCGCTCTCGCTCGAGCGCTTCGAGGACGTGCACCGCATCCTCCGGCGCGCCACCGTCCAGGTCGAGGAGCGGATCGTGCGCGGCGAGGAGATCGACGCGGCCCAGCTCGCCAAGCTCGCGAGCGGCGCGGCCCGCGCGAGCCTCGCCCTCGACGACTCGACGTGGGCGGTCTGGATGGCCCACGTCTACCGCCGTGTGAAGCTCGTGATGCCCGAGGACCTGGTCTCGCAGCTCGCCGAGCTCGCGCTGCGCTTCCCGGGCGACATGGCAGAGCCCGTGGACCAGCTCGCCACGTACGTGCGGACCTTCCCGTCGAGCCCCGCCGAGGCGCCGTCGATCGCCGCCATCGAGCGGGTCCGGAGCTCGATCGCGCCGTTTCCGAATCCGAACAGCGAAAAGCCGTCGCTGAGCTGATAGATTGGCCAGGATCCTTGCCGCAGAGCCCTGCGGCGGGCTCTGATGGGTCCTCGTACTCACGACCCCATGACTGCTTGACGCCCGCGCGATGCGCTTTCGCCTCCGCTACCTTCAGACCGATCTCGAGCTGAACGAAGGGACGTTCGCGGTGGGCAGGCACGCGAGCTGCCAGCTGTCGCTCGACGACCCTCTCGTGTCGCGGCGGCACGCGATCTTCGAGAACCTCGGCGGCTCGGTCACGCTCGAGGATCTCAACAGCCGCAACGGCGTCATCGTCAACGGGCACCGCATCGACCAGAAGGTCGTGCTGAACGTCGGCGACCGGATCCTCATCGGCTCGCAGGAGCTCACGCTGCTCGCCTCCCGCGAGGGCGCCAACGCCGGCGCCGGGGGCATGGGCAAGATGACCCTGCCCAAGATGAAGCTCAGCACCCCGTCCTCGGGGTTCGCGAACGCGCCGGCGGTCGAGACCGATCCCGAGCCGTCGATGGTGCGGCGCGCCGATCAGTTCAAGCTCCTCTCGGGCGTCGCCGAGAAGGCGCTCGCCATGGGCAAGGCGGGCGAGGCCGAGCGCCTGCTCGCGTCGGCGCTGGCGGACGTCATCGAGGCGACGCGCGCCGGCCGGCCGCTGCCGCCCACACTCGTCGACCAGGCGGCGAAGTTCAGCGCGAAGCTCGCGACCGCCACCGGCAAGGGCGGCTGGGCCGACTACGTCATCGAGCTCTACGCGGCGCAGAAGCGCCCGTGCCCGGCGAACGTGATCGACGAGCTCTACAACGCGATGCGGAAGGTCACCGCCGTCGACCTGAATCGCCTTCGCGGCTACGTGGCGATGCTGCGCCAGAGCCTCCCGCGCTATGGCCCGGCCGAACGGTTCCTGTTCCAGCGTCTCGAGGGACTCGAGCGCCTCGCGGCGCTTCGCTGATCGGCTCCGGCGCCGGCGCGACGAAGTCCTGCCAGGCGAGGTTCGCGCGGGCGGCCTGGGTGATGATCGCGGCGAGCGCCGGATCGGGGACCATGGCGATCATCTCCTTCAGGTGATCGTCGAGCTGCACGGGCGGCGGCACGATGCGCGTCGCGCGCCGCTCGGGGGGCCGCTCGGGGGAGTCGAGGGGCCCCACGCGGAAGCGAAGCTGGTCGACGCCGTAGCCCCGCACCCGCAGGCGCGCGACGAGCTCCGGGGCGAGCATCTGCAGCTCGTTCGCCCAGACGCTGCTCGTCACCTTGACGAGCAGGACCCCGCGCTCGAGCGAGACGGGCTGCGCGCGGTCGGCGATGCGCGGACCGACCGCGATCTTCCACGCTGCCATCGGGATCGGCGACCGCTTCTTCGCGAAGCGGTCCTCGCCGGCGCGCTCGAGCAGGTTCTCCATCGGCTCGGGGGCATCGAGCTGCCTTCGCCGGCGGCGCCGCTTGAGAGACCTCGTCATGCGGGACGGATGCTAGCATCGACCGAGGTTCGAGCATGGAAGGCGCCCGGTCCTGAACGACGCCCGACCCCAGGAGCTCGCGTTGCCCGCGGGCTGCGCGCCCGGCAGTGTCATCGGCGGCAAGTACCGCATCGAGCGCGAGCTCGGTCGCGGCGGCTTCGGCGTGGTGGTGAGCGCCGTGCACCTGACGCTCGACCAGCGCGTCGCCATCAAGGTGCTCACGACCGTCGAGGGCACCGGAACGGCGGAGTGGCGGGAGGACCTCGCTCGCTTCCGCCGGGAGGCGCGCGCGACGGCGGCCCTCCGCAGCGAGCACGTCGTGCGCGTCCTCGACGTCGACGTGCTCCCGGCCGGGAACCCGTACCTCGTGATGGAGTACCTCGAGGGGCACACCCTCCACCACGTGCTCCACACGCGCCCGTCGATACCGGTGGGGGAGGCGGTCGACCACGTCGTGCAGGTGCTCGATGCGCTCGCCGAGGCGCACGCCGCCGGCATCGTGCACCGCGACATGAAGCCGGCGAACGTGTTCCTCACGGAGGGCCCGGGCGGCGTGC
>JAQBQL010000123.1 GCA_028287035.1 Labilithrix sp. | reverse complement strand
ATTTACCGCCCGGCCCATTCGTGGCGGTCTGGTGTCGCGTCGAACAGGCAGAGGCTAGACGAAACATGTCTGCGGCCGGCGGAAACAAGCTGCTCGAACTCGTTTCGGCATCTGGGAAGACGGCCGTTCTGTTTGGCAACCTACTCCAAGGCGTCACCGCCACGCATGACGCTCGCGAGCTATGGAAGACGGCGCCGTTTGACAATAGTCTTCGTGCTCAGCTATTTCTCTTCCACGAGTTGCTCGTCCGCCGTCGAATCGTCGCTGCTATTGGGGCGAAGAGCGGTGGCATGGACGGGCCCGCCCTTCTCGGCGTACCGACGATGTATCTAGAATTTGAAAGGGCGCCAAACGCCCAGCGCATGAAGAAGTGGGTCGGAGTCGTTCCTGGGTTTGTACGCCTCGGGTGTGAACGCTTCCTGCACCAGATGGGCGCGGAACTTACGTCGACTGAAATTGTCACGATTGCGGAGTGGCTGGGGCAGTTCTGAGTGCCGCGTGCTTAATCGCTCACCGAGAATACGGGTGCGCTGCATGCCGTTGCGATCGAAGTCTGGTGGCCGGGAGTCCGCGCGCACGAGCGCAACGCCTGCAGCGGCGAGTGCCCGGTGAAGACTATCGCTTTGGCGCGAGCGCCTGATGTAAGTCCATCGATGAGTTCAGTGCGCACCGGATGACTTGAGGTGTCGCTTCTGCCGAGCAGCATGACGGTGCCCGGCTAGCTGTCTAGCCGGAGTGCTTGGACGGTTGGCGCGCCCCGCGCGCCTACCGAACTCGCGGAACACCGCACCGGACACCCTCGCTGGGTTCCGGCTTAGCGGCGCTTGCATCACTGCCGTCGTGGCGCCCGCCACGGCGGGCGACCGTCGGTCGCGTTCGGATCCGGCGAGGACGTTGGTCTGAGGAAACCTCCGGTCACACGCCTGGTGGTAGCGCCGCTCAGAGATCCGCGGCGCGATAGATGATGTGCGGCGCTACGCGGTCGCGCACGTCCTCGTAGGGCTTTCCCTCGTCCTTCGCGATCTCCTGCACGATCTCGCGGAGGCGCAGCTCGGGGCGGACGTTGCCCTCCGCCCACCACTCGGGATGCACGAGGATCTGGAGCACGCTGCCGCGCGGCCGGTCGAGGCTCTCGATCGGCGGGCCCTCGCGCCAGCGCGCCCGTGAGTCGGACAGGTACCAGCGGAACAGATCCTCCGCGTAGCCGCTGGTGCGGCCGGCGACGGTGAGCGGGCCGCGAAGGAGGTCCTGCACCGGGAGGTGGAACGACACCGAACGCACGGGCGCGCCGAGCAGCTCCGAGAAGGCGTCGCACGCGCGCCCGATGTCGGCCTCGCGGTCGGCCGGCGCGGCGTCGCGCATGCCACGTGCCATCACGTCGTAGTGGAGGCCCACCTCGTGCCCGAGCGAGGCGATCTCGGCGAGCAGCTGCCGCGACTCCGCCGAACCTACGTCGTAGAACGGGCTGTCGGTCATCACGTGGTACGTCGAGCGCGCGCCCCACGCGATCTCCTGCCGGGCGAGCTTCGCGGCGCGGCGGAGGCTCACGTCGACGTCGTGCCGGATGAACGCGATCGGCGAGGCCGCCGCCCCGGCGAGCAGCGCCGGCGCGTCGCCGAGCTGCCCGAGGCGGAAGCGCCGCACGAGCTCGGCGTAGAGCTGCCCCAGGTACGCGTAGCTGAAGTCCTCGTCCCACGAGCCCGGTTCGTTGGGCAGATTTTCCTTCACGTCGCCACCTTCCTCGCGATGACCCGCGCCGGGTTGCCCACCACCGTCGTGTCCGCCGGCACGTCCTTCAGGACCACGCAGCCGAGACCGACCAGCGCGCGCGCCCCGATCTTCACGCCCTCGAGCACGCTGGCGTTCGGGCCGATCCACGCCGCCTCGCCGACCACCACGCCGCCGCTCAGCTCGGCGCAGGCGATGACGAAGGCGTTCTTCTGGATGCGAACGTTGTGTGCAACATGCACGTGGTCGTCGACCTTCGCGTCGTCCTCGATGACGGTCGGGCCGAGCGTGCCCTGCACCACGGTGGTGACGCTGCCCACCTCGACGCGGTCACCGATGATCACGCCGCCGAAGTGGAGAAACCGGATCGGCGAGCCGTCCGGCGCGCGCTCGAAGCCGAAGCCGGACTCGCCGACGACGCAGCCCGACTTGAGCCAGCAGTCGCGCCCGATCCTCACGTCGTCGGCGATCGTGACATGCGGCTCGATGCGCGTGCCGGCGCCGATGACGACGCCCTTTCCGATGGCGACGCTCGGATGGATGAACGCGGTCGGGTCGATGACCGGCGCCTCGGTGGCGCGCTGGAAGCCGCCGAGGCGCTCGAGGACGAGCAGCGCCTTGATGAAGTCGAGGCGCGGCTCGCTGGACGCGATCCAGCGGACGCCCGCGTGCGGCGGCCGCTCCTTGCTGATCACGCAGAGCGCTTCCGGCAGCACGTCGGGCAGCGCGCGCGTGGCGAACGTCAGAGCGCCGGGACGCGCCGCCGACAGCGGCGCCACCGAGCGCAGCGGGACGTCGTCCCCGGTGAGCGTCAATCCGAGCTCGCGCGCCACGTCACTCGCCGACACCGCGGTCCGCAGGCTACTTCGCATGCTCGTCTCCTTCGTCGTTCGGCAGCTCGTCGGGCCACGTGGGCAGCGTCTCCCAGCGCACGCGCTCGGCACGCAGCCACGCCGCCAGCTCGCGGACGAGCACGAGCAAGAGCAGCAGGAAGCTCACCGCCGAGACGAGCAGGCAGATCGTCAACATGCGGTCGGCGAACGTGACGACCACCACGTTCTTGCCGGCGGGGACGTCCACCGCGAGGAGCTGCTCGACGTTCTTCACGGTGCCGACGCTGGCGCGCCACTCCGGCGCCCAGTTCTGGTTCACGAAGATCGTGGTGGGCTCCTTCGCGTCGACCTCGAGGGTGATCTCGTTGGGCGTCCACGAGCGGCGCGTGACCGTCGCCTTCGCGGGGTCGGCCGGGTACTCCTCCTGCGGGAGATCCGCGCGCAGCCGTGGGGACTCGGGGAGCGGGTTACCCGCGAAGCAGTTGATCGAGCCGAGATTCGCGGCGGCGAACACGTGCGCGTCGCGACGGTTGCCGCGGCTCTGGCGGAACGGCTGATCCATCGGCCGCGCGCTCTCCTCGACGTAGATCGTGTCCTTGAGGATCCGGCCGCTCGTGGCGACCGTCTCGAGGCGCCCGTTCAGCGCAGCGTAGGCGGCGAACGCCGCGAGGCCGGTCGCGAGCCAGCGGAGCGTCGGCGGCACCGGACGCGGCGCCTTTCTGCGCCACGCCCGCGCCCCGTGCCACGCGCGCGCTACCGCCGCCGGCAGGAGCTCCTCGAGCCGCGTGATCCCGCGCGCCGCGGCGACCGCCGCGAAGAGCACCACCATGACGAGGTACCGGTCCGGGAACCGCAGCTGCGAGAAGATGGGCAGCGATTTGAGGAGGTGGAAGGGCGACCACGCGCCAAAGTCCCCCATCGCGAGCACGAAGAAGAGGAGCAGGCCGCCGACCGCGAGGGCCGCCGCCGCATCGAGAGCGAGCAGCCCGACGAGCGCCAGCAGGAGCACGACGTCGTACCGGGTCACGAGCGTCTGCAGGAGCGTCGCCGCGCTGTTCGCCTCGACCGGCGTGAAGATGCGCGGGAACTGCCGCAGGAAGTGCAGCGTCGGCAGCAGCTTCCCGAACGCGAGCCCGAGCGCGACGAGGCCGATGGTCAGCGACACGACCCACGGGGTGAGCCACCGCCGTCCGGTGCCTGGAGCGCTGGTCGCGAAGAGCCCGCGGAGGCTGAGCGCGAACGTCAGGTACGCGAGCGCGAGGAGCGTGAAGGGCGTCGTGTACGTGCCCGCGGAGAGCACGATCCACGCGAAGAAGAACCCGCCGAGCAGCCGCCACCGCCAGGACTCGAGCCCCTTCAGGAAGCAGAGGAGCACCCACGGCACGAGCTCGAAGCCGAGGAAGTTGATCCAGCCGTCGTGCACGAACGGCACGAAGCGGTCGCACGCGCCGTACACCACCGCCCCGAACGCCGCCGCCATCACCGTGGCGTCGAGCCGGCGGCAGAGGCGGTAGGTGCCCTCGAAGCCCATCACCACGAGCAGCAGCAGCGCGAGCCGCCGCCCGTTCAGGACGCCGAAGACGAGCCGGAGGAGGAAGTCGGGCCCCAGGAACGGGTCCTCGGGCGCCGCGATGCCGACCGTGCCCCCGCACCAGTAGGGATTCCACGCGGGCAGCTGACCGAAGCGGAGGAGCGTCTCGCGGTCGGAGGTCTCCCACGAGATGAACTGGTGCTCGTCCATCCACTCGGCCACCTTGAAGGCGTCGGTGAGGACGCCCTGGTGGAGCCACGCGGCGATGGCCAGCCACAGGACGAGCCGCAGCAGCATGACGTCGGCGAGGCGATCGGTCCACCGCTTCGTGCGATCGAAGAGCGGGTTGGTCCCCGGCGCGTCGGCCAGGGCGAAGAAGCCGCGGACCGCCGCGAGGACCCGCCGGGCCGGGCTCCGGCGCTTCGAGCTCGGGTCCCCCACGGCTCGCTCAGAGGGTCGCGAGGAGGGCCGAGGCCGCGGCCTCGCGCTCGTCCGGACGCATGCCGTAGAAGAGCGGCAGGTTGACGACGTTCTCGCAGAAGGCGCGCGAGTGCTTCAGGTCACCGTGCGTGATCGCGCCGGCCTCGCGGGCGGGCGGCTGCACGTCCATCGTCTCGGGGTAGGTGCGCGCGGCGCCGATGCCCGCCGCCTTCAGGGCCTCGATGACCTCCGGACCGCGCTTGCCGGGGACGCTGATGACGTTGAGGTAGCCGTTCTCGGTGATGCCGGGCGGCGGTCCGTACACGCGGACCCGGCCCTTGCCCTCCGCCACGAGGCGCTCGCGGTAGTAGGCGGCGGTCTCGCGCCGCGAGGCGAGGATCTCGGGGACGTGCTCGAGGACGCGCGCCAGGAACGAGGCCTGGAGCCCGCCCATCCGCGAGTTCCAGCCGACGTGCGCGTACGAGTAGTGGTCGGACCGGCCGTGGTTGCAGATCGAGCGGAGAAACGTCTCGTGCTCGGTCGATTGCATGGTGATCGCGCCGCCGTCCATGGCGCCGCCGACGACCTTCGCCGGGTAGAACGAGAGCGTCGCCACGTCGGCCTTCGCGAGGATCGGCTCGCCGTACGCCTCGACGCCGAAGCACTGCGCGCCGTCCTCGACGATGGCGATGTTGCGCTCCTTGCAGAATGCACGGATCTCCGCGTACCGCCCGGACGTCCAGCCGAAGAGATGGACGAGCAGCAGCGCATCGAAGCGGTGCGCGTCGTGCGCGGCGCGCAGCTCGTCGAGGCTGATGTGGAGGTCGTCGGGATCGATGTCGACGAGCACCGGGGTCGCGCCC
The DNA here is from genome assembly GCA_028287035.1 of Labilithrix sp. The sequence goes on along the minus strand of JAQBQL010000123.1, from coordinate 48,177 downwards.
AGCAGGGCGACCGCCTCGAACGTCGCCCAGAAGGTGAGGTTCGGGAGGGCCACCTTCATGCCGCGCTTCACGCCCACTGCCTGCAGGGCGACGAGGAGCGCGTCGGTGCCGTTCGCGCACGCCACGACGTGCGGCGCGCCGAGGACGCTCGCGAGCTTCTTCTCGACGGCGGCGACGCGCGGGCCGCCCACGAACTCGCACCGGTCGAGGCACGCGGTCCAGTCGGCGAGCACGTCCTCGCGGAGGCGCGGATGGACGTGCAGGATGCGTGTGAGGTCGATGAAGGGCACCGCCATGGGGGCCGCAAAGTACCACAGGATCCCCGTCCACACGTGGTAAGCCCCTCGCATGGGTGAGCCCTTGCCCAGCGTGTCCGTGTGTTTCCCTTGTTACAACGAGGAGGAGACGATCGCGGACGTCCTGACCGAGGCGCACGAGCTGCTCGCGCCTTCCGGGCTCGACTACGAGATCCTCGTCTGCAACGACTGCTCGACCGACCGCACCGCCGAGATCATCGCCGGGCTCGTGCCGCGGATCCCGGGCCTGCGCGTGCTCACCCACGAGGTGAATCGCGGGATCTTCGTGACGTTCGAGGACCTGTACGCGGCGGCGCGGAAGGACTTCGTGTTCCTCAACTCCACCGACCGCCAGTGGGACACGCGGCTCCTCTTCCGGATGCTGCCGCTGACCCGGGATCACGACGTCATCGTCACGAACCGCACCAACAAGCCCTACGGCCCGGTGCGGGCGCTCGTCTCGTGGGGGTTCAACCTGCTGCCGCGCGTCCTCTTCGGGACGACCACCTACGACGCGGGCTCGGTGAAGCTGACGCGCCGCGAGATCATCACGCGCTTCCCGCTCGTCTCGACCACGCCCTTCAGCGAGGCCGAGCGGCTCGTGCGCGCCGAACGCGCCGGCTACCGCATCACGGGCATCGCGGTGGAGGTCGCGCCGCGCCGCCACGGGGTGACGCGCGGCGTGAACCCGCGGCTCATGCTCCGCTCGCTCCACGACGTGGCGCGCGTGTGGAAGGCGCTTCGCGACGAGGCCCGGTCGTGAGCTCGGCGCTGCGCACCCGGGTGATCCTCGCCGCCAAGGTGCTGCTCGCGGCCGCGCTCGTCGCGTGGCTGCTCCGCTCCGGGGCGCTCGATCCGCGGTCGCTCGGCGTCCTGCTCGCTCGGCCCCTCCTCCTTGCCGCGGGGCTCGCGCTCTTCGTCGTCAGCATCTTCGCCGGCGCGCTGCGCTGGAGCGTCCTGCTGCGGCTCGCCCACGTGCGCATCCCCTACTGGCGCGCGGTGCAGCTCCAGGCGACGTCGGTGTTCTTCAACACGGCGATCCCCGGCAACGTCGGCGGCGACCTCGTGAAGTCCGGGTACGCGGCGCGCGAGGCGGCGCCCGCCATGCGGCCCACCGTGTTCCTCATCGTGTTCCTCGAGCGTCTCCTCGGCCTCGGCGCGCTCGTCCTGTTCGCCGGCATCGTCATCGCCGCGCGCGGCCTGTGGCACGACCCGAAGCTCCGCGATCCCTCGCTGGCCGTGGCGGCGCTCGCGGTGGTGACGGTGGCCGGTCCGACCGCCGGCATCGTGCTCGTGCGCGTCCTCGGCGACCGCCTGGAGCGCTGGACGCGCGGGAGCTCGCGCCCGGCCCGCCTCGCCAGCATGCTCGTCGCCTCGGCGCGGCTCGTGTCGGCCGGCCCGAAGAACCTCGCCTTCGCGGTGCTGCTCTCGATGGGCGTCCACGCGATGGCGATGCTCTTCTTCACCGCCCTGACCCTGGCCATCACCGCGCAGGACGTGCCGTTCTCGTCGATCGCGAGCGTCTTCCCGATCGGGCTGCTCACCCTCATCCTGCCGATCTCGCCGGGCGGCATCGGCGTGGGGCACGTGGCCTTCGATCGCCTTTTCACGATGATCGGCCTCACCGGCGGCGCATCGGTGTTCAACGCCTACCTCGTGATGCAGCTCGCGCCCGCGCTCCTCGGGGTGTTCCCCTACCTGACGCTGAAGCGCAGTCACGCGCTGCCGACCGAGGCCGAGACCGACGTGGCCGCCGAGTAGGACAGTGGCTGGCGCGCCCGGCGGCTTGGCACTATAACCGGCGCACCCGAATGGCCGCCAATACCAGAGTTGTCCTGTTCGGCATCGGACGCATGGGGAAGAACCACCTGCGCGTCCTGCGCGAGACGCCCGGCTTCGAGCTGGTCGCAGTCGTGGACGGCAAGGCGACCCCGCCGTCCGACCTCGGCTCGATCCGGTTCGCGCGCAGCCTCGAGGAGCTCGGCGACCTCGCGTACGACGCGGCGGTCATCGCCACGCCCACCGCTTCGCACCATGCCCTCGGCATGACCCTGGTCGGCCTCGGCAAGCACCTGCTCGTCGAGAAGCCCATCGCGAGCACGTTCGCGCAGGGCCGCGAGCTGCTCGAGGCGGCGCAGGCCGCAGGCATCAAGCTCGTCGTCGGCCACGTCGAGCGCTTCAACCCCGCGGTCCGCAAGCTGCGCGAGCTGATGAAGGCGGGATTCCTCGGCACTCCGATCCACATCGCGTTCACGCGCATCGGCGGCTATCCGGACACCGTGCTGGCCGGCAACAACGTCATCCTGGACCTCGCGGTGCACGACATCGACGTCCTGCGCATGCTGGTCGGTCCGGTGCGGCTCGAGCACTCGATGTGCCACGTCACGTACCGGGAAGGCGTGTTCGACACCGCCGAGATCTTCCTCGCGTCGGGCGCCGGCGCGAGCGCCACGGTCCACGTCAACTGGGTCACGCCCACCAAGATCCGCACCATCCGCGTGACCGGCACCCGCGGCGTCTGCTTCGTCGATTACATGCTCCAGACCTGCGAGCTGTTCGGCGGCAGCCTGCTCAAGGAGAGCGAGCCCCCGAACACCGGGTTCGCCGCGCTCCAGGACGTGTACCGGTCGACCGACCGCATCCAGTTCGGCGTCCGCAAGGAGGAGCCGCTCCGCGCGCAGCTCACCCAGTTCCGCAGCTACCTCGTCGACGGCGAGGTGGGCGAGCTGTGCATGGGGAGCGACGCGCTCGCCGCGGTCCTCCTCGCGGAGCGCGCCGTTCACGTCGAGAACGCGCGCTCGCGCCCGGTTCCGGTCGCGCCGCAGGAAGGCCTTCCCGCGGCGACCGACGAGTGGGTCTGACGAGCACGGTCCAGTGGGCTTCACGGGCTACGCGTTCGCGCTCTTCTTCTTCGGGCTCGTCCTCCCGCTCCGTTATCTCCTCCCGCTGCGGTTCACGCGCGGCGTCCTCCTCGCCGCCAGCGTCGCGTTCTACCTGACCTGGGGGTGGAAGCTCGCGGTGCTGCTGGGTGCGCTGACGCTCTTCACGTACGGCGCGGGCGTCCTCCTCCGCACCCGCGAGACGGGGCGGAAGGCGATCGTGACCGGCGCGATCGTGGTCCTGCTCGGCACGCTCGCGACGTTCAAGTACGTCGCGTTCTTCGCCTCGTTCGTGCCGGGTCTCCACGTGACGCAGCTGCCGCTGCCGCTCGGCATCTCGTTCTATGTCTTCGAGATGGTGAGCTACGTCGTCGACGTGTATCGGGGCGACCCGGGCGCGAAGACGCTCCCCGAGTTCGCGCTCTACGTCTCTTACTTCCCGCACCTCATCGCCGGCCCCATCGTGCGCGCGTCCGAGCTCCTTCCGCAGCTCCGTGACCCGCAGCCGTTCGACGGCAACCGGGCGATCGCCGGTATGTTCGTGATGCTCACCGGCTTCGTGAAGAAGATGGTCCTCGCCGACAACCTGGGCGGCTACGCCGACGCGGTGTTCAAGGCGCCCGCCACGTTCAACTCGGTGGAGCTCGCGTTCGGTGTCCTCGCCTACACCGGCCAGATCTTCTGCGATTTCTCGGGCTACACGGACATCGCGCGCGGCGGCTCGACGCTGCTCGGGTTCGAGCTCCCCGAGAACTTCGACTATCCGTACCTGAGCAGGTCGATCACCGAGTTCTGGCGGCGCTGGCACATGACGCTCTCGCGCTGGCTGCGCGACTACCTCTACATCTCGCTCGGCGGGAACCGGGGCGGTCGCTTCGCCACCTACCGCAACCTGTTCCTCACGATGACGCTCGGCGGGCTGTGGCACGGCGCGCGGATCACGTTCGTGATCTGGGGCGCGTACCACGGCGTCCTCCTCGCGCTGCACAAGCTGCATCTCGAGCGGACCAGGAGCTCGGCGGCCTGGCAGTCGCTCCGGGCCGGGCTCGGCTACCAGATCTTCGCGACCGCCTGCACGCTGGTGCTCGTCATGATCGGGTGGGTGTTCTTCCGGGCGGTCACCTTCCACGACGCCATCGCGGTGCTGGGCCGGATCCCGCGCGCCTGGCCGGCGGCGGGGTGGCGGGCTCCCAAGGTGCTGCAGGTCACCGAGCTCTATCTCGCGGCGGTCGTGCTCCTCCACGTGGCGGGCGCGGTGCGGCTCGGTCAGCGCACCAACGATCTCCTGCCGGCGGCCGCGCGCGGCGTGTTCTGGGCCTCGATCGGGGTCGTGCTCTACGCGTTCGCGAGCACGTCGCCGACCTTCATCTACTTCTACTTCTGATGACGACGCCCGTTCGCAGCGCCGAGTCCTTCTTCGTGTCGGTGCTGGTGGCGCTCGCTACCTTCGCCGGGCTCGAGGCCTATTACCGCGGATCGTTTCTCGACGACCGCGTGAAGAAGAACAACATCATCACCGCCAAGGCGCTCGACTACGAGCAGCAGGGCGGAGACATCGTCGTCACCGGCGACTCGCGCATGTTCCACGGGGTGATGCCCCGGGTGATGACCGAGACCATCCAGGAGAAGACCGGACTCGCCACGACGACCTACAACTTCGGTATCCCGTCCGGCACGACGCCGACGTTCCTGATCGTCGCGCTGAAGGCGGCGCGCCACCACCCGCCGCCGCGCGTGTTCGTGATCGGGCTCAATCCGCCGTCGTTCAGCTGCTGCGACAAGGTCAGCACGGTGGGAACTCCGCCCGCCGTGAGCGCGTCGGCCATGCCGTTCCTCGTCGGCTCGACGTGGCGTGACGACACCGAGGAGGCGGGCGCGAGCGTCGCCTACGGCTTCTCGCGGCTCCTCGCGACGCGCACCGAGCTCGAGCACGCGGTGTTCGAGGTGACGCTGCCGCCCCCCGCGACCTTCGGCGACCGCGGCTGGACCTCGCTCGGCGGGCGCGTCGACCCGCAGGTGCAGAACGTGCGCGCGGTGGGCCGCGCCCCTGGCTATGCCGACCTGATGGACAAGGCGAAGGGCGCAAAGCCGAGCCCGCTTGCCGCGCGCTACTTCGCGGCGACCCTCGCGGTGCTGAAGGACGCCGGCATCAAGCCCGTCGTCATCGGCGCTCCGCAGGCGCGGCAGCTCGATTGGTTCCACGACGAGGCGCACACGTATGCCGAGTATCTCGCCACCGTGCAGCGAATCACCGGCGAGGCGGGCGTCCCGTTCGTCGACCTGAACGCGCCGCCCGGGATCGAGAGCACCGATTTCGTCGACGGCGACCACCTGAGCGAGCCGGGGGCCACGCTGTTCACGCGCCATCTGGCCGCCGAGGTCGTGGCGCCGCTGCTGCGTTGAGGCTACCCTCGGCCGTGCGATGACCGGCTGGATATCGAACGAGTGGAAGCGGCTCACCCCGTACTTCTCGCTGCTCGACTTCACGGCGCCGCCCTCGACGCGCGTGGCCTGGGTGGTGCGCGGGATGGTGATGGGCTTCGCGGTGGTGGTCCTCTTCACGCGCGCGCGCTCGCTGACGGCGCCGCTCCTCCGCGCCAAGCCGCCGATACCCGTGCCGACCGAGGAGATCGAGGACTACCGGTTTCGCCTGCCCGAGCGCACGCGTCGCGAGATCTTCGCGGTCATCGCCGAGAACGAGCAGCAGCAGCGCGCCACCGCGATCGCGAGCAACTCGTGGAACGGACACCTGTGGTCGCGCGAGGACGACCGCGGGCACTTCGAGCGCGTCTTCTTCCGTCAGGTCGCGAAGCGCTTCAACATCAGCCTCTCGCAGGTGTATCTCGTGCAGGACGAGGGCATCCGCGCCCACTGGCCGGGGCCCGACGGCGAGCCGCTGCCCGCCACCGTGCCGCCCCTGAACCCGCGCCAGACCTGGTAGCGATGGGCGTGGCCGAGGACACGGACCGCGCCGTCGCGCGGTGGGCGCTCGGCGAGGCCGCCGCCACCGCGACCCTCGAGGCATTGCTCGCCACGCTCGAGAGAGCGGGCGCGTTCGCGGCGGTCGTGCCACGACAGGGCGACGCGACGCTCGCCGCGAGGTCTCGCCGTGCTCGCGCCGGGCTCCTCGCCATCGCCGCGCGAGCCGGGGAGCGTCGCCTCTTCGCGACCGCGGCCGAGGAAGGCTTCCTCGACCTGCTCGGCGGCGCGGAGGCGGGCGCGGGCGCCACGTGGCTCGCTAGCGAGCCCTTCGGCAACGTGCCAGAGGCCGCGGGAGCCCTGGTCGTGGTCGGCCTGACCGCCGCGCCCGACGAGCTGCTCGTCGCGCTGCCGCGCGTGGCGCGCGCGGTGGGGGTGGTGGTCGCGCGGACGGCGTCGGACGGCAACGCGTGGAAGGTGACCCACGCGCTCAACAACCTGCTCGCCGGAGCGGTCGCGAACGCCGGCTACGCAGCGTCGCTCATCGAGGGGCTCGCCGGTGGTGGCGTGCTCGACGAGGCGGACCGGCGCGATGTCGTCCAGGCCATCGAGAACACGAGAGACGGCGTGAGCAAGATGGCGGCGAGCATGAAGGCGCTCACCGCGACCGCGAAGCGTCCCGACCGCTAGCGGCGCTACTCGTCGTCGCCCGGGCCGTCGCTTGCGGGCTCGTCGTCTGCCTTCGGCGCGTCGCGGTACGCCTTGCGCAGCTGGGACGCGCTGATCCCGTAGGCCTTGATGCGCTGGTACAGGGTGCTCCGCGGGATGCCGAGCCGGCGCGCCGCGGCTTCGACCTTTCCGTTCTCGGCCTCGAGCGCGCCCTGGATGTGCGCGCGCTCCATCTCGGAGAGCGTTCGGGAGGAGGAGACCGGCGCCGACGTCGGGCCGGCGAGGTACGGATCCGAGGAAGGCGGCGCCGACACCGCGGCGACACGGCCCAACGAGGGCCTGTCGAACCCGAGGTCGTCGGCGCGAAGCACCCCGCCGGAGCGCAGCAGCAGCGCGCGCTCGAGCACGTTCTTCAGCTCGCGCAGGTTGCCGGGCCACGGATGATCGAGGAGCGCCTGCCGCGCGTCCTGCGCGAGCTCCACGTCGTCGGCGCCGAGCTGGCCGAGGACGTGCCGGGCCAGCGCGAGGATGTCCTCGCGGCGATCGCGGAGGGCCGGGATGGTCAAGGCGACGGTGCTGACACGGTAGTAGAGGTCCGCCCGGAACTGTCCGCGCGCCACCGCCGCCAGGAGGTCGTGGTGCGTGGCCCCGATGAGGCGCACGTCGACCGACCGCTCGCGCACGTCGCCCATGCGGCGGAAGCGCTTTTCCTCGAGGACCTTGAGCAGCTTCGGCTGCACCTGGGGGTCGACGTCACCGATCTCGTCGAGGAAGAGCGTGCCGCCGTTCGCCGCGTCGAAGAGGCCCTGCTTCGCCGCGTGCGCCCCGGTGAACGCGCCGCGCTCGTGTCCGAAGAGCTCGGACTCGACGAAGTCCTTCGTCAGACCGGCGCAGTTGATGTCGACGAGCGGCCCCTCGGCCCGCGCGCCGATCGCGTGGATGCGACGGGCGAGCACGCTCTTGCCGGTCCCGGTCTCGCCGAGAAGGAGCACCGCGCAGTCGGCCTGCCTCAGCTTCTCGATCTGCTCCTCGACCCGCTGCATGGCGGGTGAGCGTGACTCGTAGGTGCCGCTCGCGTACCGCGCGCGGCGGCCGGTGCGCTGTTGCGCGCGACGGTCGGCTGCGTCGCGCACGACCGCGCCGAGGCGCTTCATGTCGACGGGTTTCGTGAGGAAGTCCTCGGCGCCATCCTTCACCGCGCGGACCGCGAGATCGATGCTGCCGTACCCGGTCACGATGAACACGGGCACCTCCGGATCGATGGCCTTCAGCTTGGGCAGCAGGCCGAGCGCGTCACCATCGGGCAAGCGCAGATCCGTGACGACCACCGCAGGTCGCGCCGCGAACGCCGCCACGGCAGCCTCGCAGGTCCCGGCCTCGAGGACGTGGAAGCCGAGCTCCCGCAGGGCGCCCGACACACCGAAGCGAACGGACGGATCGTCCTCGACGACGAGCACAGTGGCACGTCGCCCCTCCGCCTCGGTGACCTTCATTTCCCCCGCGTCCCCCGCGGCCATTATGCGGAGATACACGAGCGGGGGAAAGGGTCACGACGACGATCCCGTCTCGGCAGGCAGCGACGGGAGCACAGGTACGAGGATGGAGAATGTGGTGATCCCCGCGCTCGATACGACCTCGAGCCGTGCGCCGTTCTCGCTGACGAGCTGCTGCGCGATCGACAGGCCGAGGCCAGTGCCGGACGGCTTCGTCGTGAAGAAGGGATCGAAGATCCGACCGATGATCTCCGGCGGGATGGAGGAACCGTGGTTGATGACCTCGAAGCGAACGGACCCCGCCCCGGGCGGCTCGCTCCTGCGCCCATGGTCGCGCTCCAGGGCCTCGCCGCCGTGGGCCCGTCGAACGCGGAGCGTCACGCGGGCCCCGGACTCCGAGGCATCGAGAGCGTTGTGGAGGAGGATCACGAGCACCTGCGCGAGCTGGCGCTCGTCGATGTAGACGTCGGGCAGCTCGGGTTCCGCCTCGAAGGCGATCTCCTCGCCGGTCCTGCGGATGCGCGCGCGTAGCTCGTCGATCGCGGACGAAGCGAGGTTCCAGGGCCGATGGTGCCCCCGACGTGGCGTCGCGGGCCGCCCGAACTGGAGCGAGGTCTTCACGAGGCGCTCGATGCGCTCGACCATCTGGAGCATGAGCCCGACGTGCGGGAACGCGACTCCCGCGTCGGTGAGCTCCTCGCCGAGCTCCTCGGCGATCGACCGCATCGCCGCCACCGGGTTGCGGACCTCGTGAGCGAAGCCTGCCACCATCGTGCCCATCGCGGCGAGCCGCTCGAACCGCTGGCGTTCCGCCTCGCGAACCTTCTCCTCGCGGATGTCACGGAAGACGAGGAAGAAGCCCGCCACGTCGAGGCCGCGGCTGATGGATAGCTCGAGGTCGAGGTCGACCCCCTCGCGCGGCGAGAGCACGTGCCGTAGCGCGCGCCGCCCCTCGACGCCGAGCATGCGGCCGGGAGGCTGAGCGAGTCCGAGGACCTCCTGGACCGGAGCCCCCACCGCGTCGTCCGCGAGCTGGAGGAGCTTGCGGCCGGTGCGGTTCACGAAGGTGACGGCGCCGTCGGCATCGGTCGTCACGATCCCGACGTCGACTGCGTCGAGGACCGCGTGACCGAAGCGTTGCTGATCGAGCAGCATGCGGTGAAGGTGCTCGATCTCCCGCTGCGCGGCGCCGAGCATACCGGCTGGAGCGGGGGGCGCTTGCTCGCGCCTCATCATGCCTCCGTGGACGTCGTGAAGACCGCGCGTTCCTCGGGGGTGAGCCGCTTCGAGAGACTTCGCTCGAAGGCGCTCAGGAACGGCGCCGCGTCGGCGCCGCTGCGCTCGATGGCGGATGCCGCCGCGACGACGGAGCTCGAGAGATCGGCGGCGTCGGTCGGGAGGGCGAGACGCTCGCCGAGGTAGCGAAGGGCCCCTTCCTGGACACCGAACGACCGCACACCGAGCTCCACCCCGAACCCGTTCCGCAGCGCGACGCGCAGCGTCTCGACGACCGCCATCCCGTAGGCGGCGAGCAGCTCCGGCGTCATGGCGCGCGCCTCGAGCAGGCGCGCCACGGTCGGCACCTCGGGACGCACCGTCCAGATCCAGCAGGCCCCGTCCGGCGCCGGCTGCGCGACGAGGACCGTCTCCGGCACGAGCAGGCGTTCGAGCTGGATGCTCTCGCGCGCGCCGCGGACGAGCGCCTGCCGCGCCGTCTCCACGTCGGGATGCCGCGCCCGCGACGTGGTGCGCGCGACGTGGCCGCGGACGGTGATCTCGAGCGCGCCGTCGCCGCGCGACTGTGGCTTCAGCTGCGCCGGGTCGAGCGCGAGGCTCCGCACGATCTCGCGGCCCGTGTGCGCCGGCCAGATGAAGCCCGTCGGTACGTCGGGCGAGGGCGCGGCCGGAGGCGCGGCGCCGTCGGACCGAACGGAGGTTGCCGGGGCGGCGGGAGCGTCGAGCGCCGCGGCGGCAGCAGCGGCCGCGTCGCGCCGAGCGGGGTCCGCAGCGAGCGCAGTCATCGCCTCGTCCACGAGGAAGGCAGCCTGCGCCTCCTCGAGCACGAGCTCCGCGGCCCACTCTCGATAGGCACGGGCGCCCTCGCCATGGCGGAGGTCCCGCTGGTGAGCGAGCTGCGCGAGCAGCTCCCGCGAGGTGTCGGCACGACGCACCTCGACGCTCAGCGACCCACGGTCCACGCGCGACTGGAGCGACCGTGCCACCGAACGCACCGCGGTGACGAAGGTGTCGACGACGCCGACGCCGTCCGTCGCGATGCCCTCGACGAGCGGGGTCCCCTCCCGTCCGAGCGCCGCGAGCAGCTCGGGGCCGCCGAGCGCCCCGACCTGATCTTGCTTGTTGGCCTGGATGACGAGCGGCACGTCGACTCCGCGGAGCTGCGCGATCCGGTCGTAGAGCGCGAGTCCCTCGCGCGCGGCAGCGACGCCGTCAGGATGGCTGTCGCAGACGTAGACGACCACGTCCGCGGCGGCGAGGAGGTGGCGCCGGCGCGGGGTGAGCACGACCTGCCCGGGCACGCTCACCACCTGGCAGAGCAGCGGGAATCCGCACACGACCCCGGCCATGATCTGCATCCAGTCGAAGTAGAGCGTGCGTCCGCGGAGCTCCTCGGGCGTGTCGACCTCGAGCTTCTTCTGCGCCACGAACAGCGCGCAGAGCTGGCGCAGGTTCGTCGTCTTGCCCGCATGCGCGACCCCGTCGTAGACGACCCGCACTGCCATACGTTGCTCGACCGGATCAAAGATCGCCATGAGAGCCATTCCTCGTCAGGCGCTGACGAGCGCGGTGGTTCAGGATCCGTGCGGTGCCTGCGTGTCCCGTCTCGCCGGCGATGAACGCCTCGCCCTCGCGGAACAGCACGATCGACCGGGCGCCGACGGCCTTGCCGAGCGCGAGGAACGCGCGGGCGTCCGAGAACGTGCATGATACATCGAGCAGCGACGCCGCCCACTTGCCGAGCCGGAGGAGCTCGGTGGCCGAGTGCAGCCCGCCGCCTCGCAGCGCGATCGGCTCCGGGAACGCCGCGTGCGCCGTGCGGACGAACGCGGCGCCCCAGTCGCCTTCGTCGTCGAAGACCGTCGCAAGCATCGGCTGCACGCGCGCGGCGAGCCGTGCGTGGACGGTGCTACCGATGCTCGCGAGGAGCTCGGCGGTGGCGAACGTGAACCGCGGGCTGTAGCCGGCGCCGGAACGCGGGCACCAGGCCCCGCGCGCGTCGCCCGCACAGAGCCGGCCCAGGCTCTCGATGGTGTGCTGCAGCAACGCCTCGCGGAGGGCGTCCGCGCTGAGCACGCCCTGGCCGACCAGATGCTCGCCCAGCGGGATCCGCTGCTCCTTGCACGCCGCGAACATCGACTGCATGTCGGCAGGCGGCACCGAGGCGCGCGCGCCGAGCAGCTCCCCGAGGCGCCGGCCGAGCCCGCGCGCGGCCGCCCAGCAGATGCGTCCTCCCTCCACGAACACGGTGCCGCGCGGCCCGGCGGGATCGCTCACCACGATCTCGCCGACCGCCCGTCCGCCGAGCTCGTCGACGAACGCGCACGCGTCCACCGACCTGCGCAGCGGGACGTGGAGCACCGGCCCGGATGGAAGGGAGGCCTCGATCAAGCGCGGGAGCCCGCCCCGACGCCCTTCGGCGCCTCCGGGCCGACGTGCGCTGCGACCTCGCGGATCCACGTCCGGAGGAGCGCGATGTTCGCGTCGCCCGGCGCGATGCCGACCACCACCAGGTCACGACGGCTCGGCACGCGGGCGAACGCGTGGACCCACTGCTCCGAGGCCACGAACGACTCGTCGAGCTGACGCTCGGCGCCGTCGATCCTCTCGTCGCCGAGCGGCGCCGAGCACAGCTGTCCGGCCGAGAATGCCGCCACCTCGACGTCGTCACGCGGGATGTCGCCGCGCACCTGCAGGCCGAGGAGGAGACCGCTGCGCGTGTCCATGCAGGCAATCGCGACCGCGTCCGGACGCGCGCCGAGCGCCTCCTTCATCATGGTTTCGGTCAGCATGGTCAGGTGATGCGGTGGCAGTTCTTGTTGATCACGTTCCGCACGATCGCGATGTTCGAGCCCGCGCGCTCGGCGGCGAGGTAGATGAACATCGTCGGCGACAGCACCTTGATGAAGTGGAGCTGGTCACCGAGCGTCAGGATCATGTCCTCGAGCGTGGTGTTCAGCTTCAGCGCCTTCATGATCTTCAGCTTCTGCTTCACGAGCTCGCTGTTGTAGGCGCTCGCGACGCCCAGATCGAAGTCGCTCCGGTTCGACTTGACGGCCAGCGTCATGCCGGAATCGAGGTCGACGAGGGATGCTGCGATGAACCCCGGGATGTCAGCGGCAAACACGTCGAGCACTTCGTTCGCTTCGTTGGCCATTTGGATCAGCTCCTCTTTCTTTGTCGGTGTCAGGTGAACCAGCTCTTCTTGGGCTTCTTCAGCTCCTCGACGATCTCGGCGACGCGCGCGCTCACCGCGTCGACGCGCTCGTCGGTGCCGGTCAGCCGCTGCGTCGTGTCACCGTGCAGGGTGACGACCGTCTCCTCGGTGCGGGCGCCGCGCTGGCGGACCGCCGTCTCCAGCTGATCGAGACGCGGGCCGAGGGCGGCGAGCGCGGCCGCGACCTCGGCGACCCTCGCGCGAGCGTCGCCGGTCTTCACGTCGGCGCTCACCGCCTCGATGGACTTCCTCAGCGAGCCGGTGGCCGTCGCCAGGTGCTCCCGCTCGGCGCGTGCGCGGGTCTCGACGGTGCGGACGGTCTCTGCCTTCAGCTCGTCGCGCATGCGGTCGAGGCGCGCCTCGATGCGGGCGACGGCGCCGTTCACGCGCTCGAACGAGGCGTCCACGCGCGCTGCCATCCGCGTCTCGAGCTGCTCCATGTGCTCGCTGACCGTGTCGCGCAGCACGCCGCGGAGCGCGGTGAGCAGCGGATGGCCCCCGTCGCTCCACGCCTTCGGCTGCACGGTCGCGGGGCCTTCCTCCTCGTCGCGCCGCGCCGGCAGGGCCGCGAAGACCTGGTCGAGGAGCATGTCGAAGGTCTCCACGACGCTCTCGTCGACCTGGAGGACGACGGGCACCTCGCGGGCGGGCTCGCTTGCGAGGATCTCCCGCACCAGCGAGAGCGTCGCCTCGTTGCGCGCATTGGCGTCGGGCGCGGAGTCGACCACGACGATCACCCCGTCGGTGCCGCGCATCACGTCGCGGAAGCGCTCCTCGGTGACGGGACCGCGCTGCGCGACGACGTCCACCATCACGCTGCAGTCGCGAAACCGGGCGGCGTCCGACCACGCGAGCGAGACGCGGTCGGCCGCGTCGCCGAGGAGCGTCTCCACCTTTCCACGTCGCGCGTCACGCGTGACGTTCGCGAGGTGGTCGAGATTGCCGGCGAGCTCGGCGCCGACGTACGCGATCTTCGCCTCGATGCGCCGCTCTCGTACGTTCAGGTGGGCCATGCGTGCTCGCTTTCTCCCTCGTGCCGGCGTGACGGCCTCGGCGGAGAGGGCCTTCGCAACCCGCGTACCATCCGCAAATCACCGCACTCCGCGGGGGAGCGCGCCCGGAAGTCCAGGAACGGGACGTTCGGCGCTTCCAGATCCGGGAAATCCCGCGTTCGTCCGGACGCCGGACGAGGGGCGCGCACGGGCGAGCCTCGGCCCACCAGAGGAGGGGCGAGGTCGGCGCGCGAGACGCCGCTCGTGGCACGTCGACTGCAGCACGTCTTCCCCGTGGACGCCGCGCGAGACAGCCGACGCATCGTCCTCGTGGACGACGAGGAGGCCCTCGCCTGGTCTCTCGCGAGTCGCCTCCAGAAGGCGCGCCCGGGAGATCGCGTGGAGACGGCGAACGACGGAGAGAGCGCGCTCGTGCGGGTTCGCAAGAGCCCGGTCGACCTCCTCATCGCCGACGTCCGCATGCCTGGCATGAGCGGCATCGATCTCGTCCTCGCTGCGCGCGCCCTCTACCCGGAGCTCCCCGTGATCGTCATGACCGCCTTCAAGTCGTCGGACATCACGCGGCTCGACGGCGGTCCCTTCACCGGCTTCCTCGAGAAACCCTTCGAGTTCGATCGCCTCTGCGAGCTCGTCGAGGAGGCGCTCGTGCCCAGCCCCGCGGTCGGCTTCTCGGGCGCGATCTCGGTGCAGACGCTGCCCGACATCGTGCAGCTCTACGTCCTGTCGAGCAGCACCGGGTGCCTCACCATCCGCCACAAGACCGGCGAGGGGAAGCTCCACTTCTCGCAGGGCGCCATCCTCCACGCCGTGACGCCGAACAACGTCGGCGAAGAGGCCTTCTACGAGATCATGATGTGGAGCGGCGGCGAGTTCTCGATGAAGCCGTGCGCCGCCGCGCCGGAACGCTCGGTTCGCCAGAGCTGGCAGGAGCTGCTCATGGAGAGCGTCCGCCGCATCGACGAGAAGGGGCGCAGCGCCCCGCGCTCCAGCGGGACCGGCTGGACGCAGGCGCCGCCTCCCTCGCTCGGGCCCGACGACGACACCATCGACGAGGCGTTCCGCTCGTTCGAGGCGGGCGGGCTTCCGCTCTCCGCGCCCCGCGTCCCAGAACTATCGAGTTTCGAAGCAGCTCAACAAGGCACGAACAAGACGGAGTTTCCAATGAACATCAAGGACAGTCTCGCCAAGCTCAATCAGATCGACGGCTTCGTGGGCGCGGCGCTGGTCGATGCAGAGTCGGGCATGCTTCTCGGCCAGGAGGGCGGCGGCGGGCTCAACCTGGAGGTGGCGGCAGCCGGCAACACCGAGGTCGTGCGTGCCAAGCGCAAGACGATGAACAACCTCGCGCTGAAGGACGGGATCGAGGACATCCTCATCACGCTGACGAAGCAGTACCACATGATCCGGCCGCTCCGGACGCGCTCCACCCTGTTCTTCTACGTCGCGCTCGACCGTCAGCGCGCCAACCTGGCGATGGCGCGCATGACGCTCGCCGACGTGGAGAAGGACCTCCAGGTCTGACGAGGGAGGCGCGCCGCCGCGCGTGCCGGAGACCCGGAGAAGGCCGACGATGATCGCCAAGACATCCCTGTTCGCGCTCGCGAAGGCCCTCGAAGGCATTCCCATCCTCGGCACGCTCGAAGGCACACCGGCCTCGCGCGCCGGCATCGGCTACGGAGACATCCTCCTCTCCGTGAACGGTCGCCGGACGAAGACCGTGATGGACTACATCGAAGCCAAGGCGCTGCGCACGACGGGCATGGACGTCGTGGTCTTCCGCTCCGGCAGCGAGAAGATCGAGCAGCTCACCTACGACGAGCCGGCGAAGAACCCCGATCCGGCGGCGATCCTCGCCGAGCTCGTCGCGCTTCGCATCGCGCCCGGCTCGTTCGACGGTGAGAGCGGCGGCGGCTCGGCGCCCGCGGCGTGACGCTCACCTGACGGTGAACGTACCGATGCGGACGCGGTTCTCGCTGACCGTCGCCGCGCCCGGGCTCGTCACCGCGGCCCGGCCGCGCGCGCCCGAGACGTGACCAAAGGCGACCCACACGTCCCAGGTCCCGCTCTCCGCGTCCTTCAGGCGGACGCCGCGCGCGTCGTGGACGAGGCGGCCCGCCGGCGCGTCGGACAGGTAGAACGAGCCGGCCAGCACCTGGTGGTCGGCGTTGTAGAACGAGTCGCGCGGCTTGTCGGCGCCCTTGGTCGGGCGCTCGACCTTCCCGCCGCGCCGCTCGAGGTGCACGAACATCGTCGTGGACCGCGGCACGCGTCCGGTGCGCCGGAGGTACACGTCGAGCGACACGATGCCGAGGACGTCGGGGCCGTGCACGCTGCCGGCGAGGACGGTGAGCGGCAGGTCGAACGTCGCATCGGTACGTACGACGTCGGGCGGCAGGGGCTCGCCGTCGGCGAGCAGCGCCGGCGTGCCGTTCGCATTGTGCGCCGCGGGCGCCGGGAAGCGCGGATCGGGCGACAGCGCGTACGCCGCGCCGAACACCAGCCACGGCGCCACGCAGCACGCCGCGGTGCCGAGGCGCGCCGCGCGTGACCAGAGATCGCCGTGACGCCGCGTCCGGAGCGCGAGCGCGCCGAGCATCGCCAGCGCGGTGAGCGACACGAGCCCGCCGCCCACCGTCGACCAGGGACGGAAGCGGAGCTCGACGTCGTGCTCGCCGGCGGGCACGTCGACGGCGAGGAGCCCGCCGTCCGACACCACCGTGCCGCCGCTCGCGTGCCACCCGGGATGCCAGTTCTGGTTGACGAGGAGGCGCGCCGGCTTCGTCACGCTGGCGTGCACGACGATGCGGTTCGGTGACCACGAGATGCGTTTCACCGTGCCCGCGTCGCGCGTCGCCTCGCTCAGGTACTCCTCGGCGGGCAGGTCGGCGCGGAGCAGCGGCGTCTGGACCACCGGATGCGTCTCCCAGCAGGAGAGCGACCCGAGGCCGAGCGCCTCGACGTGCGCCGCGACCCAGCGGTTGCCACGCGACTGGCGGAACGGAAGCGGCTCGCCGTCACGGATCGGGAAGAGCGACCGCTGCGCGGCGACGCGGTGGAAGGCGCCGATCTCGCCGACGATCGTGAACGCGACCGCGCCGCCGAGGACCGCCCACACCGCGACGCGCCAGCGGCGACCCTCTCCGACGAGCGGGATCTTCGCGAGGGCGTGCGCCGCGGGCTCGCAGGCGAACAGGATCGCCAGCCACAAGAACCGCTCCGGGTAGCGCAGCGCCGAGAACACCGGCAGCTCGCGCAGCAGCCCGAAGAGCGAGGGCTTCCGCAGGTAGCCGGCGGCGAGCCACACGAACACGAAGACCGCGAGGAGGCCGCGGAGGGCCTTCCGGTCCGTGGCGCCGAGCGCCGCGAGCGCCAGGAACGCGGTGCCCACGAAGAAGCTGCCCGGAAGGAGGATGTCGCCGTCCTTCGAGGTGAGCGGCGTCGTGATCGCCGCGTAGAGCGCGCGCGGGAGGTGGCCCGGCGTGCCGGCCATGATGCGCGGCGCTGCCTCGAGCGTCTCGGCGATCGGCCAGAGGCGCACCAGCGACGCGGCGAACATGAAGCTCGCCGTGACGAGGAGCATGAGGAGCGCGCGTCGCCGCGTCCCGGGGGCCTGCTCGTGCAGGATGCGGAGCGACTCGACCGCCGCCGCGACCGCGACGAGCGGCGCCGCGAACGATCCGCCGAAGCCGAGCATCACCGCGAAGGCCACCGATGCGATGGCGACGCCGCGCACCCGCCCGCGGCCGGCGAGCGTCAGGCCGAGCAGGATCCAAGGCACCAGCTCGAAGCCGAAGAAGTTCGTCCAGCCGCGGAAGTAGGCGACCGCGAACTGCCCGGAGAGCGCGAACACGGGTGCGACCACCGCTGCGGCTGCCGGCGAGCTCACCCGCGTGCGGAGCCAGCGGTACGTGCCCTCCATGCCGAGGACCGCGAAGAGGAACACGAGCACGATCTCGCCGCGCTCCGCCCCGAACAGCAGGCTCACCAGCAGCGTCGGCGACGCGAAGCGGCTCTGCGGCGCGCCCACGCCGTCGAGCCCGCCGCAGTAGTACGGGTTCCAGAGCGGCAGCTGCCCGAAGTGCCGGACCGTGTCGACGGCGGCGCGCTCGTAGCCGATGAGCACCTGCGCGTCGCGGAACTCGTTGATGCTGCCGGCGTGCTCGAGCGACGTGTACACGAGCGCGAGCGCGAGCAGCGCGAACACCGCGAGGCGGACGGCGGTGCTGCCGGCGAGGCGGTTCCCGAGGCCCATGTCAGTCGTAGAACGGGCGCGGCTTGCAGGGAACGGCGGCGGCGCTCCGGTCGGCCCGTCCCTGCATGCGGTGGATGTCCTCGTCGATGGCGCGGATGACCTCCTCGTACGAGGTGTGGCCCGCGCCGGCGAGCTCGCGGATGAGCGCGACCTCGTGGCCGTGGAACGCGTCGCGCTGCGACCACTGGTCGGCCGGGAAGTCCTGCTCGGACTCGCGGCGCCACCCGGGCTCGCTGCTCGCCACGCGCGCCGCCACGGTCGCGTCCTGCGCGTCGGTGGCGGGCACGCCGACCGACGGCGCGGGGGCCGTGCGCGCGCGGAAGCCGACGTAGCCGCTCGCCGCGAGAGCGACCGCGGAGGCCAGGAGCGTGACGCGGAGATCCATCAGTCCTTCGGCCCTTCGTTGTAGCCGCGCGGGCGGTACTTGGGATCGACGCCGTTGTGCTCCTCGCCCTTGTCGAGGATGTCGTTGGCCAGGTACTGCACCCACGAGCCGGGGTGCTCGTCCTTCATGTGATCGAGCTCGGCGCGGATGTTCGACTCGGTCCCCAGCATCTTCTCGTCCCAGAGGCACTGCAGCGCCAGCGCGACGAGGTTCACGTCGTTCGGCGCGAGCTCGAACCCGCGCCGGTAGTGCGGCCAGGCCTCGGGCGCGCGGTGCAAGCGGCAGAGGGTGTCGCCCAGGTAGATGCTCGCCATCGGCCACTCGGGCGCGAGCTCGAGGGCGGTGCGGCTCGAGGCGAGGCGCGCCTCGAGGTCGCCGCGCGCGCCCTTCATCACCGAGTAGTTCAGGTGCGCCTTCGCGCTCCGCGGGACCGCCTTGCGCGTGGCGTCCCAGAACGTGAGGTCGTCGGTGTAGTCGTTGGCGTGACGACGCGCCATCGCGCCCTGGAACCCGAAGAAGACCACGACGGCGGCGACGACCGCCTTCCGCCCGCGCGTGCCCGCCGGGAAGCGGCGGAGCAGCGCCGTGAACCCGAGCGCGAGCAGCAGGCTCGAGCCGATCGCCGGGAAGTACCAGAACCGCTCGGCGCGGATGGTCGGCAGGAGCGCCGGGATGTTCGAGACCGGGAAGTACGAGACCGCGATGAAGAGGAGCGCGGCGCCGGCGAGCGGTCGGGCATCGAATGGCGCGACGTCGGCGGCGGCCGGGGGAACGTCGCGGTAGGGCGCGCCCGGGAGGAGCTCGGGCTCGGGTTCCGGCGCGAACACGCGGCGCTCCAGCCAGCCCCACACGAAGACGCCGGCGCCCGCGATGACCGCGATCGAGGCGTAGATCCAGGCGGCACGCGGGGCGAATCGCGCAAAGGCGAGGCAGGTTCCGCCCAGCATCACGATCGCGCCGAGCCCCATGCGCGCCTCCCCCGGGACGCGGACCGGGGTACGTGCATGTTGCATCCAGCGCACGAAGCCGGCGAGCCCCGCCCAGGCCGCGAACAGGAAGGGCAGCACGAACCCCAGCGCGCCGAGGATGCTCTCCGGGAACAAGAGGCGCTTCGGGAGCGGCTCCTGCGGCGCCGAGTAGTCCCCGGAGAGCGGGTAGGGGAACACGAGCTGGACGAGCCCGCGGAAGTAGACGCGCAGCGCCCCGCCGAGCCGCAGCGGGCCGGGCGCGTTGACGAGCGGATTGTTGAGCGGGTCCTTAGGGAGCGCGGGCTGCCCGTACCAGCGCAGGATCGCGGCGAAGGTCCGCGGGCCGAACCGCTTGCCGGCGTTCGCCTCGACGGAGAGCTCGGTCGGCAGCGCCGCCGGGAACGCGCGACGCCGCGCCTCGACGTAGAAGACGAACGCCGCGGCCACCGCGACGAACGCGAGGATCGCGCGCGTCCACCGGCGGGGCCGCGCCGGATGATGCACCTGGGCGCACAGCAGCGCGAACACCGGCACGAGGGGCACGCAGCAGAGCGCGCTCTCCTTCGAGTAGAGGCCGAAGAGCGTCGCCGCGAACACGCCGACGCCCATGAGCGGCATCTCCCACGCGAGCGCCATGAGCGCGGCGATGGCGCCGGTCGCCCCCAGCACGTCCGAGATGCCGACGACGCCGCTCACCGCCTCGGTGAGCACGGCGCACGCCGTGAAGGCGAGGCCGGCGAGCCACGCGGTGCTGCGCTTCCGGGTGAGCTGGAACGCGAGGACCGTGACGAGCGCGCCGTTCACGCCGTGGAGGAGGACGTTCACCCAGTGATGGAGGAACGGCGTCTGCTCGCGCGCGCCGAGCGCCCACAGCGCGCGCCACACGAGGTCCGGGATCGGCCGGTACGAGCCGATGCTGCGATCCGGTCCGAGGCCCCAGAAGTCGCGGTAGAACGCGTCGATCCAGCGGAACTTCGGGTGCGCGTCGGCGACGCTGCGCACGTACGGGTTCGCGAGCAGCGCCTCCTGCTCGTCGAAGATGAAGTTCGTGCTCGGATGCCGCGTGAAGAGCAGCATCGACAGGAAGCAGAACGGCACGAGCGCGAGGCCGAACGTCGGGTCGTCGCCGAGGAAGTAGTCGTGCACCCACTGCCTGACCGTGCGCAGGAATGGCGGCCGCAGCGGGACGGCTTCCGGCGCAGGTGCAGGCGCGGCGGGCGCGGGCGGCTCGGCGTTCGTGTCCTCGACCGTCACGCTCACCCCGACTTCGCGAGCTCGTCGATGACCGAGGGCGCGGGTGCCGCCTCGGCTCCGTCGATCGGCCAGATGTCGCCCCAGAGGTGCGCGCCGCCGTCGATGTACCAGCACTCGCCGGTCACGAACCACGCCGCGTCACATGCAAGATACACGATGAGCTGCGCGACCTCGCCGGGCGTGCCGAGGCGCTTCATCGGGGTGCGCAGGCGGCTCGTCTCGAGCAGCTCCGGCGGGTACTGCGCGGTCCCCGTGGTGGCGATGATGCCGGGGGCAATCGCGTTGACCTGGATGTTGTGCGTCGCCCATTCGACGGCGAGCGTCTTCGTGAAGTTCTCGACCCCGGCGCGCGCCGCCCCGGTGTGGACCATGCCCGGGAACCCGCGCGCCACGTTGGCGATGACGTTCACGATGCGCCCCTTCTTGGCGGGGATCATGTGACGCGCGGCGACCGCCTGGGTCATGAAGAACGTGCCGTTCAGGTTGTTCTTGATGACGGCTTCCCAGCCGCGCGGGCTCACCGTCTCGGCGGTGGTCGGGAACTGGCCGCCCGCGTTGTTGACGAGCACCGACGCCGCGCCGAGCTTCTCCTTCACGGCGTCCGCGAATGCGTCGATCTGGGCGACCTCGCGGATGTCGCAGGTCGCAGCGAAGACCTCGATGCCGAGCGCGCGCAGCTTCTGCTCGGCGGCGTCGAGCTTCTCCTGCTTGCGCCCGCAGATGGCCACCTTCGCGCCGAGCTCGCCGAGCGCGATGGCCGTCGACAGGCCGATGCCGCTGCCGCCGCCGGTGACGATCGCCACCTGTCCGTCGAACAGCCCCTCCCGGAAGATGTGCATCAGTCGACGAGCCTCATTCCGGAGCCGGTCTTCGCGAGCGTGCGCCCGCACGTGCAGGTCCCTCGGCCGGTCGCGTCGTCGACGGCGACGCGCTCGCCGCACGAGCACACCCAGGCGAGGAAGCGCGCCGGGTTGCCGACGACGAGCGCGTGGTCGGGGACGTCCTTCGTGACGACCGAGCCCGAGCCCACCATCGCCCAGCGCCCGACGGTGACGCCGCACACGATCGTGGCGTTGGCGCCGAGCGCGGCGCCGGCCTTCACGAGCGTCGGCGTGACCTTCCAGTCGTGCGCGCTCTTCGCGCTCATGTCGGCGTTGACGGCGCGCGGGACCTTGTCGTTCGTGAAGCAGACGTGCGGGCCGACGAACACGCCGTCCTCGATGGTCACGCCGACGAACACCGAGACGTTGTTCTGGATCTTGACGCTGTCGCCGATGACGACGTCGTTGTCGACGTACACGCCCTTGCCGAGGATGCAGCCCTTGCCGATGCGCGCACCGTCACGGACCTGGCAGAAGAGCCAGATCTGCGTGCCGTCGCCGATCGTGGCCTTGGCGGAGACATCGGAGGAGGGGTGGATCCTGGCGGGCATGGCGGCCCGCCAGCATAGTCACGATCCAGGCCGGGCCGGAAGCCGGGAGGCGCGGGTCCGGACCGCCTCGCGCGCGAGCTCGTCGGCCCGTTCGTTGAGCGGGACGCCGGAGTGCCCGGGCACGTAGACGAGCCGCCACGAGGAGCCGCGCTTGCCGAGCGCCGACTTGACGTTCGCGATGAGCTCCTGGTTCGCCTTGGCCTTCCAGCCCTTCGACAGGACGCCGATCGCGTACTGGCTGTCGGTGTGCACGAACGCGACGCCGCCGTCCGGGACGATCTCGGCGGCCCGGAGGACGCCGGTGAGCTCGGCGATGTTGTTCGTGCCGACGCCGAGGTACTCGAAGCCCTCGTGCACGGTGCCGTCGGGGGCGACGAGCACGATGCCGAGGCCGGCCGGCCCTGGGTTCCCGGAGCACGCGCCGTCGGCATAGACGGTCCACGCGCCGGCGGGCACCGCGCCCGGCGCCAGTGCCTTGGCGGCAGCGGCGGTCTTCCGTTCGCTGCTCTTCGAGGGCGCGCTCTTCGAGGCGGCCTTTTCCTTCGGCGGCGCGGCCTCGGCGGGCGCGCAGTGATCGTCGGGGAGGAGCGCCGCGCCCGCGATGGGCTCGAGGTTACGCTCGGCGGCCTGGTACGCGCGCCCGTCGGTCGGCTTGTAGCGGATCTCGACGCGCCCCGAGGTGGCGTCGAGGGCCCCGCTGGCGAGCGCCTTCGCGAGGACCTTCTGACCGCGGAGGTTGACGGGAATCCAGGGCACGAGCGGGGGATAGGGCATCCAGCCGCGGACCTCAATACCCCTACGGGGTAGGACGAGTGCGGTAGAGTCCCGGGCATGGCGAAGCGTCCGCGCCCGGTCGTCCTCATGATCCTCGATGGCTTCGGCGAGCGCGCCGAGACGGCCGACAACGCGGTCCGCCTCGCGAGGATGCCGGCGCTCGACGCGCTCCACGCGAAGTACCCGCACGGCCTCATCGGCACGTCGGGTCCCGACGTCGGCCTGCCGGTCGGTCAGATGGGCAACAGCGAGGTCGGCCACCTCAACTTCGGCGCCGGGCGCATCGCGCTCATGGACATCATGCGCATCGACGCGACGGTGGCGGACGGCTCCCTCGCGAAGACCCCGGTGATCGCGGCCGAGATCGCCCGCGCCAAGGCGGGCGGCGGAAGGCTCCACCTGCTCGGCCTCGTCTCGGACGGCGGCGTGCACAGCCAGCTCACGCATCTCCTCGCGCTCATCGACGCGGTTCATGCCGAAGGCGTCCGCGTGGTCGTCCACGCATTCCTCGATGGCCGCGACGTCGCGCCGGGCAGCGCGCCGGGGTTCCTCGCCCAGGTCGAGGAGCGGCTCGCCGGCAAGGGCGTCATCGGCACCGTGAGCGGCCGCTACTTCGCGATGGATCGCGACAACCGCTGGGACCGCGTCGAGAAGGCCTACCGCGTGATCGCCGAGGCGGTCGGACCGAGGCACGCGAGCGCCCTCGCCGGCACCACCGCGAGCCTCGCCGCCGGCAAGAGCGACGAGTTCGTCGAGCCGTTCGTGGTCGGCGACTATGCAGGGATCGACGCGGGGCGCGACGCGGCGCTCCACTTCAACTTCCGCCCCGACCGCGCCCGCGAGCTCACGCGCGCGCTCGCGACGCGGGACTTCGCCGAGTTCCCGCGCCAGCACGAGCATGGCCCGCTCGGCCAGCGCTTCGCGTGCATGACGACGTACGACGCCAAGCTGGGGCTCCCCATCGCGTTCCCCAAGGAGCACTACGCGGACATCTTCCCCGAGGTGCTGGCGAAGGCGGGCCTCACGCAGTTCCGCTGCGCCGAGACCGAGAAGTACGCGCACGTGACGTACTTCTTCAACGGGGGCCGCGAGGACCAGTTCCCGGGTGAAGAGCGCGCCATGATCCCCTCGAACAAGCAGGTCGCCACGTACGACGAGGCGCCCGCGATGTCGGCGGCGGGCGTCGCCGACGCGGTGGTCGCCGCCGTGGGCTCGGGCAAGTTCGACTTCGTGCTCGTCAACTTCGCGAACCCCGACATGGTCGGTCACACCGGCAAGCTCGGCGCGACCATCGAGGCGAACGAGGCGGTGGACCAGGGGATCGGGCGCATCGCCGCCGCCGTCGCCGCGCAGGGCGGCGCGCTGCTCGTCACCGCGGACCACGGCAACTGCGAGCTGATGAGGGACCCGGTCACGGGCGCGCCGCACACCGCGCACACGCTGAACCCGGTGCCGCTCCTCTACATGAACGATGGCGACCGGGCCGCCCGGCTCCGCACCGGCGGGCGCATCTGCGACGTCGCCCCGACCATGCTCGAGATCCTCGGCCTCGAGAAGCCCGCCGCGATGACGGGCGTGTCGCTCCTCGAGCACTGAGCTCGCCGCGATGAGCGAGGTCCGCTTCGGCAACTACCGCGTCGTCGAGGCGCTCGGCTCGGGCGCGCTCGCGACCATCTACAAGGCGGTGCAGGAGCCGCTCGGGCGCGTCGTCGCGCTGAAGGCGCTGAAGACGCAGATCTCGCCCACCTCGTCGTTCGGCGAGCAGCTCGATCGCGAGGCGAAGATCCTGAAGGACCTCGCCCATCCGAACGTGGTGCTCCTGCTCGACGTGGCGCGCACCCCGGCCGGACGACCCTTCCTGGTGCTCGAGCTCGTCGAGGGGCCGAGCGTGCAGCAGCTCCTCGACAAGCCGGGCGCGAGCGACCGCACCCCGCGGCGCCGGCCGCTCGCGGTCGAGAGCGCGCTCGCCATCGCGATCGGCGTGTGCCAGGCGCTCGAGCACGTGCACGAGCGCGGGGTCGTTCATCGCGACGTGAAGCCGAGCAACATCCTCGTCGGCCAGGGCGGCGTCGTGAAGCTCATCGACTTCGGCATCGCGCAGCGCGCGCGCGTGACGACCGCGAGCGACGCGTTCGGCGCCGAGGGCGTGACGCCGTCCGGCCGCCTCGCGCCCGAGGTCGTGAAGGACGCGTTCGGGACGCCCGCGTACATGTCGCCGGAGCAGATCCTCGGCGACTTCGTGGATGGGCGGAGCGACCTCTTCTCCCTCGGCGTCGTGCTCTACCAGATGCTGAGCGGCACGCGGCCCTTCGAGGCGGCGGCGCCCGGCAAGGATGCGCGCGGCCTCGCGGTTCCGCCTCCCGCGGGAGGTGCCGCGCGCGCCGCGCAGCGCATCCGGCGCGACGTACCGGTGAAGCTCGGCGAGCGTGCCCCGCACGTGTCGCGGACGCTCGAACGCCTCGTCATGCGGCTGCTCGAGAAATCTCCGAGCGAGCGCTACGCGACCGCCTCCGAGGTGCTGGAGCGCCTCGTCCGTGAGCTCCGCGCCCTCACGCGGAACGACCCGGCGACGACCGCCCGCCTCGCCCTGGTGGAGACGGGCTTCCTGCCGCGCGAGCGTCGAGCGGCCACCGCCGACGGCGCGCGTGCGGTGGTGCCGCGCCGCGCGCTCTCCCCGCTGCGCGTCCTCGCCGGCCAGGGCGCGGTGCTCGTCCTGTTCCTGGGCGGCGTGCTCGCAGTGGAAGGCGGCGTCGCGCGCGGCGCGGGCGAGCCCGGCAACCGGCGCCTCGAGCTCGCCCCCGAGAACGCCGGCGGCCTCCGCGTGCAGGCGAGCCCGTGGGCCGACGTGCAGGTCGACGGTCAGAAGGTCGAGACGACGCCCTTCGCGCACGCCGTGCCGCTCGCGCCGGGCAAGCACTGGGTGACGCTCACGCATCCCGATGCGCCGCCGGTGGAGCGCGAGATCGACGTGACGGCCGGAGAGACGGTGACCCTCGACGTCACCATGGCGCTCGGCGGCGCCGCCGAGGACGCCGGGAAGGGGGCGCTCCGGTGAGGGCGAGGCTCGGCGCCTTCGCGCTGCTCTGCGCGTCGCTGGGGCTCACGACGCACGCGTCGGCGTTCACGCACGTCGTGTCGCAGGGCGAGACCCTGGCGCAGATCGCGATCACCTTCTACGGCACGCCTCGCTTCGAGACCGCCCTCGTCGGCGCGAATGCCCTCGACGCCCACGGCGGCAGCGCCATCGTCGCCGGACAGCCGCTCGAGATCCCGGCCCCGTCGCATCATCGCGTGGAGCAGAACGAGTCGTGGGCCGACCTCGCGCGCCTCTACCTCGGCGACGCGCGCCGCGCCGAGACCCTCGCCCGCGCGAACGGCGGCGTGTCGTGGGTACCTCCGTCGGCCGGGCAGGAGATCGAGGTTCCGGCGGTGATTGCCGTGATCGCCGCCGAGGGCGAGACGATGAGCAACCTCTCCCGGCGCTACCTCGGTGACATGAACCGCGCGTGGGAGCTCGACGGGTACAACGGCCGGAAGGGCGATCAGAAGCTGCTCCGCGGCGACGTGGTGCTCGTGCCGCTCCTCGACATCGCCCTCACCGAGGAGGGCAAGAAGGCCGCCCGTGATGCCGCCGACCGCATCCGCACCGAGGGCAGCGGCCGCGCGTACGAGGCGCAGCGCAAGGCCGAGGCGGACATCCCGCCGCTCCTCGCCGACTGCCGCGCCGGGCGCTACGTGGACGCGGTCGCCAAGGGGAACCGGATCCTCGGCTCGGGGGATCTCACGAAGCCGCAGCTCGCGATCATCCATCGCGCGCTCCTCGAGGCGTACGTGGCGCTCGATGCCCATGGCCTGGCGGCGGGCGCGTGCGCGGCGTTCCGCGCCGCGGCGACCGATCCGCACCTCGATCCGCGCACGGTCTCACCGAAGATCCGCGCGGCCTGCGGGGCGAGGTAACATCGCGCCGTGCTGCCCAAGGAGCCGATCGCCGGCAAGTACGAGGTGCGTGGTGTGCTCGGTGAGGGCGGCACCGGCATCGTGTACGACGCGCGGCGCGTCAGCGACGGCTCGCCGGTCGCCCTCAAGGTGATGCACCCGCAGCTCGCCGGCGACCAGCAGATCCGCGGTCGCTTCCAGCGCGAGGCGACCATCCTGAGCCGCCTGCACGGGCCGAACATCTGTCCCATCCTCGACGTCGGGGAGGTCGAGGTCACCGACGGGCTCGGGGGTCAGTCGCTCCTCTACATGGCCCTCGCCAAGATCGACGGGCCGACGCTCGAGCGCGTGCTCGTCACCGATCGCCCGATCGACATGAAGCGCGGCCTCGACATCATGCTCGAGGTCTGCGCGGCGCTCCAGACGGCGCACGCGCAGGGCGTCATCCATCGTGACCTGAAGCCCGCCAACGTGATCCTGCGCGACGGGCTGCACGTCGTCGTCGTGGACTTCGGAATGTCCAAGATCGTCGCCGGCTCGGCGGGCGGCACCACGAACCTGACCGCCCACAACATGGTGTTCGGCACGCCCGAGTACATGTCCCCCGAGCAGGCGCGGGGCGACGAGCTCGACGTGCGCTGCGACGTCTACGCGGCGGGCGTCATGCTGTACGAGATGCTCACCGGCGCGCCGCCCTTCACCGGCTCGACGCCGCTCAACGTCCTCACCGAGCACCTGAGCGGCGAGCTCACGCCGCCGAGCAAGCGCGCGCGGGATGCGAGTCGCGTCACCCCGGCGCTCGAGTCGGTCGTCATGTATGCGCTCGCGCGCGATCGCGAGGACCGGTATCCGTCGGCGTCGGCGCTCGCCGCGGCGATCCGGCACGCGCGCGCCGTCCCCGACGACGTCCACTCGCTCCGCCCGAGCGCGTTCTCCACGTCCCCCGAGGGTACGGATGCGTTCGCCCTGACCATGCCGGCCCTCGGCTCGTATCGTTCGGAGCCGCCGCGCCGCGGCGACGCGGTGCCGAGCGACACGATGCTCGCCGCGGGCCAGCAGCCGACTCCGCCGCTCCCCTCGCAGCCGCCCTCCACGAAGCCTTCGCCGCGCGCCCGCGTGGACACCGCACGTGCCCCTCGCGCCGACGTCGCCCGGGTGAAGGACCCGAGCGGGCGCCTGTGGCTCGTGTTGTGGGTGGTAGCGGGCATCCTGAGCATCGCGGTGGGCGTGTACATCGCCCTCAGGTAGCCCCTCGGGCGGTTGCTGCGCCGCAATCAACTGCCGTATCGGCAGTGCATCCGCCCGTCGGCGAACCGGGCCAAACCACCTCCACCCCCGCGGCCGTCTCGCCAAATCACAAAAAAATCAGTCGTAGAGCCTGTGGGAAGGGTGGGCAGCGGAAGCAGCGACGGGGGGCAGAGGGGGCAACTGCCCGCGTAACTCTTCAGTCTCGCAACACCCCATCAGGGCAGTTGTCCCCGCTGTCCCCCGGCGCGCCGCTGTCCACGCTTTCCACAGGCGCGAAGCCCAGTGCGCATTCCAACGCCGCATGCTCACGCGGGCGCGAGCACCCGCAGCGCCTCGCGCAGGAGGTCCGGCAGAGGAGGCTCTTCGCCAATCGCCGAAACGGACGCCACCGACGCCACCGCGCGCGCGGCCTCGTTGGCCTTGAATCCCAGCCCGACGAGCGCCCCGCGCAGCGTCTCGCGCGTCCGTTCGAGGAGCGGCGCCGTGCTCGCACGACGCTCCGCGATCTTCGCCTCGACGTGCGCGCGTCCGAAGTCTTGCTCGGCGTGCAATCGGTTGTGGGCCCGACATCGCACGGCCAGATTGTCAGGTCCGTCGCTGCCGCCGAGCGCTCGCGCCTGAAGATGATCCAGCTCCAGCATGTGCGTCGACGTGCAGCGGCGGCCGTTCGCGTCGTGGAATCCGCAGCGCTGCCCGTCGCGCCCGAACACGGTGCGAACCGCCGCGCGTGAGACACCGGCCTTCGCGGCGGCAGTCTCGGGCGTGGTGCGCGGACGCTCCGCCGCCCCGAGGCGCTCCTTTTCGAGCTTCGCAATCAGGAGATCGACGGCCGCCTCCAGCGTGACGCCGAGATCGCGATTGGGCTGCCGGTGACTGAGCAGGTCGCGCGCCTTTTCGAGCTTCTCGTGGAGCCGCTGGCTTACGGTCATCTGCAGCGCGTAGCGCGCCTCGCCGAGGGGCTCGACACGTGCGCGCGACGTGGGCGTGGGCGTCGGCGCGGAGCCCAGCAACGGCGCCTGCTCGACGACGCGCTCCAGCCGCGTGGGCACGTCCGCGCGGGGCGCCTGCTCGACGATCAGCGCCTTCACCTCGCTCGTGGTCCTGCCCGACACCGACGCGACCAGCGAAGCAGCGTTCTCGCGTGTGAGGAGCCCGTCCAGCATCACCATGCTCGACAGCGTGAGATGGCCCTCCGCAAGGTGCTCGAGCAGCTCCGGATGGCGACGGACCATCTTGACTGCCACCGATCTGCGGAAAGCGCCCGATTCGCTCATCAGGAGAAAACGCCTGCAAAAGTCGTAAATCGAGCTGGACGCCGAACGCAGCTCGAGGCGGCGATCCTCGACCTCGACGAGCATCCTCAGCATCCGCGCGTCGATGCGGCGCTTCGCGGATCGCAGCGCTTGCAGCGCGGCGAGGAGCTGGTCGTCGGCGTAGGCGGTGAGGGCTCCGGCGTCGAGGTCAGGCTGCATCTCGATAGCCTAGTTCGTGATGTCGATATTCCAATATGTGATTGCCGCATATTCGGTATTAGCATCAGGCTTTGCAGCCTGTGGAAAGCGTGGACAGCGGCGCGCCGGGGGACAGCGGGGACAACTGCCCTGCGGGCGTATGGTGAAGCGGGAAAGGTCGCGCGGGCAGTTGCCCCCTCTGCCCCCCGTCGCTGCTTCCGCTGCCCACCCTTTCCACAGGCTCTACGACTGATTTTTTTTGGTGATTGGCGAGACGGCAGGCCGGTGGCGCTCCAGGTGGGCTGCCGCCGATGGGGCGATGACTTCCTAATCGGCAGTCGCCACCGACAGCGCCTCTCGGGGCGATGGCGCCGACGCGTCACTTCCTCATCGGCAGTCGTCGGCGGTTGCTCGACGCCTCACACCCAGCTCGCCGGCACCGGCCACGGGTCCCTCCGCCACTCGCCCGCCTTGCCGGTCAGGCCCAGCGCCTCCGAGAGCGTCTCCCGCAGCTCGCCCGCGCTCACCCCGCGACGCGCCAGCTCACGCACGCTCGTTGCGCTGGCACGCTTTGCGAGCCGCTCGCCGCCCGGGGCCACCACCATCGGGACATGGGCGTAGCGCGGGACGTCCGCCATTCCGAGCGAACGCATCAGCCAGATCTGGCGCGGCGTCGAGCCGAGCAGATCGTCGGCGCGCACGACATGCGTGATTTGCATCGCCGCGTCGTCGACTGCCACCGCGAGCTGGTAGGCGAACAGGCCGTCGCCCCGGCGCAGCACGAAGTCGCCCACCGCGGTGTCGACGCGCTGGGTGACCGGGCCACGCACGAGGTCCTCGAACGTCACCTCGAGCCCCGCCGGCACGCGCACCCGCGCCGCTGGCGCACGCTTCATCGGACGCCCCGGATCGAGGTCGCGACACGTGCCCGGATACACGACCTCCTCGCCGGCGTGAGGCGCGCTCGCCGCGCGGGCGATCTCGGCGCGCGAGCAGTCGCACGGGTACACGAGCCCGGCAGCGTCGAGCGACGCCAGCGCCTCCGCGTACCGGTCGAAGCGCCGGGACTGCGTGTAGGGTGCATGGACGCCGCCCTCCCGCGGCCCCTCGTCGAAGCGCAGCCCCAGCCACGCCAGATCATCGAGGATGCGATCCTCCGCGCCGGGCACGACGCGCGGCGGATCGAGGTCCTCCATGCGCAGCACGCTCACCCCGCCCGCCGCGCGCGCGAGGTGATCCGACGCGAGCGCCGTCCACGCGCCCCCCACGTGCAGATCGCCGGTCGGCGAAGGAGCGAACCTCGTACGGACCACCGAGCCGCGGCTCAGACCGCCGGGCGCAGCTCGAGGACCGCGAACCGGCGCTCCTCGTCGAGCCACGCGTCGTGCAGCCGGAGGCCCGCGGCGCGCGCCAGCGACTCGGCTTGCGGCATATCGTACTTGTACGAGCACTCGGTGCGGATCGACTCGCCCTCCGAGAAGCGGAAGCGACGTCCGGCGACGGTGACCTCCTGGCGGCGCGCGCTGACGAGGTGCATCTCGATGCGCCCGTGCCCCGGCTCGTAGAAGGCGTAATGCGAGAACGCGTCGACGTCGAAGTCGGCGCCGAGCTCGCGGTTCATCCGCACGAGCAGGTTCCGGTTGAACGCCGCGGTGACGCCGTTCGCGTCGTTGTACGCGGCGTGCAGGACCTTTGGGTCCTTCTTCAGGTCGAGCCCGACGACGATCCGCCCCGCGGCCCGGTCGCGCGACGACACGGCCAGGCGGAACCGCTCGAGCAGGCGCTGCGCGTCGTGCGGCTCGAAGTTGCCAATCGTGGATCCAGGAAAGTAGATGACCGTGCTCGCCCCCGCCTCGGCGGCCGGCATCGGCAGCTCCACCGAGAAATCCGCGGCATGCGGAGTCACCTTGAGCCACGGATAGTCGACGCGCAGCCCGGCCGCGGTGCTGGCGAGGTGCTCGCGCGAGATGTCGACCGGCACGTACTCCGCGCAGCGCTCGGGGCCGAGCGTCTCGAGCAGCCGGCGCGTCTTCCACGAGCTGCCGGCGCCGGGCTCCACGACCCGAACGCGCGCGCCCCAGCTGGCGACGATCTCGCGCGCGTGCCGCTCGATGATCGAGGTCTCGGCGCGGGTGACGTAGTACTCGGGCAGCTCGCAGATGTCGTCGAACAGCAGCGACCCGGCGCGGTCGTAGAAGTACTTGGGCGCGAGGCGCTTAGGCGCTCGCCCGAGGCCGTCCAGCGCGTCCGCCCGGAAGCGATCGGCCGCGCTGTCGCTCCGCTCCAGGACCGCCGCCGCCATCACATCTCCCTCGGGCATCATGCGTCCCTCGCCAGGCGAATGCCCGAGAACTGCCACTCCGTGCCCGGCGGGAAGAAGTTCCGGTACGTGGTGCGCACGTGGTCGCGCGGCGTCACGCAGGAGCCCCCGCGCAGCACCATCTGGCTGACCATGAACTTTCCGTTGTACTCGCCGAACGCGCCCTCGAGCGGGCGGAAGCCCGGATAGGGGGAATACGCGCTCTGCGTCCACTCCCAGACGTCACCCAGCATCTGCACGGGGACGCCGCTCGTCGCGTCGCGGCCGGCGCTGGCGGGCGCAACGGGATGGAGATGACCGCTCATCGCGTCGTTGATGCCGCCGCCCAGCCCGGCGTTCCGCGCGCGGTCCGCCGCGACCTCCCATTCGGCCTCCGTGGGCAGCCGCGCGCCCGCCCAGCGCGCATACGCGTCGGCCTCGTAGTACGAGACGTGGCACACGGGCTCTGCCGGATCGAAGGGCCGCACACCGTCCAGCGTGAAGACGCGCGGAGCCCCGCCCTCGTCGCCGGGCGCGGCATCGAGCCAGTAGAGCGGCGCGCGCTTCTTGCTCGCCTGCACCCACGCCCATCCCTCGGACAGCCAGTGCTCGGGGCTCGAGTAGCCCCCGTCGAGCACGAAGGCCAGGTACTCGCCGCACGTGACGACGCGCGACGCGATGGCGAACGGCGCGAGATACACCTTGTGCCGCGGCCGCTCGTTGTCGAAGCAGAACCCCGGTCCGCCGTGCCCGATCTCGGCGATGTCCCCCTTGCCGTCGGCGCCCGCGAACGCGATGAACCGCAGCGGCCCCGGATCGGAGCCCGACGCGGCCGAGCTCGTTCCGCGCGACACCCGGTAGGCCGGCTTCAGCGGACTCTGCGCGAACAGGTGCTTGATGTCCGTGAGGAGCAGCTCCTGGTGCTGCTCCTCGTGGTGAACGCCGAGCTCGAGGGCCGCCGCGAGCTCCGTGGACGCCGCGGCGCGGCTCTCGAGGTCCGCGAGGCGCGCGTCGATCGCGCGCCGGTAGTCGAGGACCTCGTCGGTGGTCGGCCGGGTCAGCAGCCCGCGCGCCGCCCGCGGGTGCCTCGCGCCCACCGCTTCGTAGTACGAGTTGAAGAGATAATCGTACTCGTCGCGGACGGGCGGGATCCCGAGGTCACGCAGCACGAATCGCTCGAAGAACCACGTCGTGTGCGCGAGGTGCCACTTCGCCGGGCTGGCGTCGGGCATCGACTGCACCACGAGGTCCTCGGGCCCGAGCGACTCGACGAGCCGGAGGGTCGCTCGCCGCGTGCGGAGGACGCGCGCGACGATGTTGCTCGGGTCACCCACCAGGGGTTCGTAACGGTCGCTTGCCGCAGGGACAAGGTTCAAAATGCCGCACGATTCGCGGGCATCCGTCATCACGGAGGCCCGGGATCGACGCGCGGCTCAGAACGTTCCGACCGCGCCGACGCCGCCCATGCCCGCGCCTGCGGTCGGCGACACGTTCATCTTCACCGGGCCCATCGCGATCGTCGCAGCCGCGTACTTCTCCGGGATGAAGAAGCTCGCGACGGCCATGCCCGCGCCGACGCCCTGGAGGACGCCGCTGCCGATGATGAGGACCTTGTCGGTCGTGCTGGTGTTGCCCATGTCACGGTTCGCGAGGTCGATCCACGGACCGGCGATCGGGATGTAGAGATCGTGGTCGCCGATCGAGCCGGAGTTCGCGGCGACGGCGGCCGTCGTCACGTACGTACCCACGAAGAGCGAGGCGCCCGTGATGAGGTACGCCTTGTTCGGGGTGTGGCGCTGGTAGATGACCTTGTCCTCGGGCTTCGAGTACGTGTTGCTCGAGGCCGCCGCAGCGGTTCCGTCCGCGTCGGCCGAGGTCGTGGTGGTCGTGCTCGCCGGCGTGGTGGTGCTCGGCGCGTTCGCCGACGTGGTCGTCGCCGGCGTCGGGCCGACGGTGCCGCTCGGCATCGCGGCGTCGTCCGCGAAGGCGGCCGTGGCCGAGAACGTGACGAGCGTGGTGGCGACGGCGGCGACTGAGAGTTTGATGCTTCGCATGGCGGGCTCCTGGGAGAAAGTAGGGCGCCGACCTCGGCGTCCGGGTCAGGCTTGAGCATCCAGCGTGCCGCCGCGCGCGCAGCCCGATCGATCGCGCGATCCTCCGGAGAATGCGCGGATCACGCGATGGATGCAGGGTGGCTCCCCACCGTGCCATCTCACGACAGGGCATGTGCCCTGAGCCCGATCTCCCCGTCACGAAGGGTACGCAGTATGGTGACGACCGGGATGCGCAGCCGCCTGCACGCGTGGAAGCCGCTGGCCCTCGTGGCCGCGCTGGTGTTCGTACCGATCGCGGTCATCGGCGCGGTCCACCGTCCGTTCCCCGCCGACACGACGCCGACGGGCGCGTACATGCGCGTCGCGCAGTCGGTGTCGAAGGACGATCCGAAGGCCTTCTTCGCGTACCTCGAGACCGAGGCGCAGTGGGCCTGCTTCACGATCCACGACATGCGCGCCAAGGCGAGCGCCCGCATCGCCCGCAGCTACCCCGAGCCTCGCCGCTCCGAGATGCTCGCCCAGTACCGCGCGCTCGCCGAGGCGCCGGACGGGAGCGACGCGTTCGTCGTGCTCTACCGCGAGCGTGGCTGGGCGCGGCGGCTTCGCAAGGATCTCTCGGGCGTCGCGAAGGTCGAGGTCATGGGCGAGCGGGCGAGCGTCGTCACCGCCCAGGGCACGCGCTGGCCCTTCCGGCGCCGTGACAACGGCATCTGGGGGCTCACCGTCTTCACGGCCGAGCTCCTGGCGGACGCCGAGAAGGCGACCCGGGACCTCGCGGTGGTGAATGCCGCCGCGGACGACTACGACCGCGCGTCGGCGCGCTGAGCCGGCAGCGGGCGGACGATCCCGTACTGCGGCGGGATGAACACCTCGCGATAGCCCTGCTCGATCGCGCACTGCATCGTGAAGTGGGGATTCGCGAGGTGGGGACGAGCGAGCGCCACGAGGTCCGCCCGCCCCGACAGGACCAGCGTGTTCACCTGATCACCCGTCGAGATGCCGCCGACCGTCATCGTGGGGATCCCGACCTCGTGCTTGACGAGCTCCGACCAGTACGCCTGGTACATGCGCCCGTAGAACCGCGGCCGGGACGCCGGGGTGGTCATGCCCGCCGAGCAGTCGATGATGTCGGCCCCGTGCTCCTTCAGGGCGCGGGCGAGCGCGACCACGTCCTCGTCGGTCACGCCCCCGGGCAGCCAGTCGGTCGCCGAGATGCGGACGCTCATCGGCTTGTGCTCCGGCCATGCCGCGCGGACCGCGTCGAAGACCTCGAGCGGATAGGCCATCCGCCCCTCGCGCGAGCCACCGTAGGCGTCGGTCCGTACGTTGGTGAGCGGCGACAGGAAGCTCGCCAGAAGATAGCCGTGCGCCATGTGCAGCTCGAGGAGATCGAACCCCGCCTCCTCGGCGCGGCGCGTGGCCGCGACGAACTCCCCGCGCACGCGGTCCATGTCGCCGCGGTCCATCTCGCGCGGCACCTGGCTGTCCGGGAAGTAGGGGAGGGGCGACGCGCTCATGATCGGCCAGTTGCCCTCGGCGAGCGGGCGATCGCTGCCCTCCCACATGAGGCGGGTCGAGGCCTTGCGACCGGCATGCCCGAGCTGCAGCCCGATCTTCGACGCGCTCGTCCGGTGCACGTGGTCGACGATGCGCTTCCACGCCGTCACGTGCTCGGGCAGGTAGATGCCGGCGCAGCCCGGGGAGATCCGGCCCTCGCGCGACACGTCGGTCATCTCGGCCATCACGAGCCCGGCCCCGCCCGCCGCGCGCGCCGCGAGGTGGGTGAGATGAAAATCGTTCACGAGCCCGTCCTGTGCAGAATACATGCACATCGGGGACACCACGACGCGGTTGGGGAGGGTCAGCCCGCGGAGGTGGAACGGCGCGAACATCGCGGGACGTCCCGGCGCGGCGCCGTCGCCGCCCAGCGACTGCTCGAACCACCCCGCCACCTTCGCCGCGAAGCGCGGGTCACGGAGCTCGAGGTTCTGCTGGGTGATGCGCTTGCTGCGGGTGAGCAGGCTGAACGCGAACTGCGTCGGATCCATGTGCCGGTAGCGCTTCACGTTCTCGAACCAGAGAAGGCTGTCCTGGGCGGCCTTCTGGGTGCGCTCCACCACCGGCCGGCGCTCCTCCTCGTAGGCGGCGAGGGCGCGGGTCACGCCGTGACCATCGGCGTGGGTGACGAGCGCCTTCACGAGCGCGATCGAGTCCTCCATCGCCAGCTTCGTCCCCGAGCCGATGGAGAAGTGCGCGGTGTGCGCGGCGTCGCCGAGGAGCACGACGTTCCCGTGCGACCACCGCTCGTTCTTGACCGTGACGAACTGGCCCCACGTCGACTTGTTGGCGAGGAGCTTCTCGCCGGCGAGGTGCTTGCCGAACAGCTTCTCGACGTACGCGATGCTCTGCGCCTCGGTCGCGCCTTCGAGGCCCGACGCGCCAAAGGTCGCCTCGTCGCACTCGACGATGAACGTGCTCGTGCTCTCGTCGAAGCGATAGGCATGCACCTGGAACATGCCGTGCTCGTTCTCCTCGAAGTAGAAGGTGAACGCGTCGAACTTCTTCCGGGTGCCGAGCCAGATGTAACGCGCGGTCCGCAGGTCGAGCGAGGGGCCGAAGGCGCTCGCGTGCTTGTCGCGGATGCGGCTCTTCACGCCGTCACACGCGACGACGAGGTCGGCCCCGCGCGTGAACGCGTCCTCGTCGGTGACGTCGGTGCTCCACACGAGCTTCACGCCGAGCTCGACGCAGCGGGCGGCGAGGATGCCGAGCAGCTCCTTGCGGGCGATGCCCGAGAAGCCGTGGCCGTCCGACCGCAGGCACTCGCCCTGGTAGTGGATGTCGATGGCCGTCCAGTGCGCGAACTTCCGCGTGATCGCCTCGTGCGTCGGGCGATCGTTCTCCTCGAGGTAC
The DNA here is from genome assembly GCA_028287035.1 of Labilithrix sp. The sequence continues at coordinate 11,489 of JAQBQL010000123.1, read as the reverse complement.
GAGAGCGTCTCGTCCGAGAACACGACGCCCCAGCCGAAGGTGACGCCGGCCGCGTTGCGCTCGACCACCGTGATGTCGGCGTCGGGTCGGGCCTTCTTGTAGAGGAGCGCGAAGTAGAGACCAGCCGGCCCACCGCCGATGCAGACGACCTTCATGGTGCGCCTGCTCTACCACCGCTCCTGCGAGGCGTCAGGACCGGAGGAGGGCCCGCAGCCGCGCCTGGTCGATCGGCTTCTCGAGGGCGCGGTCCGGGATGGTGTCGAGGAACTCCGCGGTCTTCGTGGTGAACGCGCCGCCCGTCATGAAGAAGAGGTGCGGGAGGACGTCCGCATGTTGCTCCCGCAGCACGTCGTAGAGCTCGACGCCGTTCATCTCGGGCATCATCACGTCGCAGAGGACGACGTCGAAGCGCTCGCCGCCGTCGAGATGACGGAGCGCGTCACACGAGCTCTCGACGGTGGTGACGTCGCACTCGGAGCGGAGGACGCGCGCGATGTAGCGTCCGACCGCCGCGTCGTCGTCGATGACGAGCATCCGCGGCCTCTGCGCGGGCGGATCGCTGGCCGCCGGCGGGCGCGTGTCGGCCTGGGTGGTGGCCGGCGCGGGCAAGGTGATCCGGAACGTCGTGGGCGCGCCCGGGTCGCTCGTGACGGTCAGCTCGCCGCCCATCGATTGCACGATGGCGAGGCACACCGAGAGGCCGATGCCTTGCCCCATGCCGTTCGCCTTCGTCGTGAAGAACGGGTCGAAGATCCGCGGAAGGTGCTCGGGCCTGATGCCCGGGCCCGTGTCGCTGACCGCGATGACGACGCGGCCGAGCGCATCGACGGACGTGGCGACGCGGATCTCGTTCGCGTCGGTGTTCCCGTCGTTGATCGCCTGCGCGGCGTTGATGAGCAGGTTCAGGCACACCTGCCCGAGCTGCCCTTCGTTGATCTTGACGGAAGGCACGCGGGAGAAGTCGCGCACCAGGCGCGCGCGGTGGCGGATCTGGTTTTCTGCCATCTTGATCGAGCGCTCGATGACGGTCTCGACCTGCACCTCGTGCGAGGCGACCTCCTCGTGCTGGCTGAACAGCTTCAGGCTCTTCACGATCTCGGCGATGCGGCGGGCACCCTCGCGGGCCTCGCCGAGGGCGACGCGCACGTCGGCCTCGAGCGCCTTGCCGCTCTCGGACTGCGCGAACGGTCCCATGTCGAGCGCGTACTCGATGTTGCCGAGCACGTAGGAGAGGGGATTGTTGATCTCGTGCCCGACGCCGGCCGCGAGGACGCCGATCGCGGCGAGCCGGTCCGACTGCACGAGCTGTTGCTGCAGGCGATTGAGCTGCGTCATGTCGGCCACCGAACCCACGCAGCGCACCGCGACGCCGGCCTCGCGCACGAAGAAGCCGCGGCTGAGCAGCTCGGCGAAGCTCCCGTCGCTACGGCGGAGCCGGTAGCGCGTCGTCCACGTGTCCTGCGTGCCCGCTCGAGCCTTCGCGAACTCGGCCTGGAGCCGCTCGATGTCCTCGGGGTGGATGCGCGAGAACCACGTCGCGGTCGTGACCTCTTCGTCGATGCCGATGAGCCCGCGCGCCGCCGCACCCCAGTGGGCGTTGCCCGTCCGGAGGTCGTGGTCGTAGAGGACGTCGTTCGTGGCGTGGGCGGCGAGGCGGTAGCGCTCCTCCATCGTGTGGAGGGCCTGCTCGGCACGCTTGCGCTCCGAGATGTCACGCGCGAACGAGACCACCGTGTGGGTGTCGCCGGCGCGGACGCGCTTCACGTCGGCCAGGAACCACCGGGTCTCCCCCGCGATCTGGAGCGAATATTCGTACTGCTCGGTCTGTCCGGAGTCGAAGACGCGCCGCACCAGCGCGGTGAGCGGGGCGCCGTACTCCTCGCCGAGCACCTCGTTGATGGTCCGCCCGATCGCCTGTTCCTTGGGGACCGCGAGGACGCGCGGGTCGTCCGCCCACAGGCCCAGGTAGCGGGCGTCGGCGTCCACCTCGATGACGAGCCCCTGGATGCACCCGATGAGTGCCAGCAGTCGCTCGTCCTCCTCCGCGCCCTCTCGTTCGACCATCTTCTGCCCCGCCCCCCCTCGTGCGAGAGTTACCCGCGCTCAGGGAACGGCCCGGGCGCGCGGGATCTTCACCTCCCGCACGCTGGACCCGAGGGTGCCGTCACAAGTTCTGGGCGAGGAACTGCTCGAGCTCGTCCGCCCCGCCGACGTACTTGCCGTCGATGAAGACCTGCGGCGTCGTCGCCTTCGCGCTCACCGCCCGGAGGCGACGCGGAGAGGCGGCGACCTCCTCGTACTGGAGCCCCTTGTCGGACAGGAGCTTCTTCGCCTTCGTGCAATAGCTGCAGCCCGGCTTGGTGAAGAGGAGCACGTCGTGCGGCGCCTGCGCCTCGGGATCCAGGTACTTCAGCATCGTGTCCGCGTCGGAGACCTCGAACGGGTCGCCGTCCTTCTCGGGCTCGATGAACATCTTCTTGATCACGCCGTCGTCGACGAGCATCGAGTACCGCCACGACCGCTTGCCGAAGCCGATCGCGCTCTTGTCGACGAGCATGCCCATCTTGTCCGTGAACTCACCGTTGCCGTCGGGCAGGAAGGTGATGTTCTCCGCGTGCTGGTCGGCCGCCCACGACGTCATGACGAACGCGTCGTTCACGGAGAGGCACACGATCGAGTCGACGCCCTTCTGGCTGAACAGAGGGAGGAGCTCGTTGTAGCGCGGCACGTGCGCGCTCGAGCAGGTGGGGGTGAACGCGCCCGGGAGCGAGAAAAGCACCACCTTCTTGCCCGCGAAGATCTCGGACGTCGTGACGTCCTTCCACTGGCCTTCCGCGGTGCGGGTCTTGAACGTGACGTCGGGAACGCGGCTGCCTTCGATGTTCTTCATCTGTGTCTTCCTTCTTCTTCTTTCCTGGAAATTCAGTGCTTCGCGAGCTTCGCCGCGGCGTCGCGGAGGGCGGTGCGAAGGCCCTCCTCGACGACGGGATGGTAGAACGGCATGGTCAGCATCTGGTCGACGGTCATGCGCTGCTGGTGGGCCCACGCGAGGAGATGTCCGATGTGCTCGACGCGCGGACCGACGAGCTCCGCGCCGAGGAAGCGCCCGGTCCGCCGATCGGCATAGACGTGGCCGAGGCCGCGGTTCTGACGCATCACCCGGCTCCGGCCCTGATCGGCGAACGAGACCTCGCCCACCACCACGTCCTGCCCGGCGAGCGTCGCGAGCGTCGCGCCCGCGATGGCGATCTGCGGCTCGGTGAACGTGATCGCGAGCAGTGATCGGCGGAGCCCCGGGTCGACCTCGGGGAAGCGCGCGGCGTTCTCGCCGGCGATGCGTCCCTCGTCCGCTGCCTCGTGGAGGAGCGGGACGTCCTCGCTCGCGTCCCCTGCGATGAAGACCGCGGAGGTGACCCCCGGCTTCGCCTTCGTCAGCAGCGTCGTGCGGTCGTAGAGAGGAGCGCCGCGTCCGTCGAGCTCGACCCCGGCGTTCTCGAGGCCGATGTTGCCGAGGTTCGCCTTGCGGCCGGTGGCGACGAGCGCGTAGGCGAACGTCTCGGTGCGCGTCGCCCCGTCGTCGTCGACGAACGTGATCGCGACGCCGTCGTCGACGCGCGCGAGCTTCTCGACCTTACCGTCCGGGTGGAGCGGAAACTCCTCGCGGTAGGCGGCCAGCGCCGAGGCCTTCACCTCGGGATCGGTGAGCGGCCCCACCGTGCCGCTGCGGCCGAACACGCGGACCCGCACCCCGAGCCTGGAGAGCGCCTGGCCGAGCTCGAGGCCGATGACGCCGGCCCCGAACACCGCGACGGACGCGGGCAGGCTGGGCCACTCGAACACGTCGTCGTTGACCACGAGGCGATCGCGGATCGGCTCGAACATCGCGGGGACGAAGGGGGAGGAGCCGGTCGCGATCACCACCGAGCGGGCGTGGACGCGCACCCCGTTCACCTCGAGGATCCCGGGTGACACGAACCGCGCGCGGCCGATGATCTTGTGGCCGTCGTCGATCTTCTCGACGCTGTCGACGACGAACCCGACGAAGCGGTCGCGCTCCCTCCGGAGGCGTCCCATGACCTCCTCGCCGCGGACCTGGACGTCCCCGGCATGCACGCCGAAGGGGCCGGCGTGGCGCGCGTGGTGAGCCGCGTCTCCGGCGGCGATGAGGAGCTTGCTCGGCATGCAGCCGACCCTCGCGCACGTCGTTCCGTACTGGCCGGCCTCGATCATCACGACGCGCGGCGTGACCGCGAGCGCCGAACGATACGCGGCGAGCCCGGCGGTCCCTGCGCCGATCACCGCCACATCCACGTGCACTCCACCGTCCGCTTCCGTCTGCATGAGGACACCATGCGACCAGGCGGGGGGCGCCGCCAATACGAAGAATCGATGCTACTGATAGAGCATGTCTATCAGCGACCTCTCGCTCCGGCAGCTCGAGTACGTGGTCGCGGTCGCCGACACGCTGGGGTTCCGCAAGGCCGCCGAGCGCTGCGGCGTGTCGCAGCCCACGCTGAGCGCCCAGATCGCGCAGCTCGAGGGCGTGCTCGGCGTGACGCTCTTCGAGCGGGGCCGCTCGAGCGGGGTCCTCCTGACACCGGCGGGCGAGATCATCGTCTCGCGGGCGCGGCGGGTCCTGCTCGAGACGGGCGATCTGCTGGCCGCGGCGACGCGGGCCCGCGACCCGTTCGAGGGCTCGTTCCGGGTCGGTGTCATCCCGACCGTCGCGCCGTACTACCTGCCGGAGGTCACGCAGGTGCTCGCCAGGGCGTACCCCCACCTCCGCCTCGTCCTCCGCGAGGAGAAGACCGAGGACGCGGTGCGCGACCTCTGGGCCGGGACCATCGACGTCGCCCTGCTCGCGCTCGTCGACGAGGTCCGCGATCTCGATCACGCCAAGGTGCTCGACGATCCCTTCGTCGTCGCGCTGCCCCGGGGACACGCGCTCGCCCGCAAGAAGAAGGTGACGCAGGCCGACCTCGACGGCGAGGACGTGCTCCTCCTCGATGACGGTCACTGCTTCCGGTCGCAGGCGCTCGCGGTGTGCAACCGGGCCGGCGCCCACGAGATGGACCTCCGCGCCACGAGCCTGTCGACCCTCGTGCAGATGGTCGCCGGCAGCACGGCGGTGACGCTCCTCCCGGAGCTGGCGGTGGACGTCGAGAACCGGCGTGCCCAGCTCGAGATCAGGCGGTTCGCCGAGCCCGTACCGAGCCGCACCATCGCCCTCGTGTGGCGTCCCCAGTCACCGTTCGCCGAGGCGTTCCGCAAGACCGCCGCGACGCTGCGCGCGGCGCATCCGGCCGCCGCCCGTCACGCTTGAGACGTGACGGGCGGCGCGGGAGCGCTTCAGGCGGCGACGCGTTCGGCGGCCACGCGTTCACGCAGCTGCACGCGCATCAGATCGAAGCTCGGCGCCGTCAGTCCTCGTGCGCGACGAAGCAGGTAGAGCGCATGATGCACCTCCGCGTCGTCCGGCTCGCTGGCTCCCCCATCGAGCAGGTTGCGATCCCGCGCGAGCGCCGTCGCCGCCGCGAGCTCGTCACCTTCCGCCGTATCCAGATAAGCCAGTGCCTCGTCGAGAGAGAGAGTCTCGAGCGAGTCGATGATGGTGGTCATCAGTGTACCCCGTGGGTCTTCATGAGAGCGTCGACGGCCGTGAGCGACCGGCAACGGTGATGGGCAACGGCGAGCGCCGCTGCACGGACTTCTTGCCCCGAGCGTGCGAGCACGCCGGCGCCGAATTCGAGCGATGTACTCCGGAGGATCTCCGGAGGCTGGCGCTCGCGCGTGACGCTCGCCATTGCTGGCGCCCGTCGTGTGACTCCGGAGCCGCCCGTCGCGGAGGCGCCCCGAAGTGCTGGATCGTGAGCTGGGTCGTGGAAGTGCGGATCGGAACGCGGATTCGAGCGTGTTGCGGTCAGCAGACAGGTCTCCCTGAAGCTACCGCGACCACGAGAGTCCCACCACTTTTCTTGCGATGTTGGCGGCGCCGATGTAGGCGCTGCCCCGCGGCTCGTGGTGGCGAGAAGCGGATCAAGCCTATCGAGACCGGCTCGTGGGCGTTTCATCCGCAAGGAGTCATTGCAAGCAGTCGGCCACACGCAACGGGCTCAGCGGTGGTCGATGACGACGTCCCCGCGCTGCTCGAGCGCGAGCCACCGAATCATCGCGCTTCCTGCATGCTGCACGTAATCGATACGGATCTGCAGGTCGACGGTGGAACCGGGGGTTCCACCGGTCACGCGATCGGGCTCCGCGAACAAGTGCCTCGGTCCGGGGCGTAGCTGTGCGCGGAGCAAGAACGCGAGCGCGGAGCGGAGCTCCACCTCAAGCGCAGCCGCCGCGTCGTGGCGCTTTGCGACTCCATCGGAGCGGCCCACGACATCGAGCGCCGCCGCAGCCCCCTCGGCGCGGGCCGCGGTGGTCGTCGTGCGCGGCGTGACCACCGGCGCGCCGAACGCGAAGGCGCCCTCCTCGTCCTGGAAATGCCGCTGGAACTCGTGCCACCGCAGGCAGAAGTCGAGCGACGCAGGATCGGGCGCGCGGTCCCACAGCTCGGCGACCGCCTGACAGGTCCAGTGCTCCTCGCTCCAGAAGTAGCGGCTCCCGAAGAAGCTCCAGCCTGGTCCGGTGAGGTAGGCGAGCGCGCGCGACGCGGCGGCCTGGTCCCGCTCGTCCGCGGAGACGAGGTAGGCGCGCGCGAGGGCGAACGACGCCTCGCCCGTGAAGAAGGGGAGCTGCCGGTCGAGGGGGCGTGACGCGGTGCGGTCGTACAGGTGCCGGAGCTCGCCGTCGGGCCGCTGCATGCTGCGCAGGAAGCTCGCGAGGGCGAGCGCCGCCGGGCGGTACGACGCGTCGAGCCCCGAAGTCACGAGCTCCGAGAAGGCGAGGAGCGCGAGCGCCGACGAGCCCACATCCGCCTCCGGCCCATCGGCGATGCAGCGCTCGGTGCCGCAGCTGACGAGCTGCTCGTCGCGCAGGCGAGCGGCGGCGCGCAGGCATGCGGCGCGGAGGCCGGTGTCCTCGGTCAGCGCCGCGGCCTGCGCGAGGAAGTACGTGGCGCCGGCGTGGCGCGGCCAGTTGTAGCCGCCGGCCGCCTCGCCGCTCACCGCGTCGACGAGGTAACGGTAGCGGCCGTCCTCGCCGACGCCGCGCGCCAGGTACGCCGCGCTCGCGAGGACCGCGTCCCGCACCGTCGCCCGGTCCACGACCGGCAGGGGAACGGGCGTCGCGGGCTCGAAACGGGCGCGCTCCACGTGGGCGCGGGCGACGACCTCGGCGGGCGTCGTCCCGAGCTCGCGCGCCACGAGGTGGAGGACGGTCGCGCGGTGGGCCCCGACGCCGAGGGTCGGGTCGAGCACCGTGCTCGCGTGATCGTAGGCGCGGGCGTGGAGGAGGTCGTCGGGCGTCACGTACGCAGTGCGGCCGTCGAGCTGCGCTCGCACCCCGTCCCGGCCGGCCACCAGCGACAGCGGCAAGAGCGCGTCGGACATCGGCAGCGGCGCGACCGCGACGAGCCGCTCCCGGACGCTCGATCCGCTGCCCGGCGCGGTCCCGACCCGGCGGCCGACCCGCTGCCCGGCCGCCCAGTCACTCTCGATGACCACCGGCACCGCGAGGGGCGTGAGCGCGACGTGCCCTCGGACGACCAGGCACGCGATCCCGAGCAGCAGCGCGTAGGCGAGGAGCAGCGCCGCGAGCGCGCGCCCGGTCATGACGAACGCGGACCGACCCACGCCAGCAGCGCCGCGGGCAGGACCACCAGGTACGGCAGCACGAGCAGCGCGATCACCCCGAAGAGCGCGGCGCCGCCGCGGCCGAGCGAGCCGTGGACGCCGGCGAGCCAGCTCGCACCGAGCGCCAGGCCCGCGACGAGCGCGAGCCCCAGCGCCAGCGTGACGATCCCCGCCGCGCGCGTCACCACCTCGGCGAGCCGGTGACCCAGGAGCAGCGTCACGCCGGAGGCGACGAGCAGCAGCGCGACGATCGCCGCCCCGCCGTCGACCACCCACCAGCGCGCCGGCAGCGCGCGAAACACCCCCCAGAGGACCAGCGCGGCCACTCCGAGCTCGACCACCCCGAACGCGACGCGGGCCCTTTTCGTGGTGCGCGTGGCGAAGGAGGTCATCTCAGAACTGACCGTAGATGAACGGCTCGGCCTTGGCGCCCGCCGCAAAGTGCAGGGCGTAGGCGCACACGGCGAGCGCGAGCCCCTGCACCACCGCGGGCGACTCCACGAACGTCTCCTTCACGGCCTCGAGCGCGCGCCTGGGCATGAAGTGCGTCGCCACGCCGAGCGCGAGCACGCCGAGGACCCGCGGCGACAGGTTGGGCGCGGTGGTGGTGAGATGCGCCATGCGCTCGAGCATGAGCGAGGCGTGCGCGAAGCTCGGCGCCCGGAAGAAGATCCACGCGAAGCACACGAAGTGGAACGTCGCGACGAGCGCCAGCGTGCTGCGCAGCGGCGACGCGAGGAAGGAGTCCTCGCCGCGCTTCTTCGGCCGCTGGCCAGGACGCCGCGACCACGCGCGGTTCACGGCGAGCGCCCCGCCGTGGAGAGCGCCCCAGATGACGAAGTTCCACGAGGCGCCGTGCCAGAGACCGCCGAGCACCATCGTGAGCATCAGGTTGCGGTACGTGAGCCAGGTCGAGCCGCGGTTTCCGCCGAGCGAGATGTAGAGGTAGTCGCGCAGCCAGGACGACAGCGAGATGTGCCAGCGGTGCCAGAACTCCTGCAGGCTGCGCGAGGTGTATGGCGCGTCGAAGTTCTGCGGCAGCTCGTAGCCGAAGAGCTTGGCGCTGCCGATCGCGACGTCGGTATAGCCCGAGAAGTCCGCGTAGATCTTGATGGCATATGCGTACACCGCGACGAGGACCTCGAGCGACGAGAACCGCTCCGGGTTGTCGAACACGCGATTGACGAGGTTCAGGCCGAGGTAGTCGCCGATGAGGATCTTCTTCGAGAGGCCGACGCCGATCTGGAAGAGCCCCGAGGCGCGCATCGCGTCGCTCGCGACCGGCGTCGCCGCGAGCTGAGGGAGCATCGACTTCGGCCGCACGATCGGACCCGCCACGAGGTGCGGGAAGAACGACACGAAGAGAAGGTAATCGAGATACCGGTCACACGGCGGGATCTCGCGCCGGTAGACGTCGATGGTGTAGCTCATCGTCTCGAACGTGAAGAACGAGATGCCGAACGGCAGCGCCAGCCGCAGGTGCACCGGCGAGACGTGGATGCCGGCCCAGCCGAGCAGCGCCTGCACCGAGTCGAAGGCGAAGTTGAAGTACTTGAAGACCGCGAGGACGCCCAGGTAGTAGACGACCGACACGAGCAGCAGGACGCGCCGGCCGAACGGGTCCTCGGTGCGGCCGAGCGCGCGCCCGATGAAGAAGTCGAGCGTGCTGCCGCCGAAGATGATGCCGGCGCACAGGACCGTCCAGCCCACCGGGCCGAGCGGCACCTCCTGCTCGGTCGCCGCCCCGTACGTCCCGACGACGTAGAAGACGTAGCTTGCCACCATCAGGAAGAGCGGTCGCCAGAACGACTGCCGGCGCAGCGCCCAGAACGCCACGTAGGTGACGAACAGGAAGACGCCGTAGACGGGGCTGTTGAAGAGCATGGGGCGGGAAGCCCCTTTCATGCCCGCTTCCCGGCCCCGGGGAAAGGTTTTGGCTCAGGAATTCAGGGGCGCGCGCGGACCCGCAGCTTCAGCTGGAACGAGGCGACGAACGCGAAGACCGCGCTGCCGGCGAGGATGGCCGGCGCCATCGCGACGCCCACGCCCCGCCCGTAGGTGGCGGAGGCGGCGAGCGCCAGCATCGCGAGGCTCACGAAGAAGACCTCGGCCCAGAACATGAGCGGCACGAGCCGGCGGAGGTGGCGCGTCACCGAGGCGAAGGCAGCCCCCACCGCCGCGCCGAGAACGGCGGCGGCGAGGTACGCGAGGGGCACCGCGGCGTCGCCCGGGACGCCGACCATGCCCGCTGCCCGCAAGATCCCGTCGGTGATGCGCGTGACGTGCAGCGCGTGCACGAGGCCGAGGCTCGCCGCGCCGGCCGCGGCGCCGGCGAGGGCTCCGGCGGAGGCAGGCGCGAAACGGTCGGCGAGGAGGTCACGCCGCGCATCGCGCCGCAGCGGCATGTCCTCTTCTGCCTCGATGAACGCGGCAGGCGCGTAAGGGCGCCCGGTGCGCCGGAGGAGGGGCAGCGCCAAGTCCTCGTCATCGCAAATGCCGTTCATCATGGGCTCCCTCCAAGCAACAGGCGGTCCACGGCGGCCGGGATCGGGTGGCCGAGGTCAGCCGGAGAGTTGATGCGCGCCGAGACGCCGTCTATGCGTGGGTCTCCTTGTCACCGTCACCGCAGTCGCCTCCCTCGCCCGTTCCGCATCCGCTCCTCGGCAAGACGTCGCTCGCCGTCGCCGTGATGCTCGGTCTCCTGGCCGTGCCCTACGCGTCGGCAAGCCTGCGTCCGCTGCGCATCGCGCCCGCCCCGTGGGAGCCCAAGGCGCCGGCGCCCAGCGAGCCCGTCGTTGCCGCCACGAGCGAGCCGCGTCTCGCGCAGGGCGAGACCCAGCTGAAGGCCTCCGGGAACGAGGCGACGGTGACCAACGCGCTGCCGGTCACCCCGGCCGCCGCGAAGGCGCTCGACCCGCAGGTGCTCGCGAAGACGAAGGGCTCGATCGCGGTCGAGGATGCGACCGGCCACGCGCTCGACGCCTTCTACGCGTCGCTCGCGAAGACGAAGCAGAAGCAAGCCGGCGCGGTCACGCGCATCATGCACTACGGCGACAGCGTCATCACCAGCGACTACGTCTCCGGCACGATGCGCCGGAAGATGCAGACCGACCTCGGCGACGCCGGTCACGGGTTCATCCTCGTGGCGAATCCGTGGGAGTGGTACTTCCACAACGACGTCGCGCACGGCGCGGGTGAGGGCTGGAGCTCCAGCCGCGTGACGGGGCCCACCACCAAGGACGGCATGTACGGCCTCGGCGGCGTCACGTTCTCCGGCGCGGCCGGCGCGAGCGCGTTCTTCGGCACCGCCGAGCGTGGCACCTACGGCAAGAAGGTCTCGCGCTTCGACGTCTACTACCTCGACACGCCGAGCGGCGGCGACGTCGAGGCGAAGATCGGAAGCGTCGTCGAGAAGTTCTCGACGAAGGGCGACCAGAAGACGTCGCACGTCAAGTCGTTCACCGTGCCCGACGGCGAGGCGAAGCTCACGCTGCGGGTCGTCTCGGGCAGCCCGCGCCTCTTCGGCGTCGCGCTCGAGCGCGACGAGGCCGGTGTCGTCTACGACGCGCTCGGTGCGAACGGCGCGCGCGCGGAGCTGCTCGGATCGATCAACGCGGCGCACCTCGGCGAGCAGATGGCGCTCCGCAAGCCGGCGCTCGTCATCCTCCAGTACGGAACGAACGAGAGCGAGGCGCCCGGCCTCGCACGCGACTACGAGAAGACGCTCACGAGCGTCGTGTCGATGATCAA
>JAQBQL010000122.1 GCA_028287035.1 Labilithrix sp. | reverse complement strand
CCGGGTCGCTGGGCGGCGAGCGGCGCGTGCTCGCGGGCGGCGTGGTGCGACCGACGGCACGGAAGGGCGCGATCGGCGTCGACGTCGTGATCGAGGGCGACCGGCTCGTCGCCGGGTTCCCGACGTCGCTGTGGATCCGCACCTCGCCGCCGACCGGCGGGCTCCTCGTGACCGTCGATCCCGAGCCCGGGCTGCTCGCCGAGCCGGCGACGACGCGGACCTGCGCGTCGGGCTGGGCGGAGCTTCCGGTCACGGCGCAGGCGCACGTCGTCGGCGCGGGCGTGAAGGTGGCGCGCGCGGGCAGCGGGCCGGCCGACGAGGGCGAGAGCGGGACGTGGTTCGGCGCGCTGCCGGTCGCGCCGGGCGCGTTCTTCATCCGGGTTCCCCGCGTCCTCCCCGCCGGGACGCCGGCCTCGGTCGTGCTCGTCGCGCCCAACCCGCGGGACGTCGTCTACGCCGAGCTCGACGACGTGCGCGGTCGCGTGGTGGCGGCCGCGCTGCCCGTGACGGTGGTTGCGGGCGATCCGACTCCGCGCGCGACGTTCGCGCTGCCCGCGCTCTCCCCGGGGCTCTACTGGGTCGTCGCTTCGGGCGAGCCGCGCGGCGCCGAGCACCTCTCCGGCGCGGCGGTGGCGCGCGCCGTGTGGGTCGGCGACGACGCGCCCGGGATCTCCGTGCATGATGCATGCAGCATCGGGCCCTATCTCGCGCAGCGCCCGGCAGCCGGCGTCACGCGCTGGGTGGCGCTCGACGGCCTGCCGGCACGATCCGCGGCCAACCGCGTGCGCCACACGTGGGGGCTCGTCATCGGCACCGTGTCGCTGACGCTCGCCGGTGTGCTCGTCACGTTGCTCATGGCGGCGTCGGCGCGCGAGGCGCGGGTGGCGATGCAGCTCGCGGAGCTCGACGACGATGCGTCGGCCCAGAAGGTCACCGCGACGCCGCCCGGAGGCAGCGCCGCGGTGGGCATCCTGGTCGCCTTGTTGGGGCTCGCGCTGCTTGCCGTGCTGCTGATCGCGAAGGGCTGACGGCGCTCAGGCGAGCAGCGTGCGCGCGTCCTCGTCGAGCGACTCGTCGGCGATGAGGTCGACGCCGGCCCGCGCGAACCGGCGGGCCGCGGCGGCGGGCTTCGCGTCGTCGCCGTGCTTCTTCGAGCGGGTCGCCTCGCGGACGAGGAAGGACAGCTCGAGGGCGCGCCCGAGGGTGAGCGCGAGGCGGCGGGCGCCGGCCTCGACGGCATGCGGGCCCCCCTCCATCGTGCGGACCAGCCACTGCGAGGCGTGCTCGACCGCCTGCAGCGCGGTGCGGGCGGCGTCGGCGAGTGAGGTGTCGCAGCCCTGGACGGCCGCCTGCACCTCGCGGGCGATCGGCTCCAGCGACCCGAGCTTCGCGAGCGCGCGGAGGAGATCGAGCGAGAGCACGTTGGTGGTGCCTTCCCAGATCGAAAGGACCTGCGCGTCGCGCAGCATGCGGGGCAGGCCGGTGTCCTCGATGTAGCCGGCGCCGCCGAACGCCTCGAGCGCCTCGCTGGCGAAGGCGACGCCCTGCTTGCCGGTGGTGAGCTTGACGATCGGCGTGAGCAGGCGGAGGAGCGCCGCCTCGTGGTCGGTGATCTCGCGCGCCTCGTCCTTGCCGAGCAGCTCGACGGCGCGGAACGCGAGGAGGAACGCGCCCTGCCGCTCCGCCTCCATGGCGGCGAGCGTGTCGATGTGGAGCGGCTTCTCGGCAAGCAGCGAGCCGAAGGCGACGCGGCGGCGCGCGTAGTCCTTCGCGAGCGCCATGCCGTGCTTCATTCCGCCGACCGCGCACACCGCGTTCCAGGTGCGGGTGATGGTGAGCATCGGCGTGATGTTCTTGATGCCGTCCTTCGTGCCGATGACGGGGATGGCGCGGGTGCCGTCGAGCGTGAGCTCCGCGGTCGGCACCATGCGCGTGCCGAGCTTCTCCTTCAGGCGGTTGACCTGCACGCCGTTCATCGAGCCGTCGGGGTTCCGGACCTCGAGGTAGAAGAGCGCGAGGCCGCTGCCGCCCGGCGGGTTGCCCTCGGGGCGCGCGAGCGTGAGGGCCATCTGCGAGGTGGTCGCGCTGCTGAACCACTTGGTGCCGTAGAGGCGGAACGCGTCGCCGTCGGGACGCGCGACCGTCTCGCTGATCGCGACGTCGGAGCCTCCGGTACGCTCGGTCATCCACTGGCCGCTCGTCCACGCGGTGCTCGGGTCGCGGCTGATGAGCCGCGGGACGGCGCGGTCGACGAGCGGCTGGTTCTTCGACGCGATGAGGGTGCGGGCGGCACCGTCGGTCATCGCGAGGGGGCACGAGTAGACGTGCCAGCCGCTGTCGATCAGGTACACCTTCGCGAACTGGTGGATGCGCGAGAAGGCGGCGTGTTTCCGCTCGTAGGCGGTGGCGACGATGCCCTTCTCGGCGGTGAGCTGGGCGGCGCGCTTCCAGAGCGGCGTCAGCTCGATGTGGTCGACCCGCTTGCCCCAGGCGTCCCACTGCTCGAGGCGCGGCTCGTCGCGGCGGGTCTCGAGCGCCGCGCGATAGAGCTCACCGCCCGCGAGCTCCCCGATCTCGTCGAGCTCGCCCTCGATGTCGGAGAGGACGTCCGGCGGCAGCGTGTTGCGCAGGTAGCGCCGGAGGACGTCGTCCGACTGGTACTGGTTTCCGAGCTCGGGCGGGGACTGGTAGAACGCCATCGGGGGGACTCTAATCCCGGGCGGCGCGGCAGGCGAGCGGCGCCCCCACAGGGGCCCGTGACCGTTCGGATCCCTGCCGGTCACCGCGGCTGGCGACGGGGATCACCCCCCGTGAATCGTTCGGATCCCTGCCGGTCGCCGCGACTCCCCAGGGGGCCGCCCCCTCCCGAACCGTTCGGATCCCTGTCGATCGGCGCCCCGCCCGCCCCAACACCGGACGACCGTGAGGGATCCGAACGACTTTCGCCGCCCCGCGCATCCCCCGCGGCGCGAAGACCGTGAGGGATCCGAACGAATTTCGCCCCGCCCCGCATCCCCCGCGGCGCGAAGACCGTGAGGGATCCGAACGACTTTCGCCGCCCTCAGGCCTCGCGCGAGGGCGCGACGCTCAGGGCTTCGTCTTCTTCTTGTTCTGGTCGAGGGCATAGAGGATGACGCCGAGCGGCACCCTCAGCTTGCCGAGGACCGCAACGCCGGTCGAGAGGCCGCCGTCGTCGCGCTCGAAGCCGCGATACTGCACCTCGACGCCCACGATGCTGATGCCGAGCGCGCCCATGACGCCGGCCTTGCCGTGGATGTCCATCATGCCGCCCGCCTGCGCCCAGACGCCGCCCGAAAGGTGCAGCAGCTCGCCCTGCAGGCCGAACGTCGCGGGGGAGAGATTGTTGTACTCGTACGTCGCGCCGATCATCGTGAAGACCGGCCAGCGCGCGAACATCACGCCGACCCGCGCGCGGCCGAAGCCGAGGGTCTCTGCCGGATCGCCGAAGTGACGGCCCGCGCCCCCCTCGAGGTTCAGGTCGATGGTGTTCGACGTGTAGTGCTCGTCTGCGCTGCGCTTGTCGGGCGCCGGCGCTCCAGGCGCACCCGCCGCGGTCGCGACCGCCTTCGTGCCCGCCGCCTCGGTCCCGACGTGCACCGAGTACACGGCCGTCGTGCCGTCGTTCTTCTGGACGCGGACCGTGAACGTGCCGTCGCTCTGCGTGACGAGCCGCAGCGTGTGGCCATCATCGACGACGCGGGCGACCAGGCCCGTCTCGGGCTCGACGGTGAAGCCCTTCGCGTCGTCCATCGACAGCAGCTTCACCTCGCCGCTCACCAGGTCGAGACGGACCTCGGCCGGCGCCGCAGGAGCCGCGGGTGCGGGCGCGGTCACCTGCTGCTGCGCGGCGGCCGGCGCCGAAGCGGCCAGCACCACGAGGAGCGCCGGCACGGATGCGAGGAGACGGGTCATTCGGGCAGCCTTACTTCTTCTGCGGCTTGACGAGGAGCTGGATGGTGAGCTCGAACGTCGACGACGAGTCGAGACCCGAGGCCTTGCCGGCGAGCGCCTTCGTCATGCAGGTGGCCGACGCGGGCTCGGCCGCGGAACGAGCGCCGGCGGCAGCCTCGAGCGACCCGGCCTTCGTCACGAGGTGGAGGGTCGGCGGGCTCGCCTGGTCGGTCGCCTCGCTCGCGAGGGTCGGGCACGATCGCGCCGCCTGCTGGAGCGCTCCGGCGAGCGCCGGGACGCCCTTCTCCGCGGAATGCCCCTTCTCGGCCGCCACCGCGGCGAGGAAAGGGCCGTCCGGCGGACCGCCGAACTCGATGCCGACCGTGTCGCCGTACTCGACGTTCTTCTTCGCGGCGCCGCCCTCTTCACCGCCGCCGCTCCGCGAGCAACCGCCGGCGGCCAGCGCGAGAACGACGAGGACAATCCCAGCGGGACGCGTGCGCATGGCTACTCAGGACTCGAACGGGAACCAAAAAGCAATAAAAAAGCAGGAGCCGCTCGCGCGACCCCTGCTTCTCACGAATCTCGTGGTGGCGTGGCCCGGAATCCCGGAGACCGCGTCACGACGCGAGAATCAGGGCGAGGTGCCTTCGGCGCAGGCGGTGACGCCCGCGTCGCTGACCTTGCACACGAAGACCTTGCGGAGGATGCCGAACAGGAAGCCGTCGTTACGGGTGATGACGACCTTGTCGGCGCCCGAACCGGCGGCAGCGCCGTAGGAGCAGCCCGTCGCAGACGAGGCAATGACCGAAGCGGCGAAAAGCATGCACGTGAGCTTCTTCATAGAATTCTACCTTTTGCTAGAGAGGAATCGACGAATCGCTGGTCCCCAGCTGCGCGGTGCGCGCGGGATCCAGCGAGTGCGCTGAGATCAGGGCGCGTCGGCCTCGGCGCAGTTCTGGAGACCGCTCGCGTCGACCTTGCACACGAAGACCTTGCGCAGGATCCCGAAGAGGAATCCGTCGTTCCGCGTCACGATCGCCTTCGTACCGTCCTGCGTCGTGGCAATACCACCGTACGCACAGCCACCGAGAGCCGGCGCGGCGATCGCGGCGGCGAGCACAAAGCCCATAACCTTCTTCATGTGATTGGTCTCCTCCAAAAGAGAATCGTCCGTAAAGCCTACGTATTCGGTTTTACGGTCCCTAAATTTTCGACCAGACTTCGGCCGCATACGCTAACGGGGCCAAACGGGGATAGAACGTTTGGTTCCGGATCGTCAAGCCTGTTGATGCAGCAACAAGCCCCGCGATCAGGTCACAATACGACAGCTTTCGTGGCGAACGGACAACAAATGCTTTCCTTTTGCAGGCGCATAGCGCCGTTCGCAGCTCTCCTCGTCGTCATGCTCCGTGGCGGGACCGTGTACGCCCAGAGCAGCGCGCCCCTTCCCTCGCTGCCGCCGCCCGCCCCCGCCGCGCCGCTCCCCGCGCTGCCGCCCGGGCCGCCCGCCGAGACC
>JAQBQL010000118.1 GCA_028287035.1 Labilithrix sp. | reverse complement strand
TGCGCGCGGTCGCACCGCCGCAGCGGGAGCCGGGGCACGCACCACGACGACGGCCGCGCGGTCCGCTCCGAGCGCCGCGAGCGCCTCGAGCGCCTCGAGCCAGGCGCGTCCGGCCGCGAAGGCGGCTCCGGCTCCGGCCGCGCGCCCCACGCCGCGTGCCGCCGAGACCACGGTGAGCGTCGCGAACGGCGGCGGCAACCGCAGCGACGAGCTGAAGGAGCGCCTCCGCCAGGTGAAGGCGGCGCCTCCGCCGCCGGTCGTGCCCGTGCTCAAGAAGGGCACGAAGGCGTCGATGCACAAGAAGCGCGCATGAGCGGCTCACGCGCGCGGCTCGCCGAGCTGCTGCGCGTGCGCAGCTTCGCGAAGAAGCGCGTCGTCCTCGCCTCCGGCAAGGAGAGCGATTTCTTCATCGACTGCAAGCAGACGGTCCTCACCGCCGAGGGTCACGCGCTCGTCGGCGAGCTGATGCTGGAGGCCCTCGGCGAGCTGCCCGCGTGCGATGCGGTCGCCGGCGTCGAGCTCGGCGGCTGTCCGCTCGCGAGCGCGGTGTCGCTCACGAGCCACCTTCGCGCGCAGCAGGGCGGCGCCGCCGCCAAGGACGCCGTGTACGTGCGCAAGGACGCGAAGGACCACGGCAGCAAGCGCGTGCTCGAGGGCGACACGGGGCTCGCCGCCGGCGCGTCGCTCGTCATCCTCGAGGACGTGACGACCACCGGCGGGTCGACGTTGAAGGCCGTCGCCAAGCTGCGCGAGGCCGGGTACGTGGTGGCGGGCGTCGTCGCCCTCGTGGACCGGCTCGAGGGCGGGCGCGAGGCGATCGAGGCGGCTGGCCTGCCGTTCGTGGCGCTCTACACGCGCAGCGATTTCATCCCGGGCTGACCGCTCGCGTCGCCGCCGTCGCCGCCAGCAACACGGGCGCCGATCAGGGCTTGAGGCCGGCGCCGAGCAGGTCGCTCAGGTCGGACGCGCCGCCGCCGAGGGACGGAGCCCCGCCGGAGAACGACGGCGCTTCGGTGTCGCCGCTGCCGGGGAGCGCGCGCGGCGCTTGCGAGGTCGGCGCGGACGGGGCGCGCGTCCGCGGGGCCGGCGGAGGAGCCGACGCGTGGCGGACCGGCGCCGGTGCGGCGGCGTGCACCGGAGCAGGCGTCGCGGTGCGCGCGTTCGGAAGGTTCGACGCGCTGGTCTGCGGGACGCCCGACGTCGGCGGCTGGACCTGCGCCGCGACCGCCGGCGGGACGTTCATGACGGAGGGCGGCACGAGCGGGGTCGGCACGCCCGGCGGCAGCGCGGTGGCGCCGTTCGCCTGGGTGGGACCCTGCAGCGCGCTCGCCTGGGTGGGTCCCAGCAGCGCGCTCGCCTGCGTCGGCGCCTGCGTCGGAGCCTGGGTCGGGCTGGTGGTCGACGTCGTCTTGGCGCCGCCGACCATCCCCGCCGCGAACACCGCGAACATGATCCCGAAGGCGGCACCCGCCACGAACCAGGCGATGCGCCCGGCCTTTGCCGCGGCGGAGCGCGTGGCGCGCGGGCCGGTCGAGGTCGACGCGGTGGTGAGCTGCTGGCCGACGGGCCGCGCGCGGTTCGTGGGCGCGAGCCCCGACAGCATGGCGCCGGGCGCGCCCGACGGAGCCGCGTACATCGCGGGCTGGCCCAGCTGCGGAGGGGCCGCGTAGTACGGCTGCATCATCACCGGCGGCATGCCCGGCTGCGCGAACACCACCTGGGGCTGTGCCGACGCGTGCGCGAACGCCTGCTGCGTGTGCTGCGCCTGCGGCGCCTGTGAGTAGAGCTGTTGGCCCGCGGCGGGCGCACCGGAAACCGGGGAAACCACGGGAGCGGCGAGCATCATGCCCTGCGTCGCGGGAAGGTAGACGGGCGCCTGGGGCTGGCCCCACGCATCGGGCACCGGCGTGCGGAGCGGCTGCACGCCCATGATGAAGGGATTCTGCGCCTGGCGGGCGGGCGCTGCGGGAGCGGGAGCCTCGTCGTAGCGGAGGTCCTCCGTGTACGCCTGCGACGGCTGGCTGTGCGACGCGTCCGGATTGCGCGCGTCGTCCTGCGCGTCGTCGTACGAGTCGTCCTGGTCGAACGCCGGCACCGGCGCCACGTAGGAGCGCGCCGCGGGCGGCACGGGGCGCGCGCGCGGCCCCGAGTCCTCGTGCTCGGCGAAGCGCAGATCCTCGAGGGCCGACTCGGGCGGCGGCGCCGACGGACGGTACGACGGGCCGCGCGAGGCCTGCGGCGACGCCGGATAACGGGTGACCTCGTGGTCCTCGTGATCGAAGCGGGGGCGCGCGGGGGCGGGGGCGGAGCGATGCGCCGCGCGCTGCGCGATGGCGGCCTCGGTGATCGGGTCCTCGTGATCACCGTAGTCCGCGTGGTCGGCGTACGCGCCGTGCCGCCCGCCGCTGCCTGACGAGGAGCTGTCCGCGAAGGAGTCGTACGCGGCGCGGACCTCGAGCGACGGCAGCGCCTCGTAGTCGACGTCGAGCCCACGGAGCGGCAGCGCGACGATCGGCGTCGGGACGACGATGTCGCCGCGCGCCGGCCAGTCGTGCGTCGTCCGGGCGCCGCGCAGATCGTCGAGCAGGCGGTCGTCCACCGGGCGCGCCTGCGTCTCGTCCTCGAAGGTGAGCTGCATCACGTTGGCGCGGCCGCGCGGCGACGCGAGGACCTGCTCGCGAACCGGCTCGCGGTCGGCCCGCGCGAAGGTCGCGTCGTCCCCGTCGTCGTCGGTGCCGGCGGCGGTGGGCGTGTCGCTCTCGTCCGCGAAGTCCGCGTGCCCGCTCATGCCGAAGTGCACGTCGACCACCGGCGTCTCGATCGACTCGAGCGGCTCGATCTCGTCGAGGGAGATGTCATCGAGCTCGAGCTCCTCGCTGCGCTCCGTGTCGATCTCGCTCTCGCTGATCCGCGCGAGGCGCGGGTGATCCGAACGGTGGCCGACGCCCGACTCGCGCTTGCGCGTCGGAGGGGCGGGCGCGGGCGGCGGCGGTCCCATCTTCACCGGCCGGATGGACGGACGGGCCGCGGCACTGAAGCTCGCCGGCTTGAACTTCGGAAGCATTCCGCGGTCTGCCATGTCCGTGATGAAGCGTACTGCACGTTCCGTGCTCGCGTCAGGCGCTCCGTCGCGAAAAAACGCGCCTTCCGGGAGGCGGCATTCGCGGTCTTCTTCCTCGCGCCGGCGGAGTCACGCCGCAGCGCGTAGATCGACGACGATCCACCCGTGGGTCCATCGCGACCTCCCGAACGGTACGGCCGCGTGGTAGAAATCATGACGTGACTCAGGACCCGAAGCGCATCGACGTACTCTCCGATTCCACGGGCGAAACAGCAGAAAAGGTGGTCCGCGCGGCGATGCTGCAGTTCCCCCACTCGGGGGCGCAGGTCCGGCTCCACACCCGGGTGCGCACGAAGGACGCGGCCCGGCCCATCCTCGAGCGCGCCGCCCGCGAGGGGGCCCTCGTCGTCTTCACGGTCGTCTCCCCCGAGCTCCGCGAGTACATCCACGCCGCCAGCTACGAGCTGCGCGTCGAGGCGCTCGACCTCATCGGCTCCCTGATCGGCAAGCTCACGGTCTACCTCGACCGGCAGCCGATCAACACGCCGAGCGGCATGCTCCCGCTGAGCGACGAGTACTTCCGCCGGATCGAGGCCGTCGAGTTCACGGTCAAGAGCGACGACGGCAAGGAGCCTCGCAACTTCAAGAAGGCGGATCTGGTGCTCGTCGGCGTCAGCCGCACCTCGAAGACCCCGCTCTCGACGCTCCTCGCGCAGCGCGGCCTGAAGGTCGCGAACCTGCCGATCGTGCTCGGCGTGCAGACGCCCCCCGAGCTCGAGGAGGCGAACCAGGAGCGCGTGGTCGGCCTCACCATCGGCCTCGAGCAGCTCGTCGAGATCCGCAAGGCGCGCCTGAAGCAGCTCGGGATGAGCGTCGACGCGAACTACGGCCTCAAGGACCAGGTGAAGGCCGAGCTCGAGTACGCGCAGAACATCTTCCGCAGCCACGCGAGCTGGCCGATCATCGACGTGACCGGCCGCGCGATCGAGGAGACCGCGGTGATCATCCTCGAGTCGCTGAAGGAGCGCGAAGAGGCGAAGGCGATCGCGAAGCAGATCGTCTGATCTGCCTCGCGATCCGCGCCGCGAGTTACTTCTTCTCGGTGCCGAAGTCGTAGTTGTCGCCGACCACGCCGTTCTCGTTGTCCCACGCCTCGCGGACGAGGATGCGCTGGCCCTGCTCGTAGCGGCGCGAGGTGACGTTGGGCACCTTCGCGTAGTCGACGACGAGGAACGTCCGCACGTGGAAGTAGATCTGCACGTCCTTCGTGCCGGCCGGCACGTTCAGCGACGTCTCGTACGCGGTGCGGCCGCGGAGCGGGATCATGCGTGAGGCGGTGTTCGCGGTGAGCGGCTGCTCGGCGGTCCACGCGCCGTCGAAGGCGGCCGCGCAGGTGATCTCGTTGACGAGCTCGCCCTGGATGGGCATCGAGAACGCGCCGAAGCGCCCGAAGCTGGTGGCGGTGCCGATGGTGCGGTCGATGATGCTCGCGTCGGTGAGCGTCGCGGCGCGCCAGTCCGAGTAGCCGACCGCGAGGGCCGCACCATCGACGGGCTTGCCGCCCTCGATGACGCGCTGCCGGAGCGCGGTGCCGAACGTGTCGAAGAGGGCCGTCTTGCTGGGCAGCGTGCCGCCGAACACCGGGATGGCCGGCGTGTCGGTCGCGGCGAGCGTCGCGGTCTTCGTCGCGTCGCCGGCGTCGGTGATGGTGAGCTCGAAGCTCATCGCCGTCGCCTTCTTGCTGACGCTGAACGTGCCGGTCCCGACCGTCAGGTCCCAGCTCGCGGTGCCGGTGTACACCGCGTTCGTCGTGACCGTCGACGACGGCAGCGTGGTGCCGGACTCGCGCGCGTACTTGACCTTCACCTTGGCCGAGAGCTGCTTGATGCGGGTCACGTCCTCGGGCAGCGGCGTCCCCGGATAGAGGCGCTCCCAGAGGAAGTGCAGCGGGATGGTGAACGACATCTTCTCGCCGGCGCGGACGTGCTCGTCGACCGAGTTGTGCGCGTTGAACGCGAGGCCGGCGGGCGCGCCGTAGTCCCACGCGAGCTCGAGGACGCCGGTGCCCGGGTTGGCGACGGTGAGGTCGCTCTCGGCGGTCGCCTCGTCGCTCGGCGCCTCGGCCGCGGCACATGCCGCGACGCCCGAGGACAGGGCCACGAGACCGGTCATCCCGGTCAGACCGGCCTGGACACTGCGCAGCACGCGAATCTTGATCGCCATCGGTTCCACTCCCGCATCGAAAGAGTCACTCTCATCTGAGTGACGCGGCGACGATGTAGGATACGGAAGAGGCTCGCGCAACCCGGGGCCCTCGGATTTCTGATTTTTCCGGGATCGCCCGGCCCCGGAGCTACGCGGCGATGATGCTCGAGAGCTTCATCGTCTTCTTGCAGATGCGTTCCAGCGTGCGGAGCGGCGTTCCGCAGGGCGGCCGGATGTAGCGCGCGTTCTGGTGATCGTCGGAGGAGGACGTCCAGTACTTGCCCTTCGACTCCGCGAGCTCCCGGAAGGAGGCGGCGACCTCGGCTTTGTGGCGCGACGTGTAGACCTCGATCCCGCGCGCCTCCTCGAGGACCTGGAGCGTCCGGTCCTTGTCGCGGTAGCGCGTGGGATGCGCGACGACGTCGACCGCCCCGTCCGCGCGGATCTGCTCGATGCACTCCTCGGGCGTCCAGCCGAAGAGGTCCTTGTTCGGGCCCTCGCTCGACCAGAACAGCACGTGATGATCGCGGAACGCCTCGAACAGCGGGCGGCGCCGTTCGATGATGAGGCTGATCGTGGACTGGAGCGCGGGGAACACCGGCGCGGGACGTCGCTCGAGCGAGCCGTCGGGATCGAGCGCCTCGCGGTCGTCGGCGGGGAGCGCACGGAGCCAGGTCAGCACGAAATCCTTCCACCGCTCCTGCACGCGGACGCCGCGGCGATGGAGGGCGGTGCGCTCGAGCTGCCCGTTCGTGAGGACGTCGTGCGTGTAGTACGCGAGGACGTGGAACTGCTCCTCTCCGCTGGTCCCGTAGTGGAGGTGAGCCGTGACCTCGAGCGCGGGGATGAAGAGGATCTGCGCGCGCTCGGCGGCGGCGGCGCCGGCGCGCACCCCCGCGAGCACGTCGTGGTCGGCGATCGCGATCGCCTTCATGCCGAGGCCGCGGCGGAACTCGACGTACTCCTCGGGCGAGACGCGGCCGTCGGAATGGAACGTGTGGCCGTGGAGGTCGGTGGCGACGAACATCGAGGGCGTTCTCTCTGACGCATCCGGCGCGCCCGCGCAAACCTGCTATCAGACCGCCGTGGCACCGGCTCGCCGCTTCCAGCCCGCCGAGGACGTGGGCGGCGAGGACGTGCTCCTCCTCGGCGAGATGGGCGACTGGCGATCGCCGCTGGCGCTCGCCCGCGAGGAGGACGGCACGTGGTCACGCGCGTTCGATCTGCCGCGCGGCGTCTACGCGTACAAGCTGCTCGCCGGACAGCGCTGGATGCTCGACGGCCGCGAGCCGCGCACGCGCGCCTCGGGCGGCGCGCGGAACAACGTGCTCGTGGTGGACGGCGCGCCCGAGCCCTTGCTCTTCGCCGCCGCCCCGCCGTGGGTCGAGGAGGAGAGCACCGGCGGACTCCGCGTGCTCTTCGGCGTCCGCAGGCCGGCCGCGGCCCCTGCCCTCGCCTACCGCGAGTCAGAGGTTGGGCCCTGGCACGAGGCGCCCGTGCGGCTCGCGTTCGAGGAGGACGAGCACGCCTTCTTCGTCGCGCACCTGCCGACGTCAGCGCGCTCGTGCGAGCTGTCGCTCGGCGGCTTCGCGACCACGTGGACGCGCCCGCCGCGCAGCGAGGCCGCGCCCGCGTGGTGGCGCGACGCGATCGTCCAGGCGATCCTCGTCGACCGGTTCCGGCCCGCGAAGGACCCCGCGCCCGGCGAGCCGCCGTGGGAAGCGGCGCCGGCTCACGACGCGGCGGCGGGCGGTCATCTCGAGGGGATCCGGAGGTCGCTCGGCGAGCTCGCGGGGCTCGGCATCGACACGCTCTACCTCACGCCGGTGCATCGGGGCGCGAGCGCGCATCGCTACGACGTCGTCGACCCTTCGGTGGTGGATCCGGCGCTCGGCGGGGAGCCCGCCTACGAGGCGCTCGTCCGCGACGCTCGCGCGCGGGGCATGCGCATCGTGCAGGACGTCTCGTTCGCGCACGTCGGCCGCGGCTTCCCGGCGTACGAGGACGTCGTCCTTCATGGACGCGCGTCGCGCCACGCCGGGTGGTTCGTGTGGACGGACGGCGCGCTCGTCCACTACGGAAGACGTAGCGACGCGCCGCTCCTCGATCTCGAGAACGAGGAGGTCGCCGAGCTCGTCCTCGCCTCGGTCGCGGGCTGGGCACGGCGCGGGGTGAGCGGCCTCCGCCTCGACATGACCGCCGAGGTGCCGATCGCCCTCGGTCGCCGCATCCGCGCCCGGTTTCGCGAGCTCGTGCCCGACGGCGTCGTGCTCGGCGAGGTGGTCCCGCAGCACGCCTGGCGCTGGCAGGCGGCCGGGGTGACCGACGCCGCGACCGATTTCGGCTTCCACGCCGCGGCCACCGCGCTCACGTGCAGTCTACACGTGAATACCGAGAGCTTCGTCGCCGCCATGCAGCGCTCCGATCTCCTCCGGGGCGGCGACGCCCGGACCCGCGCGGTACGGCTCCTCTCGACCCACGACCATCCGCGCCTGGCGACGCTCGCGACGCGCGCCGGCCATGCCGCCCGCCTGCCCGTCACGTACGCGCTGCTCGCCACGTGGACCGGCATTCCCCTGCTGCTCTACGGCGAGGAGCTCGGCCTCCGTTCGGACGGCGCCGATTGCGACCTCGAGGACGTCTGGCCCGACCGCATGCCGCGCCCGTGGCGACCGGGCGCCGGCGATCGCGCGCTGCATGCGCTGGTCGCCGAGGTGTTCCGGGCGCGGGCGGCGTCGCGCGCGCTCCGTCGCGGCTCGCTCACCGTGCTGCACGCCGAGGGGCCGCTGCTCGTGTTCCGCCGCCAGGACGGCGGGGAGGTGGTGGACGTCGCGCTCAACTTCGGCGACGCCGAGGCGGCCCTCGAGCTCGACGACGACGAGCGACCGCGCCTCGTTCCGCTCGCGCGCACCCCGGGGGCAAACATCGAAGGCGTCGTGGTCACGCTCCCCGCCCACGGCGTGCTGATCGGTCGGCGCGAGAGCGCCCTCGGCCGCGCCCTGCTGCCCGCACGCGCGCGGCGGAACCTCGTCGTCCGCGATCAGGAGCTCGCCGCGGGCGTCGGCACGAGCACGGCGTGTCCCTCGCGCTTCCTCTTCTCGGTCACCGAGGTCTGCAACCTGCGGTGCCGCCACTGCATCACGCACGCGCCCGAGCTGACGCGGTCGGGCGCGGCGCGCACGCTGAGCCCGCGCGTGCTCGATGCGCTCCGCGAGGATCTGGGGTTCGCCGAGTATGCGGGGTTCGTCCACGGGGGCGAGTCGCTCACCTCGCCGATGCTGTTCGACGTGCTCGCGGCGCTGCGCGAGCGGCGCGGGGCCGAGCCGTACGTGGCGCACGTGCTGACCAACGGCCTCCTCCTCACGCCGCACCAGGCGCGGCGGCTCGTGCTCGCCGGCGTGTCGTCGATCTCCGTTTCGCTCGACGGCGCGACCGCCGCCACCAACGACGCGATCCGCGCCGGCGGCCGCTTCGAGGACGTGCGCCGCCACCTCGAGGACGTCCTCGCCTGGCGACGCGGCGAGGGCGTCGACGTGCGCCTCGGCCTCTCGTTCGTCGTGCTCCAGCAGAACGTGCGCGAGCTCACCCGGTTCGTGGATCTCGCCGCCGATCTCGGCGTCGACTGGGTGAAGCTCGAGGAGGGCGTGCCCGCCACGCCGTTCGCCGAGCGTTCGCTCGTCGCGTGCGGCGCGGCCGCGGTGCGCGCCGCCATCACCTCGGCCATCGACCGCGGTCGCGAGCGCGGGCTCGTGATGGTCGATCACACGGTCGACGTCGTCCGCTGGCGATGCCGCATGGACGACGAGGCGACGCGCGCCTTCTTCGAGGCCGACGGCTTCGCCAACCGCGCCTTCATCCATCCGTGCCGCACGCCGTGGGAGACCGTCTGCATCGAGCCGAACGGCGACGTGCACGCGGGGGACTTCTTTGCCCCGGTGCTCGGGAACGTGACCGAGACCTCCCTCGCCGCGCTGTGGAACGAGCCCGCCGCGTGCGCCGCACGCGCTGCGGCCGCCGCGTCCCGGCTGTGCGCCGGCGGGCCCGTCACCTGCGTGTGAAGCGCTCGATCAGCAGCCGCAGATCGACGCGCAGCCCGCGCCGCTTCCGCACTCCTGGAGGCACGTGCGATCGCACGAGGAGCCGCTGCTCGACGACGTGCTGCTCGACGACGTGCTGGACGCGCTCGACGTGCTGCTCGGGGTCGGCGCGGGAGCGGTGTTGACGGCGCAGCGGCCCTCGGCGACCTGCGCGCAGACCGTCACCTCGCTCTGCGAGGTCAGGAGCGCCGCCGCCTGGGCGCACGTCGCGTAGGTCCCCATCGAGCAGATCGCGTTGTCGCACGCGCAGACGAGCTCGGTGATGGTCCCGCGGATCCGGAACCCGCAGTCGGGAAGCGCCTCGTGATCGACGATGAGCGTGGGACACGCCGACGTGACGAGGCAGAGCGTCTGCCCCGTGGCGGTGTCGATCCCGCAGCCCCCGCCGATGATGCCGCCGTCCACCGTCTCGGCCGCGGCGGCGTCCGCGGTCGTCGTGCTCGCGGACTTCGCCGCGTTGTCGTCGCCGCTCTGGGTGAGCTGGAGGAGGCTGCACCCGGCCACCGCGAACACGGCGGCGAGAACGAGCGGCACGGTGAAGGAGGAGGCGCGCATGGGCCCCTCGACCCTCGACGATGTGGCCGCCGCGGGCCAACTTCTGGACCGCGGTCGCTCGCCGCGAGTAGGGTGACGCGATGACGATGGACGCGTACGCCCCGGAGACCGCCGAGCGGTCGTTCGTGCTCACAACGCTCGTCGCCGCGCTCACCGAGGACGCCATCTTCGGCCTCTCCTGCGGTGGCGGCGCCGACGTGCTGGAAGGCCTGGGCCGCCGGCGCGGCGAGGCGTACGCCGCGATCACCGCGGGCCATCGGCTCAACACGATGGCGACGGAGCTCGACAACTGGATCGTCGAGCTCACGCGCGCCGCCGCGCCCATCCATCCCCCCGTGTGGATGCCGATGGCCGACGTCATCCGCGAGAAGGTGACCCTCGAGGTGGGCGCGCGCGGGCTCCGTTCGCTCTTCTCGTCGAAGCCGAGCGACAAGGACGTGCAGCGCGTGAAGCGCCTCGGCACTCTCGCCGTGCGCGTGCTGCGCGCGGTGTTCACCGCGGACGGGCAGCTCGACTCCGAGGAGCACCGCACCATCGCGAGCGTCGTCGCGTCGCTCGGCCTGAACGACGCCGACGCGCAGGTGCTCTACCACGAGCCGCCGGTGCCCGTGGAGCAGCTCGACGTGTACGGCGACATCGAGCCGGGCATCGCGAAGGCGCTCCTCCGCGGCGCGTGGCTGGCCGCGGCGTGGGACCAGATCGACCCGCGCGAGGAGCACATCGTCCGCGTGCTCGCGAACAAGCTCGGCGTCGCGGCGATGGACCTCGAGGTCCTCCGCAACGAGGCGATGTCACGCGTCGAGTCGCGGCGCCTCGCGGGGCTCGCCACCGTCGACGCCGTCCGTTACGTGCTCTCCGACCGCATGCCCGGCCACGGCATCACGCTCGCCGCCCAGGCCGGCCAGATCATGATGCCGCGGCGCTACCGGGACGAGGCGCTCGCGCAGGTCGGGGCGGGCGAGAAGGTGCGGCTCGGCAAGCGCTACCCGCAGCTCCCTGGCGACGACAAGCAGGCGGCGCTCGGCATCGCGTGGGCGGCTGCCCTCCACGATGACCCCACCGTCGCGCGGCGCGCGCTCCTCCGCGCCCGGCACGATCGCGTCGCCGCCGACCTCGGCGACGACGGCAACAAGGCGCGGCACGGCGTGGAGGACTGGCTCACCGAGGTCCTCGCGTCCGCCGCGTATCCGATGGGCGCCGACGGAGACGCGCGATGAAGACGAAGAGCCTCGGTTTCGTGGGCGCCGGCAACATGGCATCCGCCCTGGTGAAGGGGCTCGTGCACGCGAAGGTGATGCCGCCCGAGAACATCCTCGTCAGCGATCCCAAGCCGGAGCGCCTCGCGCACTTCGCCGGAGAGCACGGCGTCCGCACAACGAGCGACAACCACGAGCTCGTGCGCACGTGCGACGTCATCGTGCTCAGCGTGAAGCCTCAGGTCATCGACAAGGTGCTCGGGCTCATCGGCGCCGACGTGAAGGGCCATCAGCTCGTCGTTTCGGTGGCCGCGGGCGTGCCGCTGTCGGCGCTCGAGGGGCGCCTTCCCGAGGGCACGCGCGTCGTGCGCACCATGCCGAACACGCCGGCGACGGTGCTCGCCGGCGCCACGGCCATCTCCGCCGGGACGCACGCGACGGAGGAGGATCTCGCGATCGCGCGCGAGCTCTTCGAGGCGGTCGGCCGCGTCGTGACCCTCGAGGAGTACCTGCTCGACGCGGTCACCGGCCTCTCGGGCAGCGGCCCCGCGTACGTCATGGTGATGATCGAGGCGCTCGCCGACGGCGGCGTGAAGGTTGGCCTCCACCGCGACACGGCGCTGCTCCTCGCGGCGCAGACGGTCTACGGGTCGGCGAAGCTGCTGCTCGAGACCGGCGAGCATCCGGGCCGCCTCAAGGACATGGTCACGAGCCCCGGTGGCACCGCGATCGCCGGCCTGCACACGCTGGAGAGCGGCGGCCTGCGCCGCACGCTGATCGACGCGGTCGAGGCCGCCACCAACCGCGCCATCACCCTCGGCGAGCAGATGGCCGCGAAGATGATGAAGAAGTGAACGCGCCTACTTGGCGTGCTCGGCGGACGGGGTCTTCGCCTTCGGGATGACCTCGGTGTACGTGACGAACGCGATCAGCGTGAGGAACATGAGGAGCCCGACCGCGTGCACCTTGGCCTCGATCTTCGCGTCGGCCTTGCGGCGCGACGCCGCCTCGAAGCCGAGGAAGATGAGCCGCCCGCCGTCGAGGGCGGGGAACGGCAGCAGGTTGAAGCCGCCGAGGTACGCGCTGAGCATGCCGAGCAGCTTGAGGTACGTGTCGGGGCCGTTCTTCGCGGCCTTGCTCACCTCGCCGACGATGCCGACCGGACCGGACAGCTCCGGCTTGTCCTTGCCGGCGATGACGCGGCCGAGGCCCTTCACGAGGTTGTAGACGACCTTCGGCGGCTCGGTCACCGAGAGCAGCGCGGCCTGGGGCACCGACACCGGCTCGATGCGGAACGGCGGACCGACGAGGATCTTCCCCTTCGTGTCGCCACCGGCGAGCGGCGTGACGTTCAGGTGGACGTTCTCCTTCGCATCGTTCTTCGTGCGCTCGACCTCGATATCGATCGCCTCGCCCGGGTGCGCGCCGACCATTCGCTTGAGCGCGTCCCAGTCCTTCACGGCCTCGCCGTTGACGCTGAGGATGCGGTCGTTCTCGATCATGCCCGCCTGCGCGGCGGGGCCGGTCGGGCCGACATAGACCCTCATGCTGACCTCGTCCGAGACGGCATTGCCGCCGAGGAGGAAACCGAAGAACATGAGGACCGACGCGAAGAAGTAGTTCGACAGGGAGCCGGCCGCGATGGTCACGATCCGGCCCCACAAGGACGCGTTCGTGTAGCTCTCCGGATCCTTCGGATCCGAGTCCTCGTACGGGTTCATGCCCGCGATCTGCACGTAGGCGAGGAACGGGATGATCGCGACCTGGAAGGTCGTCGGGCTGCCCTTGGGACGGTGCTTCCAGAGCGTCGGCCCGAAGCCGATCGAGAACTTCGTCACGCGCATGCCGAAGTGGCGCGCCGCGAGGTAGTGGCCGCCTTCGTGGACCACCATCAGGACGGCGAGGCCCAGGATGGCGATCAGCGCGTACGCAAAGGACATGGCAGGAGCTTAGCGGGAAAGATCGAAACCGCCCATGTAGGGAAGACATGTTAAATCCCGGCGCCCGCCATGTTTCGCACGCCTCGCCACGCGAGCAGAGCCGCAGCCGCGGGCGCCACGTGCGTGCTGCTCGCGCTCCGGTCGCGCTCGGCGCTCGCCGACGACGACGAGGTGCTCGTGCGCGGCGGCGCGGCCGCGGGCTTCGTGTCACGGGCCCGCATCGAGGACAGCCCGCGCGAGATCACCGACGCCGCGAGCCTCGTCGAGCCGCTGCCCGGGGTCCACGTCCGGCGGCTCGGCGCCGACGATTCGTTCGCGACGCTGTCGGTGCGCGGCACGAGCTCGACGCAGGTCGCGATCTACCTCGCCGGGGTGCCGCTCACCGGAGGCGCCGATCCGTCGCTCGACCTCGCGACGCTCCCGCTGTGGCCCGGTGCTGGCGCTCGCGTGTATCGCTCGTTCGCCCCGGCTGCGCTCGGGCGCGGATCGCTCGGGGGCACGCTCGCCCTCGACCCGCCCTCGCCGCGCGCGCCGAACAGCACGGAGGTCTATCTCGCGGCGGGCGCGTTCGGATCGCGCCGTCTCCGCGTGGGCGACGTGAGCGGCGATCCCGACGGGGTGCGCGTCGCGACCGGTCTCAGTGCGTCGCGCTCCGACGACGACTTCTCGTACGTCGATCCGGTCGCCAGCCGCGACGCCGGCCGGCAGGTGCTCGCGACGCGCCGGAACGCCGGCCACGCCGCGGCGAGCGGGCTCGTGTCGGTGGCCATCCCGGTGCGGCTGCCCGACGGCAAGACCGGCGCGCTGACGCTCACCACGCTCGGGCAGACGCGGCGCCAGGGCCTGCCGGGGACGATCAGCCAACCCACGCTCGAGCAGCGTATCGACTCGACGCGCCTCCTCGGCGCCCTCGAGCTGACCTTGCCGGCGGGCGGCGGGGCGGCGATCGCGCGGACGTGGGCCAGGCGCGAGGGCCTCCGCACGCACGGCGATCCTGCGGAGGCCGCGCAGGACGGCGGGCCGAGCGAGACCGACGACGCCGTCATCGCCTTCGGCGGCGCGCTCGGCTGGCGCGGTCGGCCGGGCGAGCGCGTGACCCTCGACGCGCGTCTCGACGCGAACGGCGAACGGTACGCGCCCGGCGTCTGGGTGGGCGCCCCGCAGCCTTCCGGGGCGACGCGCGCCAACGTCGGCGCCGGGCTCGACCTCGGCGTCCGCGTGAACGAGCGGCTCACGCTCGCCGCGGGCACGCGCGCCGACGCGTGGCTCGACGGCTCGAGCGACGGGCCCTCGAACCGCGAGGCGCGCCCCACCGGCAACGTCGGCGCCGAGCTCCTCCTCGGCGACGTGTCGCTCGCCTCGCACGTGGGCGTCCTCGCGCGCCCTCCCTCGTTCACCGAGCGCTTCGGCGACCACGGGATCTTCCTGGGCGATCCCGCGCTGCGGCCCGAGTCGGCGCGGACCGTCGACGTGGGCGGCGCATACGGCAGGCGGCTCGGCCCCGTGAAGGTGCACGTCGAGCTGGCGGGCTTCGCCACGTGGGCCACCGACCTCATCGTCTTCCAGGCGGCGGGCGCGTACGGCCGCGCGCGCGCCACCAACATCGGGCGCGCGCGCCTGCTCGGCACCGAAGCCGAGCTCCGCGCGAGCGCGTACGGCCTCGACCTGCGGCTGTCGCACTCGGCGCTCGCGACCGCCGACGAGACGCTGTGCGGGCTCACGAGCACGTGCGTGCGGCCGCCCCTCCCCTATCGACCCGCGCAGGACTTCGTCGGCGACCTCTCGTTCACGCGCGGCCCCGTCCGGGTGCGTTACGGCGTCGACGTCGTGACCGGCCTCCAGGCCGACCGCTTCGGCAGCGCCAACCTCCGCGTCCCGGACCGCGTCCTCCAGTCGCTCGGCGCCCAGCTCGCGGTGCCCGGCGTGCGCGGCCTCGTGCTCGCGCTGGACGTGAGGAACCTCTTCGACGTGCGCGCCGCACACTACCCCGCGGTGCTCGGCGGCACCGACGCCTACCCCATCGGCGATCTCTTCGCGTATCCGATCCCTGGACGCAGGCTCCTCCTGAGCGCCCGGTGGGTCTTTCCGGAGCCGGGTGCCGGTGCTAGCTTGCGCGCCCCGAGATGAGCCAGACCACCAGCGCACCCCCCCGCCCGAATGCTCCCGACCTCACCGGCCCCGGCGGCGGTCCGCCCAACGGCGGCAACGACGGCGCGGCGATCGCCATGCAGGGCGGCGCGGCCATCCTCGCCCCCATCCAGGCGTTCCCGAACGGCGTGCCCGCCAACGCGATGGTCCTCATCCCGCTCGGCGCGAACGGCGCCCCGACCGACCAGCAGGTCGTCGACGGCCCGGTGAAGCTCCAGATGGAGGACGTGTGGAAGCTCCTCGGCTTCAACGGCCCCGCCGTCCAGGTGCAGGACGATCAGGGTCGCCCGATCGCGATCGGCCTCGAGGACCTCCTCTCCGGTCTCGAGAAGCACTGGGTCGAGAGCCAGGACGACCTCGATCGCGGCCGCATCTTCGCGCAGGAGCTGATGAAGTATCAGCGTCACGAGAAGGCGGAGAGCGTGCTCGCCAAGATCGTCGCCCGCGGCGGCGACGGGCAGGACTGGCTCGCGCTCGGCGTCGCCCAGCTCGCGCAGGACAAGTTCGACAAGGCCGAGGGCACGCTGAAGGGCGCCCAGAACCTGATGAAGGACAACCCGTACCCGAGCCTCCACCTCGCCAAGCTCGCGCACTCCAAGAAGGACGCGAAGGCCGAGCGCGACGCGACGGAGCGGGCCATCCAGATCCAGCCCGGCAACGTGGACGCGTGGGCGTACCTCTTCAACATGGTCCGCGAGTCGGACGGCGAGGAGAAGGCGCTCGCCGCCATCGAGCAGCTCGCGCAGGCCCCCGTCAACGTGAAGACCGCGGCTCCCTACGTCGCGCTCCAGGGCTTCTACGCCGCCGACGAGGCGACCCGCGAGAAGGCGATCACGTACGCGCGGAAGGGCGTCGAGCGCGCGCCGGCCGACCCCATCCCGCTCATCGTCCTCTCCGCCCTCTACGGCCAGGCCGGCAAGATCGACGAGGTCGTGAAGCTGCTCGCCCCGCACGAGGCGCTGATGCAGCAGGACGTCCGCGTCGCGCACAACTACTTCGAGGCGCTCTTCCAGTCGAAGGACATGGGCAAGATCACCGCGCTGCTGAACAAGCTCGCGACCTCGCCGAACAAGGAAGTGAAGCAGTTCGCGATCGAGCGCTCGCGCGCCATCGCGCAGATGCTCCAGCAGCAGCAGCAGGCGCTCGCGGCCGCAGCCTCGCAGAAGTAAGCCTCGGAAGCGGCTATGGCCGGTGGGCAGCACACACATGTGGGCTGCCCTTTTTCCTTCTGTAATTTGTCTCGGCCTCGGGGCTACGCCGCTACGATGAGGACGTGGGCAACGCCGCGGCCGAAGCTCCGCGCATCGTAGGGAGGTACGCTCTCTACCAGTCGATCGCCGCTGGCGGCATGGCCACGGTCCATCTCGGGCGCCTGCTCGGGCCGGTCGGCTTCTCGCGCACCGTCGCCATCAAGCGGCTGCACGCGCAGTTCGCGGCCGACCCCGAGTTCGTCTCGATGTTCCTCGACGAGGCGCGGCTCGCGGCGCGCATCCGGCACCCCAACGTGGTGCCGACGCTCGATGTCGTCGCGACGTCCGGCGAGCTGTTCCTCGTCATGGACTACGTGCCGGGCGAGTCGGTGGCGCGGCTCGCGCGCGTCATCCGCGAGAAGCGTCAGACGTTCCCGCCGCGCGTGATGTCCGCGATCATCGCCGGCGCGCTCCACGGCCTGCACGCCGCGCACGAGGCGAAGGACGAGCGCGGTCAGCCGCTCGGCATCGTCTATCGCGACGTGTCCCCGCAGAACGTGCTGGTCGGCGTCGACGGCGTGCCGCGCGTGCTCGACTTCGGGGTCGCGAAGGCGGCGGGCCGCGTGCAGACGACGCGCGACGGGCAGATCAAGGGCAAGCTCTCGTACATGCCGCCCGAGCAGCTGCGCGGCGGCTCGGTCACGCGCCAGAGCGACATCTACGCGGCGGGGATCATGCTGTGGGAGCTGCTCACCGGGCAGCGGCTCTTCACCGCCGACAACGAGGGGGCACTCGTCGCCAAGATCCTCGACGGCAACATCGAGACGCCCTCGCGGGCGGTGGCGCGGGCGCTCGGTCCCCACGGGGCGGTCGCCGAAGAGACGTTCCGCGTCCTCGAGGATCTCGAGCCCACCGTCATGCGGGCGCTCGCGACGAACCAGGTGGACCGGTTCACGACCGCGCGTGAGATGGCCATCGAGATCGAGCGGCGCGTGCCGCCGGCCACGAACTCCGAGGTCTCCGACTGGCTCGAGATCGTCGCGCGCGACGTGCTGACCTCGCGCGCCGCCATGGTCGCCGAGATCGAGAGCAGCACCTCGTACAACATCTCGGAGCCCTCCGGCCACGTGCACAGCGTGATGTCGGGGCGCGAGACGCTCGGACCCGATACGCGCGGCTTGCAGGCGCCCTTCACGGCTCCGCCGCCGCCCGTGAACCGGATCAAGGACACCGAGGTGCGCCCGCGCCCGAGCCTCGCGCAGACGATGCCGCTCGCTCCGTACGGATCGATGGCGCCGCATTCGGGCTCGAGCCCGGGCTTCCATCCGCTCGTCGACGGCCCGCCGGTGACGCAGCCCTCGTCCATCTCGGTCGCCTCCGGTCACCATCCGCGCGCGCCCGAGGCCGCGGACAGTGGCACGGCCCGGCGCGTCGCCTTCGCGGTGTTCGCGGCGGTGATGGCCGGCGTCATGGTGGTCGGCATGGCCGTCGTGTGGAAGCGCTCGCACGACGCGCGGCCCCTCGCCGGGGTCGAGCCACAGACGGGCGCTGCCGAGACCACGGCCGCGGCGGGCAGCACGCCGGCGGGCGGTCCGGGGGCGGGCGCCGCCGCCGAGCCCGCCGTCGACGCGGCAGCTGCCGCGGTGCCTGTCGCCGCCGGCACCGGCACCGATGGCGCGCGCGACGAGGTGGACGCCAGCGTCGCGAAGAAGAAGGTCGTCGTTCCGAAGCCCGCGGGCGGCGGCGAGTGCGCCAATCCCTCGTGGTTCGATGCGCAAGGCGTGAAGCACTACAAGCCGCAGTGCCTGGGCATCGAACATTCGCGATAGGCTGCCGGGGCGTGACCCGCGCCCTCGCCTCCCTGCTCTTCGTCCTCGCGATGCTCGCGCCGTGGCGCGCCATGGCCGACGTGCAGGCGTGCGTCGACGCGTCCGAGAAGGGTCAGCGCGCCCGGGCCTCGGGCAAGCTGCGCGAGGCGCAGAAGCAGTTCCAGGTGTGCAGCGACGCGGCGTGTCCCTCGCTCGTCCGGCGCGACTGCGCCCAGTGGCAGGGCGAGGTGGCGCCGTACGTTCCTTCGGTCGTGCTCGGCGCCAAGGACCGGACGGGCCGCGATCTCTTCGAGGTGATGGTCCTCGTCGACGGCGAGGTGATCGCGCGGTCGCTCGACGGTAAATCGGTGCCCGTCGACCCCGGACCGCACACGTTCCAGTTCGAGACGCCGAAGCATCCGCCCGTGCTCGAGCGCGTGCTCGTCAAGGAAGGCGAGAAGGCGCGCGCGATCAACGTCGTCATCGGGACCGAGAAGGTCGCGCCGGCCGCGGCCGCGGCGACTCCTGCGCGCGCCGCGCCCGCCGAGATCCCGGCGCCGGCGCCCACCGCGGAGGGCGGGCACACGCTCCCGCCCTGGCTGCTCGTGGGGGCGGGCGGCGCCGCGGTGGTGGTCGGCCTCGTCGTCGTCGTGACCGCCCCGGCGCTGCCCGAGGGTTGCGACGCGAACACGCAGACCTGCACGCGGAACGCCGACGAGAGCTCGGCGAGCTACCGCGACCGCCAGGACAGGGCCGGTGAGCACGACGCGCGCCCGGTGCTCGGCGGCGTCATCGCCACGGTCGGCGGCGCCGCGATCGGCGGCGGTCTGCTGTGGCACTTCCTCGAGCCGACCGGCCCACGCGCCCGGGCGGCGGTGACGCCCTGGACCACCGGGACGAGCGCGGGCGTCTCGCTCGGCGGCGCGTTCTAGCGCTCAGGTCGCGGCGCCGCGGCGGACGAGCAGCACGAGGAAGAGCGGACCACCGACGAGCGCGGTGACCGCGCCCACCGGCACCTCGGTGTGGAGCCACCGAAACGACCCGCGGCTCACGAGATCGCACAGCACGAGAGCGGCGCCGCCGAGGCCGAGGGAGGCCGGCATCAGCGTCCGCGTGTCGGGCCCGACGAGGCGGCGGAGCGCGTGCGGCACGATGAGCCCGACGAAGCCGATGAGCCCGGTCACGCTGACGATGGCGCCCACGACCAGCGAGCTCGCGAGCATCACGCGCATCTCGACCGCGCGCACCCGCACGCCGAGGTGCGCCGCGGCATCGTCGCCGAGCGACAGCACGTTGAGCCGCGCCGCGTCGCGCAGGAGCACCACGGTGCCGATCGTCCCGTAGCCGAGCAGCGCCAGCAGCGAGCCTTGCGACGGCACGTCGAGGAACCCCATCAGCCAGAACAGGAGCTCCTGCGCCTTGGCCGGCTGCACCAGGGTCTTCACGAACGTGATGGCTGCACCGGCGATCGAGTTCACGACGATGCCGGCGAGCAGCACGCTGGTGCCGCGCGACTCGCGCGCCGCGGCCGCGAACGCGTGCACGAGCACCGTCGCGCCGACCCCGCCCGCCAGCGCGGCGAGCGGCACGAGCGACGCCCCGAGCATGGTCGCCCCGGTCAGCCCGAACAGGATCGCGATCGTCGCGCCGAACGCGGAGCCGCCCGACACTCCCAGCACGAACGGCTCGGCGAGCGGGTTCCGGAGGAGCGCCTGCAGCGCGACGCCGACCACCGACAGCCCGGCCCCGGCCAGCGCCGCGAGCAGCACCCGCGGCAGGCGGACCGCGAAGACGATGTCGTGATCGCGCGACGCCGGATCGAGCACCGCGGTGACGACCGACACCGGATCGGTGCCGAAGCTCGCGCCGAGCACGATCGCGACGAGGAGCACGAGCACGCAGCCCGCCACCACCACGGCGGTCCGCGCGCGGCCCTCGCTCACGGCTGGTTGCGTTCGTAGAGGATGCGGAGGCCCGAGAGCGTGAGGTCGTCGTCGACCTCCTTGATCGTGGCGGAGAGCGGAGCGATGAGGCGCGCCAGACCGCCGGTCGCGATGACCCCGCACGGAAAGGCGAGCTCCTCGAGGAGGCGCTGCACGAGCCCGTCGACGAGGCCCACGTAGCCGTAGACGATGCCCGACTGCATCGAGTGCTGAGTGTTGCGGCCGACGAGCCGGGGCGGCTTCGCGATCTCGACGCGGGGCAGCCGCGCCGCGCGGCTGAAGAGCGCGTCGGCGCTGATCTGGATGCCAGGCGCGATGACGCCGCCCAGGTATTCGCCCTTCGGCGACACGCAGTCGAACGTCGTGGCCGTGCCGAAGTCGACGACGATGACGCCGCTGTGGAAGCGCTCGTACGCGGCGACGCCGTTGACGATGCGGTCGGCGCCGACCTCGCGCGGGTTCTCGTAGAGGATGGCCATGCCGGTCTTGATGCCGGGACCGACGACGAGGGACTCGAGCCCGAACGCGCGGCGCACGAGCTCGGCCATCGGGTCGGTCAACGCGGGGACGACGCTGGCGATGATCGCGCCCTTCACCGCGGCGACGTCGACGCCGCGCATCTCGAGGAGCTGCCGCAGGATGACCGAGTACTCGTCGGCGGTGCGCCCGCGGCTCGTCTCGACGCGGAACTGGTGGAGCAGCTTCGTCCCGTCGAAGAGGCCGAAGACGATGTTG
Organism: Labilithrix sp.; assembly: GCA_028287035.1. Next base: position 34,202 of record JAQBQL010000118.1, on the reverse strand, counting down.
GTGTTTCCGACGTCGACCGCGAGGAGCATGAGGCGCTCTCTATACTATTCCACGAGGCGGGCGTCGGTAACGACGTCACCCTGCGCGACGGCGGCCCACGGCCCTTCGGCGCGCCCGACCCGCGTGTACTCGCCGTCGAGGTGCGGGGTGCGCGAGAGCGTGACGAAGATCTGGCTCGACCCGGTGTCGCGCCCGGCGAGCGCCATTCCGACGTCGAGCGGGGCGAAGGGGACCGGCGACGTCTCGCAGCGAAGCGGCGTCCCCGAGCCGCCGTAGCCGTCGCCGTCGGGATCGCCGAGCTGCACCACGAACCCGGGGACCACCCGGTGGACGACGATGCCGCGGAAGAAGCCGGAGCGCGCGAGCGAGGCGAGGCGCGTCGCGGTGATCGGCGACAGCTCGGGCTCGAGCACCAGGGTGAGCGGCGCGACCTCGGCGTCGTCCAGCGTGAAGACGAGCTTCTGCGGCCGCGCGAGCGGGGCTCCGATCTCGGCCGCGGGGGTCGGCGCGCGCGCCGCGCCGTTGCACGCGTCGACCTTCTCGCCGAGGGTACGGAGCGCCTTCTGCGCGCGCTCCCTCATCACCGGGTTGGGATCGGTGCACGCGCCTTGGGCCGCGGCCTTCGCCTGCGGATGGCCGACCGCCGCCGCCGCCTCGATGAGCGCGATGCGGGTCTCGAAGCGGTCCTCCGGCCAGGGCTCGGCGAGCGCGGCGGCGAGCGCCCTCGCCACGTCGGGCGCGATCTCCTGCGCGGGATTGGCGGTGGGCGGCGGCGCGTGCGGGTCGAGCGCCGCGCGACGCTCGCTCGCCGCGAGCACGAGCGCGCGGTCGGGGTGCCCATCGATCACCTCGGCGGCGGTCGCCACGAGGCCCGGCTTCTTCGACCCGAGCGCGTCGGCGAGGATCGCGGCCGCCGCGTCGCCGACCTCGGGATGCTGCGCGAGCGCCTCGACCGCGGCCTCGCGGACCCGGAGATGCGCGCTCCTCGTGAACGCGCGGAACGCCGCCTTCCGCTCGCCGGTGAGCGGCCGGCGGAGCAGCGACGTGAGGCGCGTCTGCTCGGAGATCTCGGAGCTCTCGACGTCGCACTTGCGGAGGACCTCCGCGTCGTACCCGCCGCGCGCCAGGCCCAGCGCCGCCGCGCACCGGAGCTCGGCGAGCCGCCGGCCGAGCGCCACCTTCGGCGCGGAGGGGAGCGCGAGGCCGGACAGGGCCCGCAGCACCGGCTCGGTCTTCTTCGGCGGCTCTCCCCCGAGCGCGCCGACCAGCGTGTGGAGGACGTGGAACTCGGGACCGATCAGCTGCTCGATCGCGGCGGCATCCCGGTCGGGCAGGAGGCGCCCCAGGGCGTCGCCCGCGGCGAGGGCTCCCGGCTCCCCGAGCGTCCCGAGCGACCGCGCGGCCTCGGCACGCTCGGCGGGCGTGAAGCCGGAGGCGTCGCCCACCACGCGCCCGAGCTGCGCGGCCGTGTCGCGCGCCAGCTCCTTGCCCGCTCGCCCGAGCGTCTTGATCGCCAGCAGGCGATGCTCGCCCGGCCGGCCGAGCGCGGCGACGGCGGCGTCGGTCACGCGCTTGCCGAATGCCTCGCCGGCATCGGCGCGTGACAGCGCATAGAAGGCGGCGTCGCTGTCGGGATCGCGCGTCACCCGCTCGAGGAGCGCCGTGATCGCCTCGGGCCCGAGCTGCTTCTTTCGGGTCGCGAGGTCGCCGAGCCCGAGCAGCGCGGGCGCCTTCCACGCGCCGCCGGTCTCGAGCAGCGCCACGAGGGTGCGCTCCGCGGTGGCGCCGCCGCACCGTCCGGTCGCGCGAGCGATCGCGAGGCGCGGGTCGAGCTCGGCGGCCCCCCTCGTCCCGGCCGCGCCCGTCGACGCCGGCGGAAGGCTCGCGGCCCGTGCCGCCAGCATCTTCACGTGCGCGTCCTCGTGGCCCTTGCAGGCGTAGCCGAGACCGTAGGCGGCCCAGGCGAGCGTCTCCGGGTCGTCGTCGGCGAGGTGCGCGACGAGACCCTCGAGGCTCGCGGCGTCGGCGATGCGGGCGAGGGCGCGGGCGCTCCGGCGGCGCGCCGCGACGTCGTGGCTCGTCCGCAGCTCGGGCGGGACGTCACGCGCGCTCCGGGCGTCCTCGGCACGGGCGATCGCTCCGAGCGACTCGTCCTTCGTCCCCGCGTCGCCCGAGGTGGCCGCGCCGGCGTCGCCCTGAGGCCCCGGCTTCGAGCACGCCGTGAGGGCGAGGACGAGCACCACGACGCGGCGTTCCATCGCGTGCATCATGCACGTTCGGCCCGGCGTCGTCACAGGATCCTCGCGGGCTTGCCGCGCTCGGCGAGGCCCGCCACGCGCTCGCGCACCGCCCAGTAGGCGCGCTGGCGGAGCGTCGCCGAAGGAGGCGGCACGCCGAGGCCCTCGACCTCGAGACCGGCGGCGCGGAAGAGGCGCATCGCCCGCGGCAGGTGCCACGAGCAGGTCACGACGAGCACGCGGCCGACGCCGCGCCGCGCGAGGAGCGCCGCCGCGAACCGGGCGTTGTCGCGCGTGTCGTAGGAGCACCGCTCGCGAACGACCGCATCCTCCGGAACGCCGCCGGCGACGAGCATGCGCGCGAGGTCGTCGGCCTCCACGAGCCCTTCCCACGCGCGCCCACCACACGCGACGGCGAGCACCGCTCCGCGCTCGCGGAAGGCCTCGGCGGCGGCCGCGGCACGCCGGGTGAGCGCGGGGCTCGCGGCGCGGCACCCGAGCACGCACACAGCGGGGGGCAGGTCTCCCACGGGACGCTTACATAGCGAAAGCGTGGACGGGGGGCGAGCGCCCTTGACGCCTCCCTTCCAAAGGTCCTATTCGGGATCCAGGAGGCCGATCACCGGATGCGGATCACCTTTTGGGGCGTCCGGGGCAGCATCCCCAGCCCGGGACCGGAAACGGTCGGGGTCGGCGGAAACACGAGCTGCGTCGAGGTACGCGCCGGGAAGCTCCTCCTCGTGTTCGACGGCGGCACGGGCCTGCGCCTCCTCGGCAAGACGCTGCTGAAGGAGATGCCCATCACGGCGCACCTCTTCTTCAGCCACGTGCACTGGGACCACATCCAGGGTTTCCCGTTCTTCGATCCGGCCTTCGTGCCGGGCAACGTCATCCATCTCTACGGCGGCAACAACGTCTCGCGCACCCTCGAGGAGACGCTCGCGGGGCAGATGGACCACCCGAGCTTCCCGGTCCACCTCTCGGACATGGGCGCGAAGATGCACTTCCACGACGTCGTCGAGGGACAGCCCCTCGAGCTCGACGCGGGCGACGGCACGAAGGCGGTCATCCGCTCGGCGCGCGGCAACCATCCGAACGGCGTCTGGGCCTACCGCGTCGACCACGGCGGGCGCTCGGTGATGTACGCGACGGACACCGAGCACTACGCGGTCGTCGACCCGCAGCTGCTCAAGCTGGCCAAGGGCGTCGACGTCCTCGTCTACGACTCGCAGTACACCCCCGAAGAATATTCGGGATCGAGCGGCGGCATCCCGAAGCTCGGCTGGGGACACAGCACGTTCGACGAGGCGGTGAAGCTCGCCAGGGCCGCCGCCGCCAAGCATCTCGTCCTCTACCATCACGATCCGACGCAGAACGATGCGGCGGTCGCGGACAAGGAGCGGCGCGCGCGCGAGCTCTTCCCGGACTGCCAGGCGGCGCGCGAAGGCCTCGTGATCGAGCTGTGACTGCAGCTCTGACGTAGCCCGCGCGACGTAACGCGAAAGGGTTGCGCGAGGCGAGCGGCGCTCGTGACGCGATTTTCGCGGAACGCCGCGGAGGCCCGCGGATCCTGCGTGATTCCGCATCGTCTGCGCTGGCATCGCGCATGCTTTGGAGCGGGTACGCGCAGGCCATGCGCTCGGGCGCACCGAGCGGGCCGTGCCGGAGGAGCCTGTCATGCGTTCAGCCGAAGGTGGGTCGCTACGCGCGTACCGCGAGAGCCTGACGGGGCTTCACGCGCTCGAGCGCGAGGAGGAGCGCGAGCTCGCGAAGAAGTGGCTGGCCGGCGACCAGCGGGCGGGCACGAGGCTCGTCGAGGCGTGCCTCCCGTTCGTCATCTCGATCGCGCTCGAGTACCGCCGCTGGGGCGTCCCGCTCGAGGACATCATCCAGCAGGGCAACCTCGGGCTGCTCAAGGCGGCCGCGAAGTTCGACACGAACAAGGAGTGCCGCCTCGCGACCTACGCCGCCTACTGGATCCGCGCCGAGATCCGCGAGTACGTGGTCCGTGCCTTCCGCGTGGTCCGGCTCGGGACCACGAAGGGCGAGCGCAAGGCGCTGCGGGCCTTCCGTCGGTCGTCCACCACCGACGTCGCGCAGCTCGCCGCGGTGTCGGGCCTCAGCGAGGAGCGCGTGCGTCTTCTCCTGCCGCTGCTCAGCGCGCGCGAGTCGAGCCTCGACGCCACGGTCGGCGACATGGGGCCCGCCATCGAGCGCCTCGCCGACCAGGCCTCGTCGCCCGAGGACGTGGCCGCGGGCCGCGAGATCACCGCGCAGGCCGGGCATGCGGTGCGCGCCGCGGTGAGCTGCCTCGACGAGCGCGAGCAGATGATCGTGAAGGCGCGGCTCATGACCGAGGACCCGCCGACGCTCCAGGAGCTCGGCGACAAGCTCGGGGTCAGCAAGGAGCGCGTGCGGCAGCTCGAGGAGCGCGCGCGGACCAAGCTGCGCGGCGAGCTCTCGGCCTTCGCGCAGCTCGTGGCCTGAGCGATCCGCCGTCTTTTCGTCCGGACGAGGCAGCCCTGCTAGCCTGAGCAGGTCGATGAAGGCGTCACGCTGGATCGCTCTCGCGCTCGTGCCGCTCGCCGCTGCGCTGGCGCTCGGCCGGCAGCTCCACGCGCCCGCCGCGCCCGCCGTGGACGGAGCGAGCGCGGCCGATGCCGGCGAGTCGCTCGACCCTTCGCTGCTCACGTCCCACGCGCCCGACGCCGGCGAGCCGAAGATGGATCCGGGCGACGACGATCACGACGACGATCGCTCGTACGTCTTCCGCGTCCCTTCCGGCGAGCCGACGATGCTGTCCTGCGACGAGGCGCGCACGATCGTCGACCAGGTGCGCGCCGGCCTCGCGTACCCGCCGGGCAGCGTGCCCACCGCGGCGTTCGCCACCTCGTCGGCCGACTGGCTCGATCCGCACGGCCTCCTGAGCCTCGCGAAGGATGCTCCGACCGCGCGCGCGATCGGACGGGCGGCCGCGGATCTCGTGGCCGACCTCGAGGGCCGGCGGAAGCGCTCGTGTGACTCCGCCCTCGCGCCGGGCGCGACGCTCGAGCAGTGGTCGAACGATCTCCGCGACGCATTCGACCGCGGCCGGAAGGCCCCCGGCAACACCGACCCGGTGGCCGCCGCGACCGAGCCCCTGCCCCCGACCGGCCTCGCCCGTGAGGTGGCGCTCGAGATCGGGAGGCGCGTCGGCGCGTTCGAGCAGGCGCACGGCGCCGATGCCCGTCCCTACGGCGACGAGGCGCGGCGGCGCTTCTTCCCGCCGCTCGACAAGGCCGGCTGGGCCAAGGTGGTGCTCGCGTCGGCGGTGCGCGCCTACGTGCCGCTCGTCGATCCCCACGGCGAGTGGGCGCCGTTCGACGAGGAGTCCCGCATCTACGAGGTCGACCTCGCCTCGCGGCCGCCTTCCCGCTTGTGGGGCCGCGCCGTGCCCACCGCGGTCGGCGTGCGCGTGACCGACTCGGCGACCGCGCCGCTCGCCGAGAACGACATCATCCTCTCCGTCGCGCACGTCGCGACCGCCGGGCTCCCGCTCGAGCAGATCGACCAGCTCGGTTTCGCGACCGCCGACGCGAAGAACCCGCTCACGGCGGTCATCGTGCGCGGCGGCGTCGTGCAGACGCTCGAGCTCGGCAAGCCCGAGGAGCCCGCGGGGACGCCTCGTGCCGCCGCCGAGCTGCCCAGCGAGCGCGTCGCGTTCGGCGACGGCGACGTGCTGCGCGTCGAGATCAAGGACGTCCGCGACGACCTCGGCGACGATCTCGCGTCGCTCATCGCCACCGAGCGCGACCGCGGACCCCGCAAGCTCACCGGGATCGTCCTCGACCTGCGCGGCAACGGCGGCGGCTCGACCGACGGAGCGATGGGCGCGCTCGGCCTGTTCCTGCCCGGCGCGCCACTGTTCGCGATGAAGCGTCGCGACGGCACCGTCGAGATCGATCGCGCGCCGGTCCCGCGTGAGCGCGATCGCTGGACGGGCCCCGTCGCCACGTTCGTCGACGGCACCACCGCGAGCGCCGCCGAGATGATCGCGGGCGCGCTCGCCACGTACAAGCGCGGGCCCACCGTCGGCACCTCCACGTTCGGCAAGGGCTGCGCGCAGGAGTACGTCGACGATGACGCCCACGCCGGCGTGCTCCGCCTCACCACGCTCGTCTACGCGCTGCCCGACGGGACGCCCGTGCAGCGCGTCGGGCTCGTCCCGCAGCTCCGGTTTCCGTTCGTCTCGACCGAGAACGACGCGTTCGCGAACGAGCGCGAGGCGAAGCTCCCGCATGCCGCCCCGCCCTGGCGCGGACCGGATCTTCGTGACGCGGTGGCCGCCAGGGCCGCGGAGACGCCCTGGCCCGCGACGACCGGCGCGGTGGGTCCGTGCCGCGACGCCGACGTGTGCCGCGCGCTCCGGGCGCTCGGGACGCAGCGCCGGCCGCCGACGCCCGTCGCCAAGCACTAGGGCGTCAGTCGAAGAGGCCGCGCGCGGTCGCCATCTCCAGCGCGCTGCGCAGCGAGTCGTAGCCGGGGCCGAGCCCTTCGAGGAGCTGCTCGCCGTCGAACAGCTGCCGGAAGACTGCCCGCGTCGTCCCGTCGAGGAGCGCGGCCCGGAGGGCTGCCAGGATCTTCTCGCGATCCTCGTCCGGGAAGCCGGTGCGCACCGCGATGACGTCGGGCGGGATCGCGCCGAAGGTGGCGAGCACCCGCACGTCGAGGCCGGGGACCTCCGACCACGCGCCGCTCACCACGTTGCCCTCGCCGTCGGAGCGACAGTAGGTGCCGGCGACGTCGCAGGCGCCCTCGGCGAGCGCCTCCATGGCGGCGCGATGCGAGCCCGCGAAGGTCTCGGTGCGGAACACCGTGCGCGGGTCGACGCCGAGGAGCGCGAGCTTCACGCGCGGGAGCACGAAGCCCGCCGCGCTCCAGCGGTCGACCCACCCGGCGCGCGACTGACGGAGCGCGTCGATGGTCTTGATGGGTGCGTCGCTCCGCACGACGAGCGCCGATTCGTACGCGCTCTGCCCGTTCCGGAGGATGCTCCCGATCGGCGTGACCGCGTCGGCGAGGCGCACGTAGGCGATCGGCGGCAGCCACGCGACGTCGACCTTTCCCTCGGTGACGGCGGCGGCGAGCGCCTCGTACGAGGGCGCGTCGAAGCGGTCGACCCGCAGCCCGGCGTGCTCGCCGATCATGGAGGTGAGGGCAAAGGCGCGCGCCGGCAGGTCGGCAGAGGCGGAGGGCACGCTCAGACCGAAGACGATACGACGCTCCGACACGTGCGCGATGGTAGCCGAGATCGCCGGCGCTGCGCTCCGCTCACCGACGGAAGAGGTCGATGCCGACCTTCACCACCAGCGCCGCGACGACGAGCAGGACGACGCCGCGCACGAAGCGGTCGCCGCGCTTCACGGCGAGCCGGGCGCCGACGAAGGCTCCGAGGGCGTTCGCGGCGGCCATCGGCAGGGAGATCTTCCAGAGGACGAGCCCGCGCATGCTGAAGAGCGCCAGGGCCGCCAGGTTCGACGCGAGGTTCACGACCTTCGCGTTGCCCGAGGCGCGGGTCATCGTGTCGCCGAAGACCGCGACGAAGAGCACGATGAGGATCGAGCCGGTGCCCGGTCCGAAGAAGCCGTCGTAGAAGCCCATGCCGAACGCGATCGGGAAGAGCGCCCGCATCGCCCACGTGTGTGGCTCACCGTGGCGCGGCTTCCGGGGCCACGCGACGAACCCGGCGGCGAACAGGAGCAGCACGAGGACGATCGGCTTCAGCGGCTCGGGCTTCACGAGGAGCAGCACGCGGGCGCCCACGATCGATCCCAGGAACCCACACGCGAAGCCGATCGGGGCGCGCTTCCGGTCGATGCCGTCCCTGTTCCAGAACGACGCGAACGAGCTGACCGCGCCGAACGCCGCCTGCCCCTTGTTGGTCGCGAGGGCGAGCTGCGGCGGCAGGCCGGCCGCGAGCAGCGCCGGCACCGTGAGGAGACCGCCGCCGCCCGCGATGGCGTCGACCAGCCCGGCGGCGAACGCGGCGAGCGCCAGGAGCGCGAGAGCTTGGGTCGTGACCAAGGCCGGGTCTTCATACCAGAGGGGTCGCGGCGTCGCCCGGCCTTACGGGCCGGGTCGGTCTGGCCGCTAGTACCGTCATGCGCTCCCTTCTCGTTTCGCTTGGCCCGGCTCTCCTCGGTCTCGCCGCGCTCGCCGGGTGCAGCGCCGCGGCGGGCCCCGATGCGTCGGGGTCGTCGTCCTCGGGCGGGGTCGCGGAGATGCCGCACGGCGCCGGCGGCACGGGCGCGGCCGGAACGCTGCCCCTGGCCACCGACCATGACGGGGCGCTGGCGCGCCTGGTCGGGGGCACCGTGACGGGTCTCAGCGGAACGGTGACGCTACGTCTCGCGCCGGCGGGCGAGGAGATCGTGGTCGCGAGCAGCGGGCACTTCGCGTTCGTGACGGCGATCGCCACCGGCACCGAGCTCACGGTCACCGTCGCGGCCCAGCCGGCGAGCCAGGTGTGCGCCGTCGAGCAGCCCACCGTGGTGGTCGGCACGAGCGACGTCACCGACGTGAGCGTCACCTGCGTTCCGACGTTCGTGGTCGGCGGCACCGTCACGGGCGCGAGCGGGTCGCTCACCCTCGCGAACGGCGATGGCCCGGCGGTCACGGTCGCGGGCGACGGGGCATTCACCTTCCCGGCGCGCCTCGCGGGCGGCACCGCGCTCGACGTGCACGTCGTCACGGCGCCGGCCGGACAGGGCTGCGCGGTCGTCGCACACGCGCGCGGCACCGTGACCGCGGACGTCGCCGACGTGGGGGTGCGCTGCTTCGCGCCCTACGCGACGTGCAAGGCGCTCCACGCGGCGCTCCCCGAGATCCCGAGCGGCGTCTATCCGATCGCTCCTGCGGGCGCCGCGTTCGATGCCTACTGCGACATGGTCCGGGACGGCGGCGGCTGGACGCGCGTCGTGAACCTGCGACCCGACACGAGCTACCAGGCCGACCAGGTGGACGCGTTCGGCGACGTGTCCCTCGGCAACACGAGCGCGAAGCTCGACGACGCGACCATCAACGCGATGTCCACGCTCGGATACTTCCGCTTCGACTGCGGGAGCTACGACGGCTTCCTCAGGAGCGGCACCGGCGCGTGGTCCTCGCTCCGCTCGAACGGGCTGGCGTGGTCCTCCGACCCGGCGCGCACCGGCGACTTCACGTGCGACGCGACGCGCGACAACTACGGCTTCGGCGCCGCCGACGGCGCATGCGGCGGGGGCCTCGCGTACGTCGCGTACGAGATCGGCTCGGAGGGCGGCGGCTGCTACTCCGAGGCCGACGGCTGGTACCAGCTCGGCCACCTCTGGGTGAAGTGACCGAGCGGGCGCGGGGCCGTCAGGCGCCGCTGGTCTCGACCACCTTCGGGCCGTCGGTCGCGGTGCGCGGCTTCGGGGCCGGCGGCGGGCGCAGCTCGAAGACCTTGGCGAGGTCGAGGGGCGTGACGTACCCGCCGTCGTGCGCGAGCCCGAGCTCGGCGCGGACCGCGTGGTACGGGACGTTCTCGGCGGTCATCTCGAAGGCGGCGGCCGAGCCGCGACGTGCCTGCCCGGTGACCGGGAAGAGCGCCTCGATGACCTCGGCGATCTTCACGCCGCCGTCGCCCATGATCGCCACGTCGACGAGCAGCGGGACGAAGTCGCCCTGGACCTGCGCCTGGTCGAGGAACGCCGCGGCGCGCGCGGTGCCGACCTCGAGGCCGGTCAGGAACTTCTTCACGTCGACCGACTTCGCGAGCCCCTTCTCGAACCGGCGGATCACCTTGATCTCGGGCTCGGCGAGGACGCGCGCCACCTCGGCGCGGAGCCGGGCCTCGCCGCCGATGAGATCGAGCGCGGCGCGCGGGAAGCCGACCGCGTAGCGCGCGCCGTCGATCACCTTGGCGATGCTCGGATCGTGCATGCGGAGCGCGATGCCTCGGTCGAACACGAGGCCCGGCGGCGACACGCGCGTCAGCTCGCGCGCGAGCACCTCGGGGTCGGTGTCCTCGGACACGATGAGCTTCACGTCGAGGACCTCGGAGAGGCTCGCCACGCCGAGCGACAGCGCCGGCGAGAAGATCATGTCCGGCTTCGGATGGAAGCCCGACGAGTAGAAGATCGGCACCTCGATGCGCCGGAACGATCGTGGCAGCGCGCGGATCAGGTCGAGGTGCGAGAGGAAGGCCATCGGGCCGACCTTGCGATAGAGGAACCGGAAGCGGCGCCCCTCGCCCTGGACCTGCTTGGGCGGCCGCACCTTCGCGAGGTTCCCCTGCGCGTCGCGCTCGGGCAGCGCGCGCGGCGTCGGCACGCGCTTCGACTTCGCGCCGAGCTTCACGAGGTAGTTGATGCGCTCGGTGCGCATCGCCGACAGATCGCAGGCGACCCCGCAGTCGTAGCAGACGAGCTTCCGGGTCTCCTTCTCGGCGTCCTCGATGTTCGTCTCGTGGATGAACGCGCCCGCGACCTTGCCACACGGGGGGCTGAGGCGGCTCTTCACGGCCTTGCGATACTCGCGGAGCAGGAAGCCCTCCTCGAGGCCCACGTCGATGTGGTCCCACGGGAGCTTCGCGGTCACCGGCACCGTGCCGAGGTACGCGCCGGGCTCGATGCCCTCGGCGTCGAAGCAGTCGGACCAGGTCTCGATCTTGAGCTGGTCCTCCCACGAGTCGAAGCGGCAGCCCGCCTGGTAGGCGCGCTCCAGCACGCGACCGAGCTTGCGGTCGCCGCGCGCGAACACGCCCTCGAGCCAGCTCGTGCGCGAGTCGTGCATGCGGAGGTCGACGCCGCTGCCCTTCACCTCTTCGCGAAGCCATCCCTGCTTGTCGAGCACCTGGGCCTCGCGGTCCATCGCGCACCACTGGAAGGGCGTGTGCGGCTTCGGCACGTGCGTCGAGACGCTGACCGTGACCTTGGGCGGCCCGCCCTGGTTCGACTCCTTGCGGACCTTGCGGCCCACCTCGCGCGCGCGCTTGCCGACGCGGACGATCTCGCGAACGTCCTCCTCCTCCTCGGTGGGGAGGCCGATCATGAAGTACAGCTTCATGCCGTCCCAGCCGCGCGAGAAGATGCGCTCGGCGGTGGTCATGAGCTGCTCTTCGGTGACGTTCTTGTTCACCACGTCGCGCATGCGCTGGCTGCCCGCCTCGGGGGCGAACGTGATGCCGCTCGCGCGCACGCGGCGGATGTCGTCGAGCACGGGCTCCTCGAGACCGTAGGCGCGCAGCGACGAGACGCCGAGCGAGACCTTCTCGGGCGCGAGGGCCTTCGTCACCTTCTCGATGAGCGGCGCGATGCACGAGTAGTCGGCGGTCGACAGCGAGGTCAGGCTCGCCTCGTCGTAGCCGCTCTTCTTCACGGCGCTGACGATGGTGTCGACGATCTGCTGCGGGTCGCGCTCGCGCACGGGCCGGTAGATCATGCCGGCCTGACAGAACCGGCAGCCCTCGGTGCAGCCGCGCGCGATCTCGATCGACATGCGATCGAAGATGGCCTCGGGCCCGCCGACCGGTCCGTCGTCGGGGAACGGGAACGCGTTGAGGTCCTCGACGAGGCTGCGCCGCACGGGGAGCGCGAGCCCCTCGACGAGGGGGCGATCGACGACCTCGAGGCCGGTCTGCTCGTCGATGGCCACCGCGTAGAGCGCCGGCACGTACACGCCGCGCAGCTTCGCGATCGCCTTCAGGCGCTCGGTACGGGGCACGCCCTCCTTCTTCAGCGACGTCCACAGCAGCGCGACCTCGGTGGTGCGCTCCTCGCCGTCGCCGATGCACACGGCGTCGATGAACATCGTCAGCGGCTCGGGGTGCGTCGCGGTGGGGCCGCCCGCGATCACGATGGGATCGTCCTCGCCGCGGTCGGCGGCGTGCAGCGGGATGCCGCCGAGGTCGAGCATCGTCAGCACGTTCGTGTACGTGAGCTCGAACTGCAGCGAGAAGCCGACCACGTCGAAGTCACGGAGCGGACGCGCGCCCTCGAGCGACACGAGCGGGAGCTTCCGCATGCGCAGCTCCTTCTCCATGTCTATCCACGGGCAGTACGCGCGCTCGGCCAGCGTGCGCGGGTCGTCGTTCAGGATCTTGTAGAGGATCTTGAAGCCGAGATGGCTCATCCCGATGTCGTAGACGTCGGGGAACGCGAGGCAGACGCGCGCCTGAACCGAGTCCCAGTCCTTGCGGACCGCGCCGTACTCGCCGCCGAGGTAGCGCGCCGGCTTGTCGACCCGGTGCACGAACTCCGCGTAGGGATGAATGGCCATGATCCCCTGGGATCTAGAGTGATCCCGCGGGAATGCAAGCCGCCGCCTACTGGAGGAGCGTTTCGGCCAGGCCCGCGCCCAGCTCGGCCGGGCTGTCGCCGACGTTGTCGGTAGGAGCGACGTCGGCGAGGCCCGCCCCGAGGACGCCGTAGCGGTTGCGGCCCCAGCAGTCGAGGGTGGTGCCGCCGACCCACGCGCACATCGCGCCGTACGCCGAGTAGAGCGCGGTCGCGGTGCGCCCCGGCTTGAGGGCGACGGGCAGGAGGTCCTCGCCCATCTCGCCCGGGTTGTCGCCGACCGTCGCTGCCGAGGCCCCGCCGAGCACGCCGAAGCCGTTGTCGGCGCCCCAGCACTTCACCGCGTTGTTCTCGAGCACCGCGCACGTGCTGAAGATCCCCGAGGCGATGTCGATCACCTTCCACGGCTTCGCGGTCGCGGGGTTCATGCCGAGGTTCACGACCGGGATCGCGTCGTCCACGATGGTCGTCCCGTACGTGTTGTCGAAGCCGCTGAGGCCGTTGCCGAGGCCGCCGAAGTTGCCGCCGTTGCCCCAGCACTTGACGCTGCTGTCCTCGAGGATCCCGCACACGAAGCTGTCGCCCGCGCTGAGCTTCTTCACCTTCCACGGCGCGCCGGTCGCCGGGTTGGTGCCGATCTTCGCGTACTGGAGGGCGTCGCCCATCTCGCCCGGGCCGTCGCCGATGTTCTGCGCGTCGCCGCTGGCGGCGATGCCGTTCGCATTGCGGCCCCAGCACTTGACGCGGTCGTCGTCGAGGATCGCGCAGGTGTACGCCTTCCCCGCGACCAGGGACTTCGCGGTGCGGCCGGTGCCGAGATCGACGAGCGTCGACGAGGGCTGGGGGCGGGCTGCCGTGTCGCCGAGCCCGAGCTGCCCCGAGTCGTTGCCGCCCCAGCAGGTGACGGTGCCGTTGTCGAGCAGCACGCAGCCGTGGCCGGTGCCGAGGGCCACGTCCTTGGCGGTGCGCCCGGGCGGAAGCACGATGTTCGTCTTGATCAGATCGAGCGCGATGTCGTTGCCGGTGTTCTGCCCGAGGTAGCTGCCGCCCCAGCAGCGAAGCCCGCCGTCCGCGAAGATGATGCACATCTCGCCGTCCGAGCCCGACTCGCCCACCACGCGCGTGACGGGCTTGTCCGTCGTGACGTACGGAAGCGCCGCGCCCATCTCGCCGGGGCCGTCGCCGCGGGTCGGCTCGTCGTGCGCCACCGACGGATGGCCCCAGCACTTCATGCGGCCGTCCGGGAACACCGCGCAGGCGCCGATGCCGACCATCGCGACCTGGAACGTCGTGATCGGCGGCACGACGACGTCGCCGCTCGACCCGCTGCTGCCGCTCGAGCCGCTGCTGCCGCTCGAGCCGCTGCTGCCGCTCGATCCGCTGGCCCCGCTGCTGCTGCTGCTGCTGCTGGAGGCGCCGCCGTCCGGCCCCGGCTCCTCGCTGCTCTCGCTGCCGCAGGCGACGACCAGGGTGAGAGGAAGAAGCGAAACGGCAAGCGCGGCGGGCAGGAGCTTTCGCATGGTGGAAAGGCGTACCGGCCGGACCCAGGGCGGTCAATCCCCCTGAGGGGGACGGCGTGTCACCCGAATGGGGTCAGTACGGCGTCGCCGGCCGCACGCAGCGCGCGCCGAACTTGCCGTACTGGAAGGTGACCTCGAACGCGTTGCCGCTCCCGTAGCCGTACTCGTGGCCTTCCCAGGAGTTGCCGATGATGCCCGCGGCGGGGATGTTCGTGTACTTCGTCCCGAGGTTGCCGGCGTGGCCCGAGCGCGTGCACGTCGGGTCGCCCGCGTTGACGCCGGCCGAGTAGTCGCACCACGTCCGCGATGCCGAAGCGGTGAAGTCACCCGTGTACTCGGCGAGGTTCGCCCAGAGATCCATCCACGACTCGCCGCCGCTCTTCTTCACCGTCGCGTCGCCGAGGAAGCGACCGGGCGCGCCGATGAGCGGCTCGTTGTCACGCGAGCGGTCGGTGTTCCGCGGCCACTCGTAGAAGGTGCCGCCGCCGCTGAACCCGGGGACGCCGCCCGCCGGACACGAATCCTGCTTGGTGGCGTCGGGGTGCACCGTCGGGTCGCACTGGCACTTGAAGCCCCCGTTGTTGTAGGTGCCATTGCAGAAGTTGTAGTTCGGCCGCTTCACGTCGGTGGGGCCCCACGGGTACGTGTCGGTCGGCTTGACCCACGCGTCGCGGTAGTCGGCGAGCGTCGCCATCTCGCCGCCGTCCCACGCGCAGAACGCCGCGAACATCAGCGGCATCGCGCAGTTCATCGACTTCTCGTCCGAGTAGCTGCGGGCGAGCGCGCGCTCCTCGATCTGGACCGCATTCATGTGCGTCTTGTCCATCCAGTACGTGTTCGCCGAGTAGTTCCCGGAGCCGGCGACTCCCGGGTCGTAGTCGTTCACGCAGCCACGCACGCCGTCGTAGTTGTCGATGTCCGTCTCGAGGTGAGCGGTCAGGCTGTGGGCGCCGGCGACGTCCTGCGCGGGAAGGATGCTCGTGAGGTCACCGCCGCCCGGCGCGACGCTCGGCCCGCCGAGCGCGACGAGGCTCGCCAGCTGCGACGTCGGGTTGGCGGTCGCGAACGTCTTCGCCCAGGTGCGGACGTCCGGGCCGACGCTGTTGATGAAGGTGCGGAACCGCCCGGCCGTGATCTCGTACTTGTCGAGGCGACGCGTCGTGCGGGTCGGCAGGACCAGCGACTTGCAGCAGCTCTCGTGCGTCGCGCCCGCCTCGCCCGTCTCCTTCGCGCCGCAGGTCACGATGCCCGCGGTCTCGCCGGACGCGCACGAGGGCAGGTCGCACGTACCGGTGTTCGCGGAGCAGCCGTTGCTCGAGCAGTCGCTGTTCGCCTTGCACGTCTTGCTGATGACGCACTTGGGCGCGTTGGTGGGCGCGGTGCCGCCGCAGTCCACGTCGGTCTCGCTGCCGTTCTTGAGGCCGTCGGTCGGCGTGGGCGGGTCGCACTTCTTGCCCGTCGCGTTGCAGAGGACGTTGTCGCAGTCGGTCGTTGCGACGCAGCTCTCGCCGGTCGCGCAGCGCTTCACGGTCGCCGTCGGGCCACCGCAGTCGACGCCGGTCTCGTCGAGGTTCTTGATGCCGTCGTCGTGCGTCGCCGGAAGGCACTTCTTGTTCACGAGATCGCAGCGGAGCGCGTTGCAGTCGGCGTCGCTCGCGCAGCCCTGGCCCTCCGGGCACTTCGGGGCCT
The DNA here is from genome assembly GCA_028287035.1 of Labilithrix sp. Next base: position 18,461 of record JAQBQL010000118.1, on the reverse strand, counting down.
TCGCGCCGCCGCAGTCCTTGCCGGTCTCGTCGCCGTTCTTCACGCCGTCGGTGGGGGACGGGACCTGACAGACCCCGCCCGTGCACACCGTGCTCGTGCAGTCCTGCGGGACGAGGCAGCCCCCGAGGTCGGGGCACGCGGGCGCGTGGGCGCCCCCGCAATCCACGTCGGTCTCGTCGTGATCCTTCTGGCCGTTCGGCGGATCGACGTTCTGGCACGTGCCGTCACGGCAGAGCGCAGAGGCGCAGTCGGGCGCCCCCTCGCACGCGCCGCCCTCCTGACAGACGGTGGTGAGCCGGCTGCACGGGGGGCCGGCGTCGAGACCGGCGTCGGCCTCCACGGCAGGAGCGTCGCTGTTCGACGAGGAACAGCCGACGAACACGACGACGCCGATCACTGCAGACGCGAGAGCCGTACGAACCGAGAGAGCCATCCGCCGGATCGTACCTTTGTTCTCCGCGCGAGCACGTCCCCCGGTCGCATGACGCGACGTTTCAGCGCGGGAGACGGAACGCGTTCGTGTACGACCCGCGCGCGGGTGCATCCCGGCCGTCACCACGGGCGCGTGCGAGGCGGGCGCGGTGGCTCGCGTCGGTCGAGCGAGACGCGCGTGACTCCACGAGATCCATCGCCGGAACGTGCGCACCGACCGCGAGGACGAGGTCGCCGGAGCCCGGATCGCGCACGACCGTGATCGCCTGCTCGAGCGCGCCCGTGGCGGCCGACAGCGACCGTGCGCCGCCCGGATCGACGGCAACCTCGGCGACCACCGGCAGCGGGGCGTTCCCCTCGTCGAGCCGGGCGAGCCGCGCCGGCAGCTGCTGGAGAGCGGCGACCTCGGAGGCCGGGAGCGCCTCGTCGTTCGACTCGAGGGTCGCGATGCGCATGGCGGTCCGGAGGAGATCCTCGACCTCGACGAGGGTCGTCATCGCGGGCGACGTCAGCGGCAGCCCCGCGACGACCGCAAGGCCTCGCCGCGTCTGCGCGACGGTCGCCACCATTCCGGCGATCACGTCGGGCGCCTGCTCGACGAACGCCGGAAGCGCTGCGCCCCGGGCCTCGACCTCCTTGGGGAAGCGCGCGCTCCGCGGCGGCAGCGGACGGGTGAGCGGCTGCGACTCGTGACGGGCGAGCGTCCAGGCGGCGAGCGCCGACTCGATCGCGGCGCGCTGGGCGGCGGCCCCGGCGAGCAGCCGAGCGGGGGCTGGCTCCGGCGTGAGCCAGGTCATCGTGACGTCGAGCAGCGACCCGTGCACCGAGGCGTGGCGCGACGGCGCGAGGTCGTCGGGGCGCGCCGCGATGGCCCGGGCGAGGGCCGCGTCGTACCCGGGGAAAACGTCGAGGCGGTCGGCGCGCAGCGCGGCGCGGCCCTCCTTCGCCCCGAGCCACGCCGCGAGGTCGAGCGACGCGGGCAGGAGCCGCTGACCTTCGCGCGCCAGCGCCGGCATCGTCCCGCCCTCCGCGACGCCCAGCGCGGGGCCGGCCAGCGTGGCGAGCGCGACCGAGTCCGCCGCGGCATGGCCGCCGAACAGCCGGAGCCCGATGCCCGCGCGCCCCGGCGCTCCCGACCCATCGAAGAGCGCCGGGCCCGCCGCGGAGGTCGCGACCTTCTTGCGCAGCCGGTCGAGCAGCACGACGTTGGAGACGAGCTTCGGGTCCTCGACCTTCAGCTTGTTCTGCGCGGCGATCTCGGCGAGCTGCCCCGGCGTGAGGTCGTCGGACGGCCCCCACAAAAAGGCGAGCAGGCGCGTCAGCCGCGTGTAGAGCGCCTCGATCGCCGGGTCGACCTCGCGCTGCGTGAGCCTCGCGAAGAGGAGCGCGACCCGCGCATGCCGCCGCGCCGTGCCCACGTCGACCACGCCGCCGCGCGCCTCGCTCCGCGGGACGAAGAGCAGCGGCGCCGACGAGAGCCACGCGAGCGCGCGGAACGCCCCGGGATGCGCCGCGCCTTCCGGGGCGACCAGCGTCGCATAGTCGATGGGCGCGCCGAGGAGCGGGCTCGTCTCGACGCCCGCATGCGCGAGCACCCGCGTGATCTCCTGGCTCGCGCGCAACGCCTCTTCCATCGGCAGCGGCGGCTCGACGACCGCGCCCTCGGTCGCCAGCCCGCGGGCCACCGCGACCATCGCGCGTGCGGTGCCGAGCGCAGCGGCGAGCTCCACCCCGGCGCCCTTCGACTCGGCGGCGAGCCGCGCGTCGAGGCGCTCGAGGAGCGCGACGAGCGCCGGGGCGATGACCGTGTCGTCGACCTCGGCGAGCGCCCGCACGTAGCCGGCATGGAGCACCGCCGCGAGCGCGTCGAGCGTGACGACGTACGGGACGCGCTGCTCCCGCAGATCCATGTAGAACGCACCCATCTGGAACGAGGCGGCGGCCGGCGCCTCGCGCGTGACGAGCCCGTCGCGAAGGAGCTGGTCACGCCCCGCGGCCCCGAGCGACTCCCACACCTTCGCGGCGCCCTCGGTGCGCTCGATCGAGCCTTCGGCGACCGGCAGCTCCACGGGATGCGAGGGCGCGCGCACCGGCGGCTCCACCGGCTCCCAGTACCACTCGGGCGCCGGCGTGACGCGACGCGCCCCGTGCGGCTCCGGAAGGAGCGGCGGCGGCCCGGTGAGCCCCCGGCCGGCATCGCGCGTGCAGCCGCTCGCGCTCGCGCTCGCCGCGAGCACGAGGGGGAGCACGAGGAGCGCAGGTACGGAGAGCCGCCGGATCACGAGCGCCTGGACTATAGACCTACCGCGCCGAGGGCGTACCCGTCTTCACGAGGCACCGCAGCACCTCGGCGACGCCCCACGCCTGCGCGATGCACCCGCGCGGCGCGAACGGGGGCTCGGCGTCGAACACCTCGCTCACCGATCCCACGCCCGCCTCCCCGAGATGAGGCCCGAAGCCATCGAGGAACCGCGCCGCCTCCGCCTCGCGGCCCGGGTTCTGGGCCATCCACGCGTCGACGAACGGGCCGATGAGCCACGACCACACGGTACCCTGGTGGTACGCGGCGTCGCGCGCGCGGAGGTCGCCGTCGTACGCCGCCTTGTAGTCCGGGTGATTGCGTCCGAGCGAGCGCAGCCCGACCGGCGTGAGGAGCTCGCGCTCGACGACCTCGAGCACCGGCGCCCAGCGTGCGCGATCGAGCACCGGGTGATCGAGGGCGATCGCGAAGACCTGGTTCGGGCGGAGCGCCGGATCGTTCGTCCCCTCCGGTCCGTCGAGCACGTCGTACAGGTAGCCGCCGTCGGCGTACCAGAACCGCTCGTTGAACGAGCGCTGCACGCGGTCGGCGGCGGCGGTCACCGGCTTGGCGGCCGCGACGTCGCCCTCCTGCTCGAGCCAGCCCGCGAGCAGGCGGCACGCGTTGTAGAAGAGCGCGTTGATCTCGACCGCCTTGCCGCGGCGCGGGGTGACCACCCAGTCTCCGACCTTCGCGTCCATCCAGGTGAGCTGGTAGCCCTCCTCACCCTGGCGGAGCAGCCCGTCCGCGGGGTCGACGCCGATCCCGAAGCGTGTACCTTGCATGTGCTTGTCGAAGATCTCGCGCAGCTTCGGGAGAAGCAGCTGCAACGTCAGGCGATCCTTCGTGAGCTCCACGTACCGGTGCACGGCATGGAAGAACCACAGGGTCGCGTCCGCCGTGTGGTAGAGCCCCGCCGACTTGCCCTCGGGGAACATGTTCGGGATGAGCCCGTCCTTCACGTAGCGCCCGAACGTGCGGAGGATGTGGCCGGCCTCGTCGTGACGCCCGGTGACGAGCGTGAGCCCCTCGAGGCTGATCATCGTGTCGCGCCCCCAGTCGGTGAACCAGTGGTAGCCGGCGATCACCGTGCGCACCTCGTCGCCCGCAGCGTGCGCGCGCGCCTCGTCCTCGACGCGGCTCGTGGGCGTGATGAGGAACTGGTCGGCGGCGAAGGTCAGCTCGCGGCCGAGGGCCGAGCGAGCGCCCTCCGCGGCCTCGGTGACGAGCCGTTCCCGCCGCGCCTGCTCGGCGTCGTTCGCCTCGGTGGGGCTCAGCGCGGTGAGCGCCTCCCACGGCTCGGTCGACGCGACGAGCACGACGTCCTGGCCCCTGGCGAGCTCCGCGCGGAAGAATCCTGGGCTCCACAAGGTCCCCGTGTAGTCGTACCCACGCGCCTTCTCGATGCGGTAGACGAGGTCGTGCACCTCGTGGCCGTCGATGGTGAACGACGGATGCTCCCCGCAGATCCGCATGCGCAGCGTCGGAAACGGGTCGGGGCCCTTGATCTCGTAGCGACCGCCCGCGGCCTGCAGGACGTAGTCGGCGGGGTTGGCGCCCGACACGTTCCCCTCGTGCGGACGAAAGCAGACCGACGGACGCAGATCGAGGTGGAGCGGCCCGTCGCCCTCGAGGACGCGGTAGCTGACCTGCACGGTGTTCTGCAGGTGCATCATGACAAGGCGCTTCTCCAGCACGACGCGCGACGGCCCGGCGCCGAGCTCGAACGTCCAGACGGGAAGCCCCTGGTCGAGCCGGAACTCGCGCAGCACGGGCGCCGCGAACACCTCGAGCGACTGCCGCTCGTACCCGGCGAGGCGCACGCACGAGCCGTCGGGCATGCGGAGCGTCTCGAACAGGTGGTTCAACATCATGGCGCGCCCGATCGGGGACGGCTGGGCCGCGACGAGGAGACCGTGGAAGCGCCGGGTCGGCACCGCGCCGACCGATCCCGACGCATACCCGCCGCGGCCATTGGTCACGATCCACTCGCGCATCACGAGCGGCTCGGGCTGCTCCTCGCCCGACCAACGCAGCGCTCTGATCACCGGCTCCTTCGTCATCGTCTCTCTCCCGCAAGCGCACGTCGTGGCCCGACGGCGTGCCCGCGCCACCGTAGCGCGGGCCCGCGCTATGGTGAGAGACGTGGAACGCTCGAGCGCACGCAAGCGGCCGCGGCCGCTGAAGCCCGTCGAGAGGCCGCGCATGCCGCTCGGCCTCTTCTTCCGGATCTTCGTGCTCGGCGCCGTTTCGATCGTCGCCTGCGTCTACGCGATCCACCGGCACTACGCGTTCGTGCGGCCGCCGATGCTCGTGCCGGCGCCGCCCGTCACCTCCGGCGAGGAGCCCGCGCCGGACGGCATGCTCCCCGCCCCCGAGCTCGTGCCCGTCGACGCCGGCTGACGCGCGCGACCGCTCCGGCGCACACCACCGGCGAGCACCGCGCGATCCACTCCGCACGAACGCGGCGCGTGATTCCGGCAGCTTGGCTCGCGTGTGGGCTGGCATCGCACCTGCATTGCGCGGGTCCGTGCGTTCCGTCATGACCTCGGGTCTCCGCCTCCTCTCCCTCCTCACCTTCGTGGGGCTCGCCGGCGCGTGCAGCGCCGAGGCCGCCGACGACGAGGGGGGCGCAGACGACGTCGAGCCGGTCGACAGCGCGATCTCCGAGCCGTCGCTCGGCCTCCCCGACGAGACCGCGCCGGCCAGCGCGCTCGCCGCGGCGCCGGACGACCGCGACGACACCGACCTCCTCGACGTCCGCGGCGTCGGCGACACGGCGTTCTCGAAGACGCACCAGAAGGATCCGATGGCCGCGGGCATCGGCACCGCGCTCGACCGCTTCGACCCGAGCGGCACGCTGATCAAGGGCGACCTCACGTTCATGAACTGGGAGAGCGTGGTCGGCGACCATTGCGACCAGTTCTCGAAGCCCTACCTGGCCGGCAGCTCGTATGCGTTCCTGTCGCGGCCCGGGAACCTGCAGCAGGTCTACGACCGGGGCGTCAACCTGCTCGGCTTCTCGAACAACCACTCGCGCGACTGCTCGAACGGCGGCGGCGAGGAGACGAGCTCGCGGATGACCGTCCCGGCGCTCGACGCGATGAGCGACAACGCCTGGATCTGGGCCGGAATCACGACGCGCGAGGCCGACAAGACGAAGGCGAAGGTCCGCACCTTCCGCATCAAGGGCAAGGACGTGCGCGTCGCCTTCGCCGACATCTACACGGGGCGCGCGAGCTGCCCACTCGCGACCTGCCAGGCCGACACGAAGGCGGTCCTCGAGAGCCTCCGCGACGCGGCCGCCGACCTGCGGGTCCTCGCGCTGCACAGCCAGGACTCGCAACCCGCCCTCGTGAAGACGGGCACCGACTTCATCGCGAAGTACAACGGCGACGTCGTCTTCGGGCACGGCCCGCACGTCTGGAAGCCGGTCCGGATCGTCCGCAAGGCGAGCGGCGGGACGGGCGCCTTCTTCGAGAGCCTGGGCAACTTCCTCCACCCGGGCTGCGCCGCGCAGACGAAGAACTTCATCGGCCGCGCGCTGTTCGACGTCTCGAGCGGCGCCCCGACGCTGAAGCAGGTGCAGCTCGTCCCCGTGACGAACACGGGAGTCGACGTGAAGCTGTCGCCCGTGAGCGGCACCCAGGTCCCCGCAAACCTGACGTTTTCGAGCACCGGCCGCGGCAAGGGCGTGTTCGCGAACGTGAAGCCCTGACGGGGCGGGTGGATCGCGCATTCCTCGGACGAGGGGGGTCCATGAGTAGCCAACTGCGCAACCCGGGTGCGCCGCGGCGCTCACGGGACCCAGGAAATCGCCGGGTATCGTACATCGACCCCCCATGTCGCAAGGTCGGCACAGGCGTTGCTCGATAGGCAACCATGACGACGAAGAGCTCCTTCCTGAACCTCCGACGGGCCCGCGGTGCGACGATGGTGGAGTACGCGCTCCTCATCATCGCCATCATGTTCCTCGCCGCCCTCGGTTACCGGAACCTGGGCAAGTCGGTTCGCAAGAACTCCGACGAGTCGTCCGCCGAGCTCCTCAAGCGCTGAACGCGTCGAATCCGACCCCCTCTACCCAAGGATCCATCCTGATGAAGAAGGCTCTCTTCCTCGCGTCTGCCGCTGCCTGTCTCGTCGCCGCTGCCTGTAGCAGCAGCGGTGACTCCGGACCCGACGGCTTCGCCTCCAACGGCACCGAGCACGGCGCGGTCACCCTCCACGAGGGCACCAGTGTCGTGAGCTCCGCGCTCGCCGACGTGGCGGACGTGCAGGCCGACCGCGTGATCTTCCCCGCCTCGGCGTACAGCGAGCTGTCCGCGCGCAAGGCCGGCGAGATCCTGCTCTCGGACCGCGCGTCGAGCGGCACGTCGAGCAAGAACCCGGAGGGCTTCCTCCGTCGCATCTCCTCGATCGCGAAGGGCGCGGACGGCAGCGTCGTCGTCATGACGACGACCGCGACGCTCCAGGAGGCGGTCGACAAGCTCGTCGTCCACGCGACGCTCGACACGCCCGACCTCGGCGTCGACGGCCCGCTCTCGACGAACAGCCTCTCGCCGCAGGGCAAGGGCGGCACGACCGTCAAGCTGCTCGACTACTCGGGCACGAAGCTCTTCGAGATCAAGGACGTCGCCAAGGGCTCGGACGGCGCGGACGTTCCGTACACCATCTACGCCGGCATCGAGAAGGGCACGCTCGGCTTCTCGCCCAGCTACGACTTCGACGCCGACATCGGCTTCCTCAAGCTGAACTCCTTCAAGGTCAACGCCACGGGCAAGCTCGACGCCGAGCTGCTCCTCGGCGCCGGCATCAAGTTCGACCCCAGCGTCGACGCGGCCCGCCAGGCGACGCTCGCCGGCAAGGCGCTCACGAAGTCGTATTCGAAGACGCTCGCCGACTACAACGTCAGCCTCGGTTCGATCGGCCTCGGCGGCGTCAGCCTTCCGGCCAGCGTGCACTTCACGGCGACCCTGAGCTGCGATCTCTCCTTCACGGCGCCCGTCGAGGCGACGGTCGGCGGCACCGCGAGCGCGCAGATCACGGCGGGCCTCTCGTACGCCGGCGGCAAGCTCACCCCGAGCTTCTCGAAGAGCGCCGAGCTGAAGCCCACCGGCCCGACCTACACGAAGGAGGGCATGGCGCGCGCGTACTGCACCGTCAACCCGAGCTTCGAGCTCAAGTTCTTCGGCGCTGCGACCGCCTCGCTCACCGCGAATGCGTACGCCGGCATGGGCGCGTCGCAGACCTGCGGCGGCAAGGACTCGACCGGCACGAAGGCCCTCGTCCACGGCGACGTCGAGGCTGGCGTCTCGGCCAAGGTGCTCGCGAAGGTCGACCTCTTCGGTCTCTACAAGTGGCAGAAGGAGTGCACGCTCTTCGACGTGAGCGCCGACGCGCAGTACGACACGACGTACGCGTACCCGGGCGGCGCCGCCGCGACCTGCACGGTCGCGGGCCCCTTCCCGCTTCCGCCGAAGCCGGCCGCGACCCCCGAGTCCTGCTTCGGCGGCACCGACAGCGGCCCGACGACGCCCGGCGGCGGCGGCACCACCACCCCGCCCGCGACCGATGGCGGCGCGGACAGCGGCTCGACGATCCCCGGCACCTGCACCCACGACGTCTGCACCGCCGGCGAGAAGCTCGGCCAGGCGTGTGACGACTGCACGATGAAGGTGTGCGCGGCGGACTCGTACTGCTGCGACACGTTCTGGGGACTGTCGTGCTTCGACAGCGTCCAGAAGTACTGCGGCAAGACCTGCGACGGCGCGCCGAAGTGATTCGCGGCTGAGGAACGAGGCCAGCGGTCCGGATGGATCGCTGGCCTCTTTTCGTTTCGAATTGGCTTGGCGTTTCCGGCGGCGAGCGGCAAATAGACGCCGGCTCCCGTGTCCAAGGAAGAATCGCTCGTCATCCACGAGATCTACGCAAGCATCCAGGGCGAATCGACGTTCGCCGGGCTGCCCTGCACGTTCGTGCGCACGACGGGCTGCAACCTCCGCTGCACGTGGTGCGACACCACCCAGGCGTTCTACGGCGGCACCCGCATGACCCGGGACGAGGTGCGCGGAAAGGCGCTCGCCACCGGAACGCAGCTGGTCGAGCTCACGGGCGGCGAGCCGCTGCTCCAGCCCGGCGTCTTCCCGCTGATGACCGAGCTCTGCGACGCGGGCCGCACCGTGCTGGTCGAGACGAGCGGCGAGGCCGACGTGTCCGGGGTCGACCCGCGCGTGCACAAGATCATGGACCTGAAGGCGCCCGGGTCCGGCGAGTCGGCGCGCATGCGTTACGAGAACCTCGCGCACATCACCGCGCGTGACGAGATCAAGTTCGTGCTGTGCGACCGCGTCGACTACGAGTGGATGCGCGACGCGATCCGCACGCGTGACCTCCCGTCACGCACCCCGAACCTGCTGGCAAGCACGGTGTTCGGCAAGCTCACGACGAAGCAGCTCGTCGCGTGGGTGATGGCCGACGCCCTGCCGGTGCGCGTCCAGCTCCAGATGCACAAGTACATCTGGACCCCGGAGACGCAGGGGGTCTGACAGGTGGGGCTCCGCCCCTCGCTTCGCGAGCCTCCCCGGATCCCGTCTGGCGACCGGCAACACGCGTGATTCGCCCGAGGCGAAGGGCGCTGCGCGCCCGAGACACGCTCCTCGCGGTTACCCCTTGCGTTCGCCGGTGACGAACTGGCGGTACGCGGCGACGTCGTCCTTCGAGCCGAGCACGAGCGGCACGCGCTGGTGGAGCGACGAGGGGACGATGTCGAGGATGCGGTCCTTGCCGTCCGTCGCGGCGCCGCCGGCCTGCTCGAACAGGTAGGCCATCGGGTTCGCCTCGTAGAGGAGGCGGAGCTTGCCGCTCTTGCTCTTCGAGTCCGCGGGGTACGCGAAGATGCCGCCCTTCATGAGCGTGCGGTGCGCGTCGGCGACGAGAGAGCCGACGTAGCGCGCGCCGTACGGCGTCTTGAACGGCTCGCCCCCGTCGGTGCCGGGGCCGCTCGCGTCGGCGGCCTTGATCCAGCGTGACCACGCCTGGATCTCGGGAGACCAGCGCGCGTAGTTCCCCTCGTTGACGGAGAAGCTGGTCCCGCGGTCCGGGGTCTTGATGTCGGGATGCGAGAGGAAGAACTCGCCGATCGACGGGTCGAGCGTGAAGCCGTGCGCGCCGTGTCCGGTCGACATCACGAAGACCGTCGACGGTCCGTAGAGCACGTAGCCGGCCGCCGCGATCTCGCGGCCCGGCCGGAGCGCGTCGCCGAGCGACGGGCGGGCGAGCTTCGGCTCGCTACGGCGCAGGATGGCGAAGATGGTGCCGATGCCGACGTTCGTGTCGATGTTGCTCGAGCCGTCGAGCGGGTCGAAGAGCACGACGTACTTGCCGTGGTGATCGGCGATCATCGCCTCGTCGAGCTCCTCGCTCGCCATCACCCCGCAGTGCCCGCTGCGCTCGAGCACGTTGATGAGCACCTCGTTCGAGAAGGCGTCGAGCTTCTGGACCTCCTCGCCCTGCACGTTCGTCTCGCCGGTGTAGCCGAGGAGCCCCGCGAGGCCGGCCGAGCGGACGCGCGAGTTGATGATGCGGATGGCGAGCGACACGTGGTTGAGGAGCGAGGTGAACTCGCCGGTGGCGCCGACCGCGGCGCTCATCCCCTGGAGCACGTGCTCGCGAAGCGTGGTGCCGACGAGCGGCGGAGGACGGAACGAGGGGAGGCTGTCGGAGGGCATGGGGCGACCGGCTTTTTCGCTGATGCATGGGCCGGGAGCAAGCCGGCCGTGTGCCAAAGCGCAGTGCGTCACTCAGGCGTGCGTGACGATGCGACCACGGCGCCCGTTGACGCCGCAAAGCAATGAAAACTAAGGTTGAAGGCCCCTCAAAGGAGCGAGAGAGATGGCCGTGACCGAGCGCGTGAAGCAGATCCTGTCCTGGTACGGATCGGACAATCCCGGAGTCAAAGCGAACCTCGTTCGCATGCTGAGCCACGGGACCCTCGCCGGCACCGGCAAGATGGTCATCCTCCCCGTCGATCAGGGCTTCGAGCACGGCGCGCTCCGCTCGTTCGGCCCGAACCCGGCCGGCTACGATCCCGACTACCACGTGCAGCTCGCCATCGACTCCGGCTGCAACGCCTACGCGGCGCCGCTCGGCTTCCTCGAGGCGGTCGCCGACAAGTTCGCCGGTCAGGTGCCGCTCATCCTGAAGCTGAACAACTCCGACACGCTCGCGAAGATGGATCAGCCGGAGAGCGCGCTCACCAGCACCGTCAAGGACGCGCAGCGGCTCGGCTGCAGCGCCGTCGGTTACACGATCTACCCGGGCTCGGGTCGTCGCAACCAGATGTACCAGGACCTCCGCAACTTCATCGCCGAGGCCAAGGACGCGGGGCTCCCGTCGGTCGTGTGGGCCTACCCGCGCGGCGGCGGCCTCTCGAAGGAGGGCGAGACGGCGGTCGACGTCGCGGCGTACGCGGCGCAGATCGCGGCCCAGCTCGGCGCGCACGTCATCAAGATCAAGCCGCCGAGCGCGCACGTCGAGCAGCCCGAGGCCAAGAAGGTCATCGAGAAGTACAACGTGCCGATCGCGACGCTCGCCGAGCGCGTCCGTCATTGCGTGCAGAGCGCATTCAACGGCAAGCGCATCATCATCTTCTCGGGCGGCGAGAACCGCGACTCGGCCGGCATCCTCGAGGACGTGAAGGGCCTCGCCGAGGGCGGCGCGTTCGGGTCGATCATGGGGCGGAACTCGTTCCAGCGCCCGCGGGCCGAGGGCCTCAAGCTCCTCACCGACGTGATGGACATCTTCAAGAAGGCCAGCTGACGACCCGGCGCCCGTGACCGCGCTCACCGACCCCGACGAGCTGCTCGAGGTCTTCGACAAGGAAGGGCGCGGCACGGGACGCGCCCGGCGTCGCGCCGACATCCATCGCGAGGGGCTCTGGCACCTCGCCTTCTTCTGCTGGATCGTCACGCGCGAGGGCGACGTGGTCCTCCAGCGCCGCGCGGACGGCAAGGACGTGTGGCCGGGGCGCTTCGACGCGAGCGCCGCCGGCCACGTGCGTTTCGGCGAGACCACCGCGCAGGCGTCACGGGAGATCGAGGAGGAGCTCGGTCTCGTCGTGGACCCCGCGGAGCTCGTGCCGGTGATGCGCCATGCCCAGGAGGACCGCCACGCGAGCGGGATCGTCGATCGTGAGATCCACGACGTGCACCTGCATCGCTCGGCGGTGCCGCTCGAGCGTTACCGCCCGGGACCGGAGGTCAGCGGCCTCGTCGCGGTGCCGATGCGCAATCTCGTGGCGCTGTCCGAGCGGACGCGGCTCGAGCTCCCAGCCGAGCTCGTGACCTTCGAGGGCGAGCGGGCGGTGCGTGCGCCGATCGTGCTCCACCGCGAGGACCTCGTGCCCTACCCGGTCGGGTACCTCCGCGCGATCGCGCTCGCCGCCGCGGCGCTCCCGCCCTGAGGCACGCGTTCAGCCGGGGCAGGCGTCGATGGCGCGGCGATAGCGCTCGCGCCGCGCCTGGTCGCGGAGGATCTCGTAGGCCTCCTCGAGCACGAGGACGATCTTCCTGGCGTCGGCGGCGAGATCGGCGAGCCGCGGCGTGAGCAGGCGCGACGGCTCGAAGGCGCGCCGGAGCTCGAGGAACGCGCGGCGCACCTCGTAGCCCGTGGCGTCGCGCGTGATGCCGAGGACCGCGAAGTAGTCCCCTTCTTCCACGAGCTCGAGGCGCGCGCGCACGCGGGCCCGGACCGCCTCCTCGTCGAGGGCCGCCACCTCGGGATCGACGTCGGCGCGGGCCTCGCGGCGCCGGAAGTCGGGAGCGGCGACGGTGTCGATGACGCCGAGGAGCGCGAGCGCGTGGAGCACGCTCAGCACCTCGCCGTCGGGTGCGCGCGCGAGCAGATCGGCGAGCGTGCCGCCGCGCATGCGGTGCAGGAGCTCGAGGTCCTGCGGGGAGAGGTTGCACTCGGAAAGGAGGCCCTGGTTCGCGCCGTCCGTGATGCGCGTGCCGACGCCGCCGAGCTGCTCGAGCGCCTCGTCGGGCGTGACGGAGCGGCGCATCAGCTCGACGAACATCTCGGCGCCCGTCGCCGCGCCGAACACGCTCGGCTCGCCGCGCAGGCGCCCCGGCGGGTCGACCTCGAGCTGGGCGGTGCCGCGCGTCAGTCGGAGCACCGCCGAGGCGATCCACTCGGCATGCGCGCGGAGCGCCGCCCACAGCTGATCCTGCCCGAGCCAGCCATGGGCGACGAGCGCCGCGCCGGCGTGCCTGCCGTAGGGCGGGATCTTGGGGGCGAGGCGCGCCGCCTCGTCCCGCGTGAGCTCGCCGCGCGCCGCGAGGAAATGGACGAGCGACTCGAGCTCGGCGCCCGACGCCGCGGCCACGAGGTCGCCGTCACGCAGGACGATTCGCCGGACGACCCCGTCGCTCTCGAAGCAGAGGGCGCCGCTCGCCCGGCGCGCGATCGCCCCGGCGAAGAAGCGCCGCGCCGAGCTGGCATCGACGAGCACGAGGGCCGCCGCGGACTCGTCGGCACGCGGCGGCGGCGGCTCGACGCTCGGTCCGCGCAGCGGCTCGGGGGCGACGGGGGCAGCCGGCGCCTCGCTGCGCCGGCGCGGCAGGGGCGTCTCCTCCTCGCTGGGCAGGCGCGGAACGGGATCGGTCCGGAGGCGCGGAGCGGGCGACTCCTCACGGCGACGCGGCACCGGCGACTCGTCACGCGGCCGGGGCACCGGCGACTCCTCACGGCGGCGCGGCAAGGGCGACGGCGAGGCGTCGGCGGGCGGCATGTTCACGCGGGTCGGCCGCGCAAAGGAGGGCGTGGTCGGCGAGATCGGAGCGGCCGAGCGCGCGCCCTCGGTCGCGAGCCGCCGCTCGTGGGTCTGGGCGCCCGTCCCGAGAGGGCTGCCGCCGGTGGAGGCCGCGCGCGAGCCGGAGCCCGTCGTGCTCTGCCGCGATCCGCCCGTGGTGGTGCCCTTCGCGTGAGCGCCCGTGTGCTCGCGGTCGCCGGCGCCGGTGCGATGGTGGGTGTCGCCGGGCTCCTCGTCCTCTCCGGTGTCGAGCGGCTCGTCGAGCGACGCGAGCACGTCGGCCGGAAGCACCGCCTCGATCTCCTCTTCCGGCGAAGGCAGGAGCTCGCTGCCGGAGAGCGCCTCCGCACGGAGCTCGGCCTCCGCGAGGAGCTGCGCGAGCTCCGGGCTCACCGTGCCGAGCGACGCGAGCGACCGCGGCGGCCCCTCCGGCATGTCGTTCACGAGGTCGGCGAGCGAGGTCGTGCTCATCGGCAGCGGCGGCCCCGGCGTGCGCAGCCCGGGCGCCGGAAGCGACGGACCGCTCGGCGGATGACTGGACCGCGAGACCGCGCGCTCGCCGCCGCTCCGCGACGAGAGCGGCCGCGACGGAGGGTTCGACGAACGCGTGCGCGCCCCGAGCACGGGCCCTCCGGTGAGCGCCTCGATCTTCCGGACGAGCGCCGGCAGATCGACGGGCCGCAGGAAGAAGGCGCTCCCGTCGTGGGCGAGAGCGTCCTCGGTGGTGCGCACGACGCCGTCGCCGGCCCCCGTGAACACGAAGTCGATGGCCCCCGAGCCGGGCAGCTTGCGCAGCCTCGCCAGCTCGCCGAGCACGCGCTCGTCGTCGATGTCGAACAGGATGACGTTCGGCCGCTGCGCGACCACGCGCTCGACGACCTCGAGGAGCGGCACGTCGACGACGACGTATCCCGCCGATTGCAGGGCGCTCGCGACGCGCGACGCGTCGGCCGTCGCGTCGCTCGCGAAGACCACCGGCGAACGTGCCGCGCTGCTCCCTTCGGGCCGCGGCTCGGCGCCCGCGCCCGCCGACGGCTGCTGCTCGTCGCTCATGAAGCGGCCCCCCCCCTCCATCCGGTCAGTCGTCCGTGGCGTCGCGCTTGCGCGCAGGCAGCGGCTTACCGCCGAGGCGCGCGGCCAGCCAGGGCAGATGCCCGGCCCCGTACACCAGCGCGAAGATGAACGCGATGAGGACGATCTCGCCTCGTGTCAGCCCGAACCACACGGCTACCTTCTATCATGGCGCCGTGGTCCACGTCCGCAACGCTTCCCGGGACCCGGAACCGGCCGTGCTCGTGCCCCGTGAGCCCCGTGACCTCGTCGCGGACGGCGAATCCGCGGCCGTGCAGGCGGACACCGAGGTCGCGACCTCCGCTGCAGGGCCGTTCGTGCCGCTGGCGATCGCGCTGGAGCGCGACGGCGCCCTGCGTGACGCGTTCGCCGCACAGATCGCCGTGCCTGCCGCTTCTTCGTGGCGGCTGGCGCGGCTCGTCGCGCTCGGCCTCGGCATCGCGCCGCTGCTGATGACTCTCGCGCTCGATCGCGAGCTCGCGGCGAAGAACCTGGTCGGCGCCCCGCGGCTCGCCCTCGACGCGCTCGTGCTCGCGTACGTGGTCCTCGAGCTCACGCGGCGGACCCCGCGCTTGCCGCGCGTCGTCGCGGCGGCGCTCGCGGCGACGGGCCTCCGGTTCCTGCTCGGCGCGGCGCGCACCTGCGGGGCCGGCGTGAGCCCGGCGGCGTGGGGCGCGGCAGCCCTCGCGCTCGCCGCCGCGGGCGTGCTCCTCGTCCGCGCGCCCACCCGCGGAAGGTTCAGCCTGGAGCTGCTCGACCGCCTCGGCATCTCACGCGCCGACGCCAACGACGTGAAGCGGCCGCCGCCCTTGCCGGACGCGCTCCTCGTGACCTCGATCGCGGTCGCTGCGGTCCTGCCGATAGCGAGCTGGCAGCTCCGCGTCCACCAGGTCGCGCCGTGGCAGCAGGGGATCGCCCTCGTGCTGATCGCGCTGATCGCTCCGGCGCTCCTCGCGCGCCAGGCCTCGCGCTCGGGCGCGCCGCCGGTGCGGGAGCACCTGCCGCCCCGCGCGGTACTCCACGCGACCGCCGCCGGCCTCGTGCTCACCGCCTCCCTCCTCTACGGGGCACACGCGTTCTTCGACGCGGGCGGCGAGCTCGCGCGCTGCACGCACCGGCTCGACGCCGCCTCGCAGAAGCTGCTCGCCGTGGAGGCCGCCGAGGTCTCGCGGCGCATCGCCCTCGTGCGCGGGTCGACCGCCCTCGTGCTCCTCGCCACCGTCGTGATGCCGTTCGTGGAGGAGCGGATCTACCGTGGCGTCCTGATGAACGCGCTCGTGCGCCGCTACGGGAGCACCTATGGCCTGTTCGCGTCGGCGCTGGCCTTCGGCTTCACGCACGTCGGGCTCTACGAGATCGCGCTCTACCAGACGGTGCTGCTCGGCCTCGCGTTCGGCATGGCCTACCTGGAAGGCGGGCTGGTCGCCGCCTTCGTCGTGCACGCCGCGTGGAACCTGCTCAACGTCGCCTAGGGGCCGACGCCGAGCCGGCCGGTCAGCGGTCGCCGGTGCGGGGCCGGCGGCGGCCCGGCGCCTTCGGCACCTTGCCCTCGAGGGGCGAGGTCTGCGCGCTCGGGTTCATGTGGAAGCGGCTCACCGGCCGGGCCGCCTGGTCGGCGACCTTCACCTTCTCGCGCGTCTGCTCGATGAACTTCTGCTGGCTGCGCACGAGCGGCGCGCCCGGCTTGGGCACGACGCGCACGTAGGCGCCGTTCGACTCGAGCGTCCACGCCTTCACGTTGTCCGACCACTGGAGGCTGAGGATGTCGATGAGCCGCTGACGGATGGCGGGATCCTCGATGGGCACCATCACCTCGACGCGCCGGTGGAAGTTCCGCGGCATCCAGTCGGCGCTCGCGATGTAGACCTCGTCCTTGCCGTTGTTGGCGAAGTGGAACACGCGCCCGTGCTCGAGGTACCGGTCGAGGATCGCGCGCGCCTGGATGTTCTCGCTGACGCCCGGCACCTGCGGGCGCAAGCAGCAGATGCCGCGCACGATGAGCGAGATCGAGACGCCCGCCTGCGACGCGCGGTAGAGCGCCTCGATGACGTCCTCGTCGACGAGCGAGTTCATCTTGGCAACGATGCGCGCCGGCCGCCCCTGGCGCGCGTTCTCCGCCTCGCGGGCGATGAGCCCGAGGATGGCCTCGTGCAGCCCGAGCGGCGCCACCACGAGCGAGTTCCACCTCGGCGGCGCGCTGTAGCCGGTGAGCAGGTTGAACAGCGACGAGGCGTCCTCGGCGATGTTCGGCTTCGCGGTGAGCAGCCCGACGTCGGTGTAGAGCCGCGCGCTCGTCGTGTTGTAGTTGCCCGTCGCGAGGTGGACGTAGCGGCGCAGCCCGCCGGTGCGCTCGCGCCGGATGATGAGCAGGCATTTCGCGTGCGTCTTCAGGCCGAGGAGGCCGTACACCACGTGGACGCCGCTCTGCTCGAGCGTGCGCGCCCACTGGATGTTCGACTCCTCGTCGAAGCGCGCCTTCAGCTCGACGATCGCCGTGACCTGCTTGCCGAGCTCGGCGGCGCGCGCGAGCGCCTTCACGATCGGCGAGTCGCCGCCGGCGCGGTAGAGCGTCTGCTTGATCGCGAGGACGTCCGGATCCTCGGCGGCGCGCGTGACGAGCTCGATGACGGGGTCGAACGACTCGAACGGGTGGTGCAGGAGGATGTCGCCCTCGCGGATCGCCGCGAAGATGTCCTCGGCGTCGCGGAGCGGCGGCACCATGAGCGGGCTGTACGGGTCGTCGCGCAGATCGCGGCGCTCCTCGCGGGGCACCCAGCCCATGAGGTCGCCCGCGTTGAGGAAGAGCGTGCGGTAGATGTCGCGATCGGGCTCGAGCTTCAGCGCGCGAACGAGCTTCGTCAGCGAGTCCGGGGAAGGCTCGCCGGCCACCTCGAGGCGCACCGCGGCCCCGCGCTCGCGGCGCCGGAGCTCCTGCTGGATCGTCTGGAGAAGGTCCTGCGCCTCCTCCTCGTCGATCTCGAGGTCGAAGTTGCGCGTGACCCGGAACGAGTAGACGCCCTTCAGCTTCACGCCCGGGAAGATCGCGCCCACGTGCCGCGCGATGAGGTCCTCGAGCAGCACGAACGCATGCTTCGTGGGTATGCCCGCGTCGGTCTTCAGGTTGCCGGTCACCTCGATGAGGCGCGGCAGCATCATCGGCACCTGCACGACGCCGAAGCCGGGCTCGATCTCGCCCTCGCGCTGGAGCATGACGCCGAGGTTCAGGCTCTTGTTCCGCACGTGCGGGAACGGGTGCCCCGGGTCGATGGCGATCGGCGTGAGGATCGGGAAGACCTCGTTGTGGAAGCGCTCGTCGAGAACCGTGAGCACCTCGGGCGGCAGCTGCTCGGGCTTCAGCAGCACGAACGTGCCGTCGGCGGCGAGCCGCGGGAGCAGGTTGCCCATGAGGCTCGACATCTGCTGGGCGACGAGCTCGTGGGCGCGCGCCGAGACCTTCACGAGCTGGTCGTGCGGCGACAGCCCGTCCGCCCCGAGCTCGCCGACCTCGCCGGTGAGCTGCTGCTTCAGGCCCGCGACGCGGACCATGAAGAACTCGTCGAGGTTCATCGCGACAATCGCGTGGAACTTCAGCCGCTCGAGGAGCGGGACCGCCTCGGACTCCGCCTCGTCGAGGACGCGCGCGTTGAACTCGAGCCACGAGAGCTCGCGGTTCAGGTAGAGCGCGGTCGAGCGGAGGTCGGGCACGTCGGCCGGCTGCGGATGCATCGAGCTCGTGAGCGTCGCTGCGGCTGCCAGCGGGGTCGACTGCGAGACCGGGGCGCCGCCGCCGTCCGTGCTGGCGTGCGCGGGCACGCCGCCGGGGCTGCTGATGCGGTCGCCGCGATCGGC
>JAQBQL010000098.1 GCA_028287035.1 Labilithrix sp. | reverse complement strand
CACGGCGAAGATCGTCGCGGTGGTCGCCGCGGCGTTCGTGGCGGGTGGGGCGACCGGCGCGGCGATCCACGCGGCGGCGGTGCCCTCGCAGCCGGCGCGTCCCGCGGCAACCGCACCCTCCGTGAGCAGCGGTGCGGCGCCGAGTGCTCTGGCGATCGGCGGGGAGTCGCCGGCGTCTCCGCGCCCCGAGCTCCCGTCCGTCGCCGCGTCGGCGCTTCCGGAGGCGACGATGGCCGCCCCCGTCGTCGGCCGTCCTCTTCCTGCCGCGCCTGCGACGACCACGAGCGCCGGCAGCTCGCCGAGCGCGCCGACCGCGGCGACCGTCTCCGGAAGCGACGGCGACCTCGCCGCGGAGCGCGCCCTCGTCGATCGCGCACGCGCCGCCCTCGGCCGCGGCCAGAGCAAGGACGCTCTCGATGCGCTCGACGCGCACGCCGTCCGCTTTCCGAAGGGCCGTCTCTCGGAGGAGCGCGAGGCGCTCGCCATCGACGCGCTGGCTCGCGCCGGCCGCCGCGACGAGGCCCTGGCCCGGGCCGCGCGCTTCCGCGCTGCGTACCCGAACAGCGTCTTCGGCGCCGTCGTCGACGCCGCCGTCGCGCCCCGCTGAGCGGACGGCTTCGCGTCTTTCGGGTCACTCCACTTTTCGGTGACGGAACGATCCGCCCGTCCCAAACGAGGGGAGACGGCGGCGACATCCCTCCCGCTGGAAAGGAAACGCATCATGTTCGCTCGTTCCATCGCGGTGCTCGTCGCCGCGGCTTCGCTTTCCATTGCCTGCAGCACGACGGTCAACGGCGCGGACGGCTCGTCCTCCGGCAGCTCCGGCGCGTCCCCGAGCACCGGTGGCGCCAGCGGCCCGCAGGTCGATGCCTGCAAGGAGGCGTGCAACAAGATGAAGTTCTTCGGCTGCAACACCGCCGACGAACAGGCCGCTTGTTACAGTGACTGCGGGACCGCCTCCGCCGCCGCCATCGAGGTGTTCACGAACTGCGCGCAGACGTCGGTGTGCGATCCGGCGTGTCGCACGAACATCACGCCCAAGCCGTCGAACGGCGAGGCGCCCAAGGGCACCGGGGCGAGCCAGTCGTCCTGCGGGACGGCCTGCCAGAAGCTCGTCGACTGCAGCCTGATCAAGCTCAGTGACAACGCCGCCTGCCAGAGCGCCTGCGCGAGCGACGCGTACCAGTACCAGATCGACTGCATCAACAACACCGCGTGCGACTCGCTCGAGAAGACGTGCGGCGGCGGCGGCAGCTCCGGCGGCGGCAGCTCGGGCGGCAGCTCGGGCGGCGAGACCACCTCCGTCGGCGCCTGTCAGGTCGCGTGCGATCAGCTCCAGGCGCAGAGCTGCATCAACGCCGCCGACCACGCGGGCTGCCGCGCGAAGTGCTCGGCGACGACGACCGACAAGCGCGACGCCTTCTCCACCTGCGTCCTCCAGTCGGACTGCACGAGCAACGACAACGACTGCTACAAGGCCTTCTGAACTGCACGGAATCCGCTAGCTTCGGGGGTGATGCATCGCATCTCCCTCGCGCTCGGAACGCTCGTCTTGCCGGCCGCGCTCGTCTCCCTGAGCGCGCTCGGCGGGACGGGTTGTGACTCCACGCTGAATCTCGGGGAAGGCGACGCGGCCGTGATCGCGACCCCGCTCACGTGCGAGCAGGCGTGCTCGCGGCTCATCGACACGTGCGAGCTCGGCCCTGCTACCCAGCGCTCCGTCTGCCTCGGCCAGTGCGCGTCGAGCGCACGCCTCATCGATCTGCAGTGCATCGCGAAGACGCCGTGCCTCGCGATCCTCGCCACGTGCGCGAGCGGGTACGACGCGAGCACCGCGCCCGACCAGCCCTTCGACGCGGGTGATCCGCTGGCCCCCTCGGAGATCGCGGAGTGCCAGTCGGCCTGCGATCACGTGCTCACGTTCTCGTGCATGACCGCCGCGGAGCACGCCACGTGCCGCGAGCTGTGCGCGACGTCACCGCACGCGAAGCGGACGTCGTTCTCGTCGTGCGCCTTCTCGGGCGGCGTCGACTGCTCGACCGAGCAGAGCTGCTACGGCGTGTTCGTCGGCGACTGACGGGGCGGCGCGTCGTGCGCGAGCCGGTCCGCGGTCAGGGTTCGTGCGAGGGCCCGCCGGGATTGACCGTCGGCGGGGGGCTGCGGAACACGAGGCCGGAGGGTGTGGTCCCGAACCACGGAGAGGCGAGCCCGCACTCGGTGCAGACGATGCGGTAGGCCTTGGCGGCGCCGTCGACGGCGAGCGCCATCCCGAACCGGTCGCGCGGGCAGTAGATGACCTCACCCGACCGGAACTTCGCCCAGAGGCGCGCGACGTCGGCATGCGACATCGCGGGATGCGGGGAATCCGGCGGGGCACCCTTCTCGCTCACACTTCACATCTACACGTCTTCCGCGTAAACGACACGCGCGTTCTCGTTTGGGGGGCGGGCTTCGGTGCCGCGCGCGGTGGCCCGCAGCCTCACTGCCGTGCCAGCTCCGACGTGAGCGGCCCCGGGCAGCGTTCGCGCACGCGCCAGCAGCCGCTCGCGAGCAGCGCTCCGTGAGACCAAGCCTACCTACGGCGCCCCGCCCGTCCGGACGCTGCGCTCAGTTCCGGAGCACGGTCCCCGTGGTCATGCCCGGGCACCAGTAGATGAGCCCGTGCTCGAATCGGCTGATCCTTCCGCCCGAGCAGCCCGTGAACGGCTGCTCGTCCGTGGTTGGCACGCCGAGGGCAGATTCCCACGCGCCGGAGGCGTACGTGTCGCCGATGATTCCGTAGACGGCGTAGGTTCCGCGCCAGCTGTAGTAGATGCGTCCGCCCTCGAAATTGTTTGCCCTCGCGCCCAGGGCGGTGATGCTCGCGGTCATTCGCTCATCGCTCGTGGGTAGCCCGAGCGTGGAGGCCTCGTAACCGAACGAGCGGTACTTCTGATAGATGTCGCCGTGGACCTCGAAGGTCTGGCCACGATGGTAGTAGATACGGCCCGCCGTGAAGTCGACCACCCGACTCTGCTCGCCCGTACGGGAGATGCCGCCGTTTCGCTCGCTGCTGAGCGCCGGGCCCGTAGGTCCGTTGAACGAGCCGCCCATGTCGTACCACTTCCGGCAGATCGCGCCGTAAACGTGGTACTTGGCCACGCCACCTTCGAATTGCCACGAATCACAGTTCCTCGGATCAAACGTGAAGTTCGCGCGTATCCAGTTGTTCTGTGAGGCATCGGAGGCGACGCCGCACGCGCCGGCGGCCCCCGCCCACCTGCCACCGCAGGAGACCATGCCCACCCAACCCTCGGTGAATCCGTTCCAGGCGTTGAAGGACACCCCCTTGATTCCACTGCCCAGCAGCTGACTCTGGTAATTGCGCCAGTCATCGCCGTGACCGTACGCGGCGTCCGCATCCTCTCCGAACGCGTACGTGCCGTCGTAGCCGCTGGTGAGGTCGGCGATCACCGGCAATCCGGTGTTGACCCAACTCCGCAAGAACGCCTGTTTGCGTGAGGCGCGGCCCTTGTCCGACTTGTCGACCGCGTGCTCCTCCGACCGAAACGGCTGGATGGCGAGGATACTCCGTGATCGGGCGAGCGCAGGTCCGGCACTCGCGTCGACGAGGCCTCTCGGGCAAAACCCCGAAGAGCTATCCATGGGATCGAGCGTGAACCCGACGCGCTGTCCGGTATCCACCTCGATCAGGTCCGCGAGCCGATCGAGCGATGCCCCCAGCAACGTCCCGTCGTCGTAGGTCCACATTGGAATCGTAGGCAGGCACGTGAAGAGCAGGTTCACCGCAAATCGAGGCAGATTCGCGTGGTCGTAGACCTTGGCCCAACGGCCGATCCAATCTGGATGGGTCGTGGGGGAGGTCTGGGAGGTGCAGAGGCTGGCGTTCTGCGCGCAGCGAACGTGCCGGTCGAGCAGGTCGTCGATCTGCCCGCGCAGCGAGTTGTCGGTGAGCGGAGGACGTGGCTCCGTGATGCTCATCGTGGCATACCGAAAGAGATCGAAGCCGACCGAGAAGGGCTCGAGGCCGCCTTCCGGATAGCCCGTGTAGCTCTCGATGGCCGGCATGATGACGACCGGTCTCTTGCGAAGGTTCGTGCTGTCCGCAGCGGCCTGGAACAGTTCTTCGTGTGCCCACGTCGACGTCTGCATGGGCGCTCGCCAGCGCCAGCCGGACGTGCCGCGCGTCCCCCACGAAGACATGACGATGGTGTTCACGCCCACTTCGGTCATGCGGTCGACCGCGAAGTCCTTGTTGACTTTGCAGTTGCCTGCAGGGCACTCCGACCAACCGAGGTGCCGCGGATCCTGAGGGTAGACGCTGTATGCGGGTTGGTTCGTTCCCACGCCCTCGGGCCCGTAGAAGTTGTGGTAGTTGAACCAGCTGCCCGCGAAGAAGTAGGCG
The DNA here is from genome assembly GCA_028287035.1 of Labilithrix sp. Next base: position 38,133 of record JAQBQL010000098.1, on the reverse strand, counting down.
CCTTTCAGCGGCTGACCCTCGAACTCCGGGTTCGCGAGCAGACCCCACTTGCTCGTCAGCGCCTGTCGCACGCTCCCGACGTTCTCCGCAGTTCCGCGGTCCTCTTCCGGTGTAATTGACTCGCGCCCAACGTCGAGCGGCGGGTCGTCGAGCGCGACCCCCGGGGCACACCCACCGGTGCCGAGGGCGACGATCGCGCCGGTCAACGTCAGATGCGGAACAACCCTACGGAGTCGCGTCATGGGCCGGCGATGCTAGCGCTTCCGCGTGCGGTCGGCAGCGTCTCTGTCACACGCCGGGCGCGGGCGCCGTTCCGTTCGGGGGCGTCACTTCCGCGCCAGTTCCCAGACGATCGGTACCGGCGCGCCGTCCCGGACGAACCAGCACCCGAGGGGGTGTCCGACGCCGCGGCCGTTCTCGCGGAGCACGACGCGGTGTGGCGCGTAGAGGGCGCGGAAGGTGGGGTCCATGATCTGGGCCGTCGCTGCTTGGAAGAAGTACCGATGGGACTGCTCGTGCTCTAGCACGCGGCGCTGCTCGTCATCGGGGAGCGCGAGGAAACGTTCGACCTGGTCGCAGGTGTACGACGTGAAGGTCACGTCGGGCTTCCGAGAACCGTAGACCCATGCGAAATCGAACTTGTTGTGCCCAGGAATGGCGCCGTGCACGTTGCCCTCGTGAGCGATGTGCTCCTCCGTCTTGCCCAGCACGTCGACGAAGCGGTGGTTCGGAGCGTAGAACGGTATGCCGGCATAGAAGATGGCGACCGTCGCATCTGGCGGTACGTTTGCCTCGACCGATTTGGCGGCGGAGAGCACGACGTTCATCCAGGCGTCATGGTCGAGCGAGAGTCCGAGCACGCCACGCTCGGTACGAATGGGGACCACCATCGCGAAAGTGACGAAGGCAAGTGCGTTCACCGGGCGGGAGCGTTGCAGCCAGCCGGTGCTCAACGTCATTCCGAGCGCGATCCACAGCAGTGGCGTGACCGGTCCGAGAAAGCGCAGGTAGTTGAAGGCGTCGCCTCCGATGTAGATCGCGTACAGCCAAAGAAGGCCTACGGGGACGAGCAGACGGCGTGCGCGCCGCGTCCGCGCGTCGAGCCCGCCCAAGCAGATGACCGCCAGCGACGGCACCCCATACATCGTTGCGCCACGCACGCCGTACGCCGCGAGGCCGGTCATCAGCCGACCCGCGATCGGATAAACCTTCAGGTAAGCGGTATTCGGCGCCGGGTGGCCGTAGACGGAGAGCCGCCATACAACGAGACCGAGACCGCATGCCACGACCACGGCGAGGTTCGTGGCTTGCCGTCGCGCCACCACGCGCAGAGCGTCTCTCGTGGTGCAGGCGTCGTCCCAGGCGAGCCACGCTACCAATATCCCAGCGACGACCGCGCCGTCCGCCCGCGCGAGGCAGAGCACGGCGAGGCCCAGCCAGACGAGTCGAGGGCGCCGCAGTCGCTCGCGGCCTGGCGCGCCGCTGGCGTAAACGACGAGGGTCGCCGCCATCGTCAGCAGTGGCGTCTCGAGGCCGATCATCGCGAACTCGAGCGACGAGCTGTCGAGAAAAATGGCGAAGGCGCAGAGAACCTGTACGGGGATCGGTGCTCCCTCGTGCACGAGGACGGCCCGGCCCAGCAGCGCTGCGGCGATGAGGAGACCACCGCCGAGAACGGTGATGGGAAGCGGTGCGCTGCCCTCTTGCATGTGCAAGACGAAGGGAAGCGTCATGATGAAGGTCCACAGCGGATTGGTGAACCCGTCGACGTGCTCCCCCAGGTTGTAGACGAGGCCTCGACCCTCCGCGAGGTTCCGGGCGTAACGCATCGAGATCAGCGCGTCGTCGCACATCCCGAACGTGAACCGCCCGCCCACGGTCGACATCCAGCGCGTCAGCGAGTCCACGTAGACGACGGCGAGCGTGAACGCCGTTCCCCAGGCAGCGAGATACCCGCCCCGTCGCGGCCCCGCGTACTGCGCCGCCACGACGACGAGCCCGGCGAGGACCACGAACCACAGGTACCCCACGTCACGATCGAAGAGCAGCCTCGGAAAGTCACTGCCGAGGTGCATGCCCAGGATGTTGCCGGACTCGTAGACCGCGGTGTTCACGCCCGCGTCACGTCGCAAGAACCCCATCGCAAGCAGCGCGACGACGAGCCCGCCGACTGCGAGCAGTGCGATTCGCGGGCGCGAAGGGACGACGTCGGGAGGCTGCGTTCTCATGGCACTCCGTTCACTGCGGGACTTCGGCGGCCCGCAGCTCGATGTCGTCGTCGGGAAGGGGGATCTCGACCGCGCCTGCGCGCAGGCGGCGCTCGGCGGCAAGGCTCGCCTCGGCCCGCAGGCGCCGTTCGACGTCCTTCCGGGCGAGGTCGGTGAGCGGCGTCTTGCGTGGACGCATGATCCAGCGAACCTTGCCGTCGAAGCCAACGGTTCCGGTGCTCTTCCGCTCGTAGAACCGGCCGGCGACGAAGTAGTTCCGGATGGTGGCGTCGCTCAGCTCCTGGCAGTGCTTCCAGTCGCAGTTGAACTCGTCGGGTGCGCCCGTGTAGAGCGCGGCGTAGCGATGCGCCCGCAGGTCCGCGAGATACTCGGTTGGTGCCGGATCATTGGCGCGCAGCACGTCGAAAAGGGCCGCCGAATGGAAGTGTCGTCGCCGCGAGACGTTGCCCGTGGGCGTGACAATGACGTCCCCCTTCGCTTCCATGGCCCGCACGCTCTGTTCGAGCATCCAGGAGGCATGGCGATCCTCTTCGCTGGGCGCAAAATCGGTCGGATCGTAGAGGCCAGTCACGAGCTGCAGGGTGACCCCGGCAAGCAACGCCAGCGTGAGGCTCGTCCCGGCCGGGCTCCCGGCGGCACGCGCTTCGAGGCGCGAGGCCAACCACGCGGTAGCGACGCACGCGAGCGGCGTCCAAGCGAGGATCACGTTGGCCCAGCCGCCGCGATGCGTGCGGAGCAGATAGCCACTCGTCAGCGCCGCACCGAGCGCCACCGCGAACACCATCTGGTGCCACGGGATGTCCCGGGGTCGCTCCGCGCGGCGCACCATGGCCCAGGCCGCCGGGACCACGCGCGCGATGGTGGCGACGCTCGCTGCGGTGAGCGCAAAGGCGCGCGGCACGTCCTCGATGAAGAACGTGGCGAGCAGCTTCGGCTGGACGCCGTGCAGGCCGGGCAGCTTCACACAATAGTAACGAAACCACGGGCCAGTGGTCGTCTCGAGGTACGCGAAGAGGGCGGCGAAGGCCAGCGCGCCCGCGCCACCGGCAACGAGCGCCTTTCGCCGTTCGCCGGCGAGCACCAGCCCCACGATGCTTGCGATGAACACCGCGATGCCTGGCTGCTTCGCGAAGAAGGAGAGGCCGAGGATGACCCCGCCGAGCGCGGTGCGCGCCGTCGAGCCCGTGCCCGGCGCGTCGTCGCCGGGCTTACCCAGCAGTACGACCAGCCCCAGCGTTACCACCGCCACCGCGAACGAATCGACACGCTCGAGGTCGTAGAAGAAGAGCGTCAGGGAGTACGTCCCGAAATGCAGCAGCACCGCGACCAGGCACCAGAACCGCGAGGCCCCGAGACGGCGCGTCAGCAGACCGACGCCCACGGTGGTCCCCAGCGTCGCGCCGAGGGAGACCAGCTTGCACGCCGCGAAGGTCGATACGAAGCGCGCGAAGAGGCCCGAGAGCCAGTAGTAGAGCGGCGGATACAGGAACGAGATGAAATCCGACGAGGGCTTCGCGTAGATCGGCTGCTGGTCGCGGACGCGCTCGACGGTGTCACGCACGGCGCCCGCCATCCACTCTGCATCGATCGGGTAGACCAGCCGCGAGACCATCACGAAGAGCGCGAGGCCGGCAGTGACGAGGCCGACGAGTACCGTCACCGCGCGCATCACTCGAACGGAGAGGTCGGCTTGAACCTCGGGTTCGCTACCGTCCCGAATCACGAGGGCGATCTAGCACGGGAGCCGCGAATCAGTACGGGATCTCGATGAAGATCGGAGGCTGTCGGAGCTCGGGAGGTGCCATGCGGAACCCGTCGAAGTTCTCCGGCGGGCGCTTGAAGGCGCGCGGGTCGCGCTGCTCGGTCCACGGTTCGAGACGATCACGCTCACGATGTCCATTCGTCACGAACAGCCAGAAGGAACGGCCCGGGAAGCGCGCTTGCAGCTCCGGGACGAGGGCCGGATGAAACTTCGCGAAGACCACCTCCCCGTCGTCGACGAAGGGTGCGTTCTCGGCGAGCGCGCCCTCGGCCCGGACGTTCAACATCCACATACCGCCGGCGGGTGCAGCGGACGTGAACGAGACATCGGGGTTATGCAGATCATCACCCCCGAAGGCCACCATCACCACCGCGGGACCGTGTTGCCACGTGCGTCGCACCTCGGCGAAGCGCGCGTCGACACCCCAGTATCCCCAGGCTGGGTCAGTGAGCTCGCCGAGCACTTTGACGCTCGCGTACACGTTCCACGCGAGCACCCCACCGGCCAGCGCAACCGCCACACGGGGGCGCGCGCCCATGATGGCAAGCGCCGCGACGAGCAGCGTGGGCGGGAGGGCTGCATGGTAGAAGCGCGCCCCGAGGCACGTGCCGTCCTGCCAGTAGGCTGAGTACGCGAGGATGGCGCAGGCCGGCAAGACGAGCAGCAAACCTGCCAGACGACGAGTGGCGTGTCGTACGAGGGCGAGCACGACGAGCGCGGCGAGCAGCGGGCTCGCAGCGAGGAGCAGCCAGACGCGCAGGTTGGCCACGACGTTCGACAGACCATGGTCGAGGGTGTGGTTCTCGGGTCCGGCAGTGATGTCACAGCCGTGCGTGGGCCCGAAGCCGAGCGCATTGCAGCCCTTGGTGAAGTGGAAGTACGGCAGGTTGGCGTGGCCGAGGTGCTCGTCGAAGTATGCCGTCTGCGGGAAGCGGAAGGCCGAACCGGTGGTGGCGTGGTTGAAGGCGAGCAGTCCGGCAACGAATGGCACGGCCGTCACCGCGATGGTGGCGAGTAGTGGCAGTGCGGACGCGAGCCGCCCTCGTCGAGACCACGCCACCGTGACGAGAAGGAGCAGAGCGAGCAGGGTCGCGCACACCGGCCGCGTGGCGGCGCTGATCCCGAGCCCCGCGCCGGCGGCCACCACGAGCGCGCGCGACGGCGGCACGTGACGCCACAGATCGAGTACGAGGAGCAGCATCGTCGCCGAGGCCAGCGCAATGAGCGGATGGGACATCACGCTGGCGGCAAGGAAGACGGCCTGCGGGCTGAGGGCGTAGAGCGCCGCCGTCAGCAGGGCCAGCCTTGGCCCGCCCACCCGCTCCCCGGCGCGCCCCACGAGCACGACGGTCAGGCCGTGCAGCGTTGGATTCACCCAGTTCATCATCCCGAGCTTCGCGCCGACGGCGAGCACTGCCGGCCAACCCGGCGGAAAGATGGAGAAGCGCGCCGTTCGGTCGTCGATGAACCACGTGTTGAAGGCGCCGCGGGGCTCGACCACGGGCGTTGCCAAGTGACCGCTCGCGAAGAGCTTCGCCTGGAAGACGTAGGCGATCTCGTCCATCACGTGCGCGAGATCGCCGAGCGCATGATGCCGGATGAGACGGGCGGCGACGGCCGAGGCGCCTGCGAGCGCAACGATCATGATCCGCGCGTGCCTCGATTGCAGCATCTGGCGCGCGCACGCTAGCATGCCGCTCGCCGATGTCGCACGCGTGGATCTGGCTCCGTCGTGCCCGCCTGTGGCTGGTGGCAGCCCTCACGTACGCGTACTTCGTCTCGGGCAGCGATCCCAACCAGGCCACGCGGTTCGCGCTCACCGAGGCCATCGTGACGCGGCATGCCCCGGACATCACGCCCGTCCACTATCGCACGCTCGACAAGGGCTACGTGGGAGGGAAGTTCTACGCGGACAAGGCGCCGGGCATCTCGTTGCTCGCGGTGCCGGCGTTCGCGGTGCTGCGCGTCGCCGATCGGGCCTTCGGGATCGATCCCAGCTCCCTCGATGCGCAGCGCAGCAAACTCTACTTCCTCACGTTGCTCCTCGCTGGCGTCCCGGGGGTGGCGGCGGCGTTGCTGCTGCGGCGGCTTGCTCGGCGACTTGGTTGCGGAGCGGCGGCCGCCGAGCTGGCGGCCTTCGCGTACGCCTTCGGCACCCTGGCCTTTCCATTCTCGACGGTGCTCTTCGGCCACCAGCTCGCGGCCTTCCTGCTCCTCGGCATGACCACGCTCGCGGTCGAGGCACGGGCGCGCGGTGCGCTCGCGTCGACACGCACGCTGCTCGCGCTGGGCGCGCTGGGTGGCACCGCGGTCGTCGTCGAATATCCGACGGCGTTCTTCCTTGCCGTGTTCGGGGTGAGCCTCCTGCTGGCGTGCGGGGAGCGTGGACGCATGGCGCGCAGCATGGGACGGGTCGTGCTGCTCACCGCGATAGGGGCTCTCCCACTACTCGCCCTGCACGCCGGATTCCTGTGGTGGTGCTATGGCCGGCTGGCGCTTCCGTACACGTTCGTGAGCGAGCCGTTCTTCCGTGCGCACATGTCGAGCGGAATCTTCGGGATCGGGATGCCCAACCGCACGGCCACCCTGGGAAGCCTGGTGAGCCCCTATCGTGGGCTCCTCTTCTACTGTCCGGTGGTCACCCTGTATGCCGCGGGGCTGGGCGCGTGGATCGCCACCGGGCGCAACCTGCGCCTCCTGGCGGTCGCCGTGCCGGGGGTGCTCGTCCACCTGCTGTTCGCCTTTTCGTATTACGCGTGGGACGGCGGGCGTAGCCTCGGGCCGCGGCATCTCGTGCCCGTGCTGCCGTTCCTCGTGCTCCCCATTGCGTTCCTGGCGGACCGCTCGCGCGCCGCGTACGTGCTCACTGTGCTGCTCACCGTGGCCAGCAGCGTGATGATGCTCGCATGCACGTTCGTGCTGATTCACTTGCCGGAGGGCGACCCCTTCACCTTGAACCCGTTCTACGACGTGGTGGTCCCGGCCGTGCAGCGCGGGGAGGGGGCGCTCAACGCCCAGGACGCATTCGTTCCCTATGCGCGCGCGGACGCGGCCTTCAACTGGGGCATGCTGGTCGGCCTCGGTGGGCACGGCTCGCTCCTCGTGGTGCCCCTCGTGTGGCTGATCGCGTATGCCCCCGAGGTGATCCGCCTCCGCCCGGTGCCGGCGGGGCAGGCGGCGCGTGTCTAGGGCGCTCGCGGCGCGCATCGTCGCCGGCGTGCTCGGGGCGACGAGCGCGTTCGCGCTGGCGTACGTGGTCTGCGTCCACGTGATGGCGGCGCGCCATCGCATGAGCGACGAGCTCCGCGACTTCCACGAGGAGCTCGGCGCGCTCACGGGCTTGCCTGCGGGTTTCGCGTCTCGCGCGACCGGCACGCTCGCGCCGAGCTCGCATGGTGGTGTCATGCGCGTCAGCGGCGGCGGCAAGGCGGGTGACGAGCTGGTCCTCGTCGCGCCGCCGCGCCGCTACGACGACGGGGTCGTCACCTTCCGGTTCCGGATTCCGGAGGCGCTCGGCGACGGCGTGGAGGCATTCGTCGGATTCGAGCAGAGCCGCGCGGCACGGTCGTTTCGCGCTGCGTTCGTGAGCGGCGCGGGAGCCGACGAGCCGTTCGTGCACCTCGGCGGGGACGTGTCAGGCCCGACCCGAAGCGGTCGGGCCACGACGGAGGCAAAGGTGCAGGCAGCACCGGGCACGTGGCACATCCTGTCTCTTCAGTTCGCGCCGGTCTTCGATACGGTGGCGGTCGCGCTCGATGGCCGCCCCGTGTCGAGCATGCCGGTCCATTGGTTCCAGGGTACCGAGGCGAGCATCGTGCTGGGCGTGCGCCTCCGCAAGGACCTCCCGAACGTCGACGTCGAGCTCGGGTCGGTCGGGCTGTCCACGCTGGACTGGCAGGCCGTCACGAGCTTCGACGACCACTTCGCGGGCGAGATCCTCGACACGAAGCGCTGGCTCTTCAACCTCCCCGACCCGGACGTCGGCACGGTGAGCAGCAAGGTCGAGCCAGGGCGCGGGCTCCTGGTCGACGCGCGGACTCGCGCGGTGGCGGTGGATCCCGCGTTCGGCTTCATGCTCCGCACGTTTCCGTTTCCGTTGCGCAGCATGAAGGTGCGCGTCGAGCTCACGGTCGACGAGCTCACCGATGCGACCGTGTTCGTCGGCCTCATGGGCGCGAGCGAGTGGGCTCCGCCGACGCGCGTGTTCGACGCCGGGATCGTGAGTCGAGGTGGACATCCGATCCTCTTCACCGCGGGGGCCTGGAAGAACGACGGGTCGCTGGAGTTCGTGCCAGGGCCGCCGACGACGGTGCCGCGACGGCTCGCCATCGATCTCGCCTTCGACGCCGTCACGCAGCACGGGACCGTCTGCCTCGCGGGCGGCCCCTGCGAGGACCGTCTGATTGATCTGAAGCCCCTCGACATGGCGACCGTGCGCATCGGTGTGTTGGGGCACGCGCCCGGCGCGCATGCTCTCCTGCATGTCACGCGAGCGAGCTTGTCGACCGAGCCCTGAGGCGGGCGCGACGTTAGCGACGTCACACGGCGGTGCCAGTGGTAAGGTCCGCGCCGCCTTGAACTCGGAGAGCAGAGTGCTGTCGGCGCCCATCGCGCGGATCGTCTGGATCATCGTCGGCTGTCTGGCCTGGCAATACGGCATCCTTGCCGAATCGCGAGGGCTTGCCCGCACCAGCCTGCTCGTCCTCCTCATCGAGATCAGCGCTTTTGCCATCGGTATCGGCGCCTTCATGGTCGCCGTCTCGGACCGGGCCCGGCGGTGGCTCGACGGATGGCGGCTCTTCGCGCTGCTCACGTATCTCTTCGTGACCTTCGGCATCGCCGATCACGTCGGCCGGGCCGCGTCCCCGTACACCACCACAACAGACGCGCACGTCTACATGGACTATGCGGCGCGCGTCCTCCTCTCGGGCAAGAACCCCTACGACACCTCGCTGTACGGCGCGATCGTCAGCTCGCGCACGCCCATCGAGTTCCAGACTCCGCTCGACAACGGCGGCATGTCGGACCGCCTCGCGTACCCCGCGCTCTCGGTGCTCTACCTCGTCCCGTTCATCCTGCTCCACGTCCCGACGTCGCTTGCTTACGCGGCGGCCTTCTTCGGATGTCTCGCCATCCTCTTCAAGGCGGCACCTCGAGAGCTGCGCCCTCTCGTGCTGCTGCCGTTCTTCGCGGACGAGACCTACCTGGGGTTTGCCTTTGGTGGCATCACGGATACGGTCTGGGCGCTCCTTCTCTGCCTGGTGGTGGTGACCTGGCGACGGCCCCGCCTCGCAGCCCTGCTATTCGGGCTCGCTTGCAGTTACAAGCAGCATGCCTGGCTGCTCGCGCCGTTCCTTCTCGTACGGATCGCCACCGAGAAGGCTCCGCCCGACCGGCTGCGGGCGGCGGCGTCGTTCGCGGCCATCGCGGCGATGGTCTTCCTCGTCCTCGACCTGCCTTTCTTCGTCTGGAATCCCCGTGGGTGGGGACAAGGCGTGGTCGAGCCTCTCGTGACCAGCATGGTGCCCCTCGGGGAGGGGCTCTCGAGCCTGCTCGTCTACGCGGGGCTCAGCGTGCCGAAGGCCTTCTTCTCTCTTGGCTTCTGGGGACTCTACGCCCTACTGCTCGCCATCACTGCGTCGTGGCGAGGCGGCGTGATCCTTCTGTGGATGGCGCCGAGTGTGGCGTTCTTCTTCAATTATCGCAGCCTGAACTCCTACTGGTACTTCAACGCATTGCCGCTTGTCGTGGAGCTCGTGCTCCGCACGCGTGACGGCAAGGACATCCTCGACGACGCCCCCGAGCCACTGTTGCGCCTCCGCTGGCCGTTGCTTCGCCCGCTGCTCGTGGCGGCTGCGGTGGTCCTCGTCGGCGTGGGCGGTTGGGTCTCGCGGGGTCGCGATGCGAGCGTCGAGCTCCGTGTGAACACGCCGCTGCGCACGTTCCTGGGCTTCGTCTATCGCGTCGACCTCACCGTGGCGAACCACGGGCACACCACGATGACGCCGCGCTTCTGGGTACAGGCAATGACTGCGCAGCCGCTCGCCTGGCACGTTGACGGCCCCTCCGAGCTCGCTCCCGGACAGAGCGCCGCGTACTCGATCGATGCTCCCAACCGCATGTCGCAGTTCGATCTCGTCCGCGGGGCGCGCGTCACCGTGACCGACCTGAGCTCGTCCGTGCGCAAGTCGGTGGCCATCGATCCCGACGTAGGAGCCCTCTCGCCCCACGCCGTCCCGAATGCCGACTTCCGGTACTGGGACGTGGCGAGCGCCACCCCGACCTACTGGGTCAGCTCACGGTACGGCAGCCCCGGCGCTCACGCGCGTCCCGTTCGCACGGGTCCTCATCGAGGCGTCGAGCTTACCCTCGAACCGGATCTCGCGCGCGCCAGGAGTCAGCTCCTCGACCCCTGCCAAGCCGTGGCGTCATGCGATGCGTGGACAGGCTCGCTACCTCCCGACGTGACGGACCCCGACGTACGTGATCACCGGGTCGAGATCGGGACCGACTTCGCCGACCATCCTGGCATTCTCACGTTCTGGGCCCGCCCTCCGCGCGGCGCCAACATGGCGCCCGCCCTCGACGACCGCTACGGGGCGCAGATCTGGTTCGGCAACCGCGCGGTCACGGTGCTCTTCGGCGGCGAGGCCGGCGAGGGCTCGCTGGGCGACGGCAGTCCCTACCTGGTGGTGCCCGGCGCTCGCGAGAGCTGGGCCCAATACCGCGTGGACCTTGGCGAGCTCGCGCGACGCTTCGCCCCGAACGTCTATCCGAAGACCGCCGCGCTCTGGCGTTTTCCTCTGATCGAGATCCCGATGATCGTGACGCAGGTACGCCTGTTCTACGCTTCGCGCGACGCCGTCGCCAAGAGCGCGCAGTTCGGTACGATCGAGGATGGCATCGCCGGCAAGGACCGCGTCGAGGACGAGATCGCGCTTCTCGACCAGCACCCAGGGATGATCGATGCCTGGCGCTCTCGTTATGAATGGGACATGAAGAACCCGTCGCGCGCGCGGCAATACCTGGCACGCGCCCGTCGTAACGAACACCATCCCGAGCTCGATCTGCAGGCAGCGCAGCAGGCGCTCGTCATGCAGCACCCCGAGGAGGCTGCGCAGATTTTCGAGGGTCTCGTCGATACCATCCCCACCGAGGCGCACCTCGGTCTCGGGCACGCCGCGCTCGCCCAGCGCCGTCCGGATCTGGCCCGAAGCCAGTTCGCGAGCGCGCTCGACGAGCTCGAACGCACCGCCGGCAACCGGCCGCTGAGAGGCGAGGAATCACTTCAGAAGCTCGAGGCGCGGCTCGGCCAAGCCGACGCGCTCACGCTGCTGGGCGACTGTGCCGAGGCGTCGCGCGTGCTCGGAGAGTTGCCGCAGACGGCGTGGGAGGCGCATCGGGAACGCATGAAGAACGAGCCCGCCTTCGCGGGATCGCCGTGCCGGTGAGCACGGAGCCGGCCGCGTCTACTCGCCGAACGACGCGATCAGCTCCTCGGCGGTCACCGACACCGTGCCGGGGCGCGCCACCGCGCAGCTCGCGGCCCGCGTCGACAGCGCGAGCGCGTCGGCCAGGGACACTGCCGCGGCGAGCGCCAGCGCGAGCGCGCTGACGACGCTGTCGCCCGCTCCGGTCACGTCGAACACCGCGCGCGCCACCGTGGGCAGGTGCACGGGAGGTCCGGCGGCCGGCACGAGCGTCATGCCGGCCGCGCCGCGCGTGACCAGGAGCGCGGCGCCCCCGAGGCGGGGAAGCAGGCTGCGGGCGGCGGCCACCACCTCCTCGTCTCGGTTGTGGGTTTGGAGCCCGGTGGCATACTCCAGCTCGAGCACGTTCGGCGTGATGATCGTGGCTCCGGCGTACCGCGAGAAGTCCCGGACCTTGGGGTCGACCACGAGCGGGATGCCGCGTTTCGCGGCGAGCGCCACGCACGCTCGGAGGACGCCCTCGGTCACCACCCCCTTCGCGTAGTCGCTGACCACGATGCCGTCGGCGGCAACGACCGCGTGCTCGAGGCGCTCGACGAGCTCCTGCTCGCGCTGCGGATCCAGCGGGTCGCGGCGTTCGAGATCGACGCGCACGATCTGCTGCGTACGTGCCACGATCCGGAGCTTCTGGGTCGTGGGCCGACCGGGATCGACGGTGAGCGCGGTCGTCTCGATTCCCGCTCGGCCCATTTCGGCTCGCAAGGTCTCGCCCTGCGCGTCGGCTCCCACCACCCCGACGATGGTGGCGCGTCCACCGAGGCTGACGATGTTCGCGGCAGCGTTGGCCGCGCCGCCCGGGGTGTGGCGCCGCTCGGTGAGGTCGAGGACCGGCACGGGCGCTTCGGGAGAGATGCGCGTGACATCGCCGAGCAGGAACTCGTCGAGCATCAGGTCACCGACGACCACCAGGTGCTTTTGCTGGAACGAGGCGACGAGCATGCGGGCCCGTGCCCGCGAGATCAGCGTTTCCAAGCGTTCTCCAGTTGCTGCATGAGAGAGGGCCAGTCGACCCCGGCGTGGTCGGGTCGTGGGTCCGTCGGCAAGAGCGGCGCGCCGAGCCGCGCCGTCGTGCAGCCCGCGGCGTGCCCCGCGGCGACGTCGCTGGGCTTGTCGCCGATCATGATCGAGGCCCGTGGGTCGAGCGCGTGCTCGCCACACGCCTGCACGATCATGCCGGGCGCCGGCTTGCGGCAGGCGCAGCCCTGGTCCGGCAGATGGAGGCAGTAATAGGACGCCAGGATCTCGATGCCTTCGCCAGCCAGGAGGTCTGCGAGCCGTTGCTGGATCTGCCCGTGCTGCTGCGCGGACACGAGGCCCCGGGGCACGCCCGACTGGTTGCTGACGATCACGAGCGCGCGGTCGCGCTGCAACGCTCGGAGGGCTGCGGCGGCGCCCGGCAGGAGCCGCACCCCCGCGGGGTCCGACAGGTACCCGGGATCCTCGATGATCGTGCCGTCGCGATCGAGGAAGGCCGCGGCCCGCATCAGCCGCCCAGACGACGCGCGATGGACGTCGTGGAGACGCCGGCCACGAGCGGGAGGAACTCGATGCGGCCCCCGTAGCCGCGCACGACGTCGGCCTCCGGGATCGGTGCTCCGTGCGGAGGCGCGTAGTCGGCCCCCTTGCAGTGGATGTCGGGTCGGAGGAGACCGAGGATGCGGCTCGGATCGGGTTCGGTGAACCCGACGACGTGGTCGACCATCTCCAGTGCACCGAGCACGGCGATGCGCTGCTCGAGCGAATGGATGGGACGTCCGGGGCCCTTCATTCGCGCGACCTGGGCGTCATCGTTGACGCCCACCATCAGGACGTCTCCCAGGCGGCGAGCGGCCTTCAAGCTCTCCACGTGGCCCACGTGGAGGATGTCGAAGCATCCGTTGGTCCACACGACGGTGCGTCCCTGCGCACGGTAGCGCTCGCGCACGGGTAACAGCTCCTCGAGCGTGACGCCCTTCGTCTCCGGGCGGAGCGCGAAGGGCGGCGGGGCGATCCCGAAGAGCTCCGCCTCGGCGATCGCGCAGAGGATGTGACCCACGGTGATGTGCAGCTCCTGGATGCGCGCGGTCTCGCGCGTGGGAACGATGACCGCGGCATCGCAGAGCGCGGCGAAGGGACGACCCGCCTCCCCGGTGAGACCGACCACCTTCATGCCGGTCTCGCGAGCAGCCCGCACGGCCCTCAGCACACTTTCCGAGCGTCCACTCGTGGAGATGGCGATGGCCACGTCACCCGGCCGGCCGAGCGCGCGGAGCTGACGCTCGAACACGTGGTCGAAGCCGAAGTCGTTGGCGATCGCGGTGATGGCCGACGTGTCGACGGTGAGGGCGATCGCTGCGAGCGGCGGGCGGTCGACGGTGAAGCGGCCCACGAGCTCCGCGGAGATGTGCTGCGCGTCTGCCGCGCTTCCGCCGTTGCCGAAGAGCAGCACCTTTCCGCCCGCCCGGAGGCACTCCACGACGAGGCTCGCCGCGGCGAGCACCGTTGGGGTCTCGGCGGCCAGTGCGGCTCGCACGCTCGCGCCGTCGCGCAGCGCGTGGAACACCCAGGCGGAATGATCGGTGGTGGACATCGGGTCGTGGCGACGGCTTTCGCCACCCTAGCTCAGGGGCGCGAAGTTGCCCATGCACCCGATGATCTGCGGTAGAAGACGGCCGTGACGGGCGCGACGCGAGGCCATCCCAGCTACCGAGCCGTCGCCCTCGAGGCGCTCGTCGTCAGCCTGCTGCTGGTGCTCGCGGGGTATGTCTACCTGCTGCCCGCTTCCGCCGAGCTCCTGCGCGGCAACGCGCAGGTGATGATCGGCGACAACGGCGACTCGCTCACCGAGCCCTGGACGTACCAGCTCCTCATCGACACGTTCCACGCGCATCCCCGGGAGCTCCTCTACGGGGCCGCCGTCTACTCGGACCAGATGAACGCGCCGCAGGGCGTGCTGCAGTACGTGCCGTGGATGGAGCGCATGTTCGTGCTCGGTTTCTCGACCTTCTTGCGTGCCGACGCCATCCCCACCGCGTTCGTCTGGGGGCAGATGTGGCTCTCGGGCCTGTGCTTCTACCTGTACGGGCGCGTCCTGGGCTGGTCGCGCGCCGTCACGTTCGCGCTCGCGTTCGCCTGGGCATTCTGCCCGTACACCCGTGCGCGCGGCACGGTCCACATCGGCTTCGTGGCGACGTACTGGGTGCCGCTCGTCTACACCGCTCTCCACCTGCTCGCGCGCCGCGTTCGCTTCTCGCCCCGTGGGAGCATCGCGGTGGCGGCGGGCATGTTCCTCTTCGCCGTGTTCGCGGCGCATTACTACGTCGTCATCGCGGCCATCATGGCGCCGGCGTGCGTCTGGTATTTCCTGCGGGAGCTCCCTCGCGGTGCCTCGCGTCTCGGGGCGCTGGGCCGTCTCGCACTCGCCGCGCTCCCGGCGGCGGCGTTCGTCGTCTACTCGTTCGTGGCTCCTGGGCCGGCGTGGGCCATGAAACGTCTCGAGTCGTTTCCCGAGACCCGCTCCGAGACCGCGAAGTACCTCAGCTACTACGGCGCTCATCCCCTCGACTACGTGCTCGGGGACATGAAGTTCGGGCACCACGATCTCATCCCCCTGCGCGAGAAGCTCACGCGGGAGGCCCGGAAAGAGGTCCGGGTGAATCGACACGAGCGCACAAACGGGATCCGCTGGACCGTGCTGGCGTCGTTCCTTGCGCTCGGGATCACGCTCACGTCGAAGCGGCTGCGGCGCGGCTTGTCCGCGGACGAGCGCCGGTTGGGGGGCTTCGCGGCGGTGCTCGCGCTCGGCGCCTTCCTCGTCGCTCTCTCGCCTCAGGGAATCCGCGTCTACGACACGGAGCTCGGTCCGGTCCGGTGGATCTCGTGGCTGCTCCCGCGGTTCAGGGTGCCCAACCGCACCGGGATCGTCGTGCACTTCGCGGCGCTGCTCGGCGCGGGCGTGTTCCTCGACCATCACCTGCGCAGGATGCTCGCCGGGCGAGACGTGCGGTCGTTTGCGTGCGCCGCCGCGCTCGTCGTCGTCATGGTGCTCGACTATCCTCCCCGCTACGGAGTCGAGATGGCGAACGTCATCCCGGTGCGAAAGGATCTCGAGGCTGCGGCGGGCGGCGGACCGTGCGGGGCCGGGATGACCGTGCCCTACGTCACGTGGGGCTTCCACGACGAGAACTACTACGAGGTCTTCACTTCACTGAGGCGTACGTCGTGCCAGGTCCTGCACGGCGCGAACCTCACCGTGGACGACGACGTGGTGCGGGCCGCGCTGGGACGCGACCTCATCGACGAGCCGACGCGGCTCGAAGCGGAGCGCGTCGCGCGCTGCGCCGGCGCCTCGTGGGTGATCTTCCGGCTCGATGCGCCCGAGGATCTGCGCCGCACCTTCTGCGCCGAGATGGGCTGGACCTTCTTCGCTCCCGACGGCTGTCGCGCGCCTGCGGGCACTCCGCTGCCCGGGCTGCGGCCGCTGCGTGAGTGCATCGCGCGCTGAGAGCGTCAGTGGCGTCGGACGGCGACCGGAAAGGGGCCGACCCCCGGCGCTACCCGTCCCACGAGCCATGCGAGACCACGCAGCGCGCCCGTCGGAACGAACCGGCGGGCGCGGCGCGGCATGAGCCGGTCGACGAACCACGTCCGGTTGAAGACCTTGGCTTCGTCGAGTGAGGCGTCGTGGAACAGCCGGCGCATCGTCACCGGCGTGAAGAACTGGATATGCCCTTCCGGCATCACGTAGGGCGTGCTGGGCTCGCGCGAGACGAGGTTCCAGTTGCCGGTTCGTACGAAGATTACGCCGCCGACGCGTGCGCACGAGGCGAGGAACGCGACGAGCGCGGGCGGGTCGGGCACGTGCTCGATTACCTCGACCGCGGTCACGACATCGAACGAGCCACGCTGTGCCGCGAGCGCCTCCTCGCCGAGGACGGTCAGGCCCTTCGCTGCACACGCCGCTCGCGCCACCCCCGAAGAATCGCTTCCGAACACGTCGGCGCCTCGGCGCCGCGCCGCCTCGAGCAGACCGCCCGCGCCGCAACCGACGTCCAGCCACCGCGCGCCGCGCACGGAGCCGCCCCTCGCCTCGGCGACGGTGTCGAGGATGGCCTCGTACTCCGCGAGCATCGCCGGCGTGGGCGGCCGGTCGTAGGACACCGACCGGTCGAAGCCCTCGCCGCGGTAGTACGCCTCGTCATAGAGGCCCTCCAGCGCCTCGTCCGGCAGCCGTGGATCGACCCGCACGTGGGTGCACGCCGTGCATCGAACGATCGTGAACTCCGAGGCGATCACGGTGCCGCGCTTCCGGAGCACCACGTGTGAGGCGTTGCTCTGGCAGAGAGGGCAGGGGTACGAGCGGAGCCCGGGTGGCACGCGGCCCAGCCTACCCGACGAGGCCGCGGCGAGCATGCCGGTTCACGCGCGCCGGCCGCTCGCGCTAGGGTGCCATTGGTGCAGCCGCTCGCAGCGAACGACCGTGTCCTCGTCCTCTGCCTTCCAGGGATCGGCGATGCGCTCATGGCCATGCCGATGATCCGCGTTCTGCGGCGCCACCATCCGACCGTGACCATCGACGCCGCGGGCATGACGGACGGGATCGTGTCCGTCCTCCGACGCTGCCCCGAGGTCAGCGAGGTTATGCGCGTGGCGCTGTACGGCAACGGAACGGACCTCGGACATGCCGCCCGCGCCTCGCTCGCGTTGCGCCGTCGTGAGTATTCCGCAAGCATCCTTGCGTATCCCGCGTTCCGGCGGGAATACCATGCCTTCCATCGATCGCTGGGCGCGCGGCGGCGCATCGCTCACCGCTTCGTCCGCGGCTACTGGTCCGAACTCAACTTCCTCGAGACGGACCTCGTGCCGGCCGATCCCGGCGTCCACAATGTCATCAACAACCTTCGCCTGCTGGCGCCGCTCGGCATCGATCTGCGCGAAGACGAGGGCGTCGACCCGTTCACGTACTCGCTCGGCTTCGGCGCCGAAGAGCGGGCGTCGGGTGCGGCGGCGCTCGAGGCAGCGGGCTTCTCGCCCAGCCGCACGGTGGGCATCCATCCCGGATCCACCATCTCGCCTGCCGCGCTACGCCGTCGGTGGGTGCCCGAGCGCTGGGCTGCAGTCTGCCAGCACCTCGCCGATCGCGAAGGACAGCAGGTCGCGGTGTTCGCCGGCCCGGAAGAAGGCGACCTCGGCGCGCGGATCGTGGCGCTCGCCGATCGACCCGAGCACGTGCGACTCGCGCCAGGCCGAGGTTTCGCCGGCGTCCTCGAGGTGCTCTCGGCGTGCCGCATGCTCGTCAGCTGTGACAACGGCTTCGGCCACCTCGGGGTCGCCCTGCAGGTGCCCGTGGTCGGCCTCTTCGGCGTCACCGAGCACCGGTGGTCGGGTCCCTACTCGCGAACGCTCTTCACGCCGGTCACGCCCGTTCCGTACCGGCCGTGGCACCGCTACGAGCTGAAGCGAGCGGTGCCCGCGAACGCTCACGATGGCATGAGAGACATCACCGTCGAGGCGGTCGTGGGGGCGGTCGCCGAGCGTCTTACGAAGATGGCGGCGACCTGAGCCGCGCTCACTCGCAGGTGGTGCGCCCGCGGATCCAGCTGGTGATGACGTCGATCGCGTGCGTGTCCGGCAGGTTGGAGCCGGCCGGAGGCATCATGGGTCCGGTGCGCAGCGCCATCCGCAGCGGGATGGCCGAGTGCTCGGGGTCGCCGGGCTTCGCGATCTGAGCGTCGGCGACGGCCAAGCCGTAGGACGGCGAGCAGCTGCGCACGGCGGCGAGGGGCAGACCGTAGCGCAGGTCCATGAGGGTGCCGGTCGGACCGTTCTCCCGATGGCAGAACGAGCAGTTGGCGTGCAGGTAGCTGCGTGCGCGCTCCTCGAGTGAGGCCTGGCTCGCGAGCGGCGCGAGGTGGGGCATCTTCGTCGGTTCCACCGCGTGGTCGAGATAGCCGATCGCGGAGAGCTTCCCGAGCTGGTTCTCGCTCTGCGTGGGACCATAGCGATGATCGCCGTTCAGCTGCAGCGCCTCGAGTCCGAGCGAGGTGCCGGCCACGCCGGTGTGGCACCCGAAGCACTGCACCTGGCTGGGGAGCTGCCACGTCTGGCCGTTGGCGAGGACCTTGTTCTTGGCGTGCTCGGAGAGCACGGCGTCGGTGCCGTCCTCGTTCCACTCGTAGGTCGTGGCGGTCCACTCGCCGCCGAGGTGCCGACGGAGCAACCTGGTCTCGATGCGTTTGCCGCCGAGCGAGAACTCCTTCATGGCGATGCTGCCGGGGGGCAGCTCGAAATCACCGGTCGCATCGTCGACCTTGATGGTGGTGCCGTCGGGTATGGCCACCCAGCGCCGCTTGTCGAGGCCGTCCGACCAGAGCTCGACGTTGACGCCGTACGGAACGAGACCGGGCGCCGGGTTCTCGGGGTGGGCCGCGTCCACGCACCCGGTCTGCGACAGGAGCGGCGGAAACAGCGAGGCGTCCGAGGTCGTATCGCCGGGCAGCAGCTTGTATACGACCCCCGTGTCGTAGCCGACGGCATACAGCTCGCCCCTCGGGTCCTCGGCGAACGACGGGATGAGGGGCTTCGTCCCTCCGGTGTTCAACAGCACCGAACGAACGTTGCTGCCCTCGCCATCGAGCATGCGGATCTGACCGGTGACGAAGTCGGCGAAGACGTAGCGACCGACGAGGTCGGGCATGGCGGTGCCGCGGTAGACGTAGCCGCCCGTCACCGACCGGCCTTCGGTGTGCGGGTAGACGAACACGGGAGGCGTGAGACCCGTGCGGTCACAGGTGGTGGTGCCGTCGAGGCATGTGTCGCCCTCCACGGTACGCCAGCCGTAGTTCTTTCCCTTCTCGACCCGGTTGATCTCCTCGTACGTGTTCTCGCCCACGTCGCCTTCCCAGAGGTCACCCGTGAGCCGATCGAACGAGAAACGCCAGGGGTTGCGGAACCCGCCCGCCCACACCTCGGGCCGCCCGCCGCCGGTGGCGAAGGGGTTGTCGGGCGGGATCGCGTAGGGCGTTCCGCCGTCCACGTCGAGGCGCAGGATCGACCCGTAGAGGCGGTTGGTGGAATAGGGGATCCCGACCTCGCCGATGCCGATGTAGAGGTATCCCTCCGGCCCGAAGAGCATCGTTCCCGGCGGATGCAGCTGTCCGGGGCGGTCCATGCGCAGGAGCAGCGTCTCGCTCGCCGGATCGTAGGTGCGACCGCCGTCGTTCGACGTGAAGCGGATGATCTCACCGCGGTTGTTGTTGCCGTCGATCGGTGCGGGGAGATCGCGGTCGACGGTGAGGTAGAGATACGGCTTGGAAGGGTGAACGGCGAACCCGACGAGGCCCTCGTGCGTCTTCGAGATCTCGGCCGTGACGTCGAGCGCCACCGTCGTCGTTCCGGTCGCGACGTCGACCACCTTGATGCGCCCCCCGACCTCGCCCACGTACACGAGACCCCGGTCCGCGGATCGATCCTCCATGCCGAAGGGGGAGGTGAAGCCCTCGTAGACCGGCTTCAGCGCGATGCGTCCCAGCGCCAGGGGGCCCGCCACGCAGGTGACGTTCGTCGGCCGGCTGTCGAAGCGCGCCGCCGTGCTCGCCGACGCGAGCGGCTCGGGGCGTTGGGACGAGCACGCGGGCGCGGCAGCGATCAACGTGGCGCCCAGCACGAGGGCGAGACCGAGAGCGGGCGTGAGGGAGGGAAGGTCAGACCGTTTCGAGGACGTGGACGATGAAGACGCGTGGGGCAAAGCCTCCACACTCGACCGCACGCAGGAGGGCTTTGCAAGCGCGAGCGGACCAATCGTTTCCTCGTGCCGGCGGGCGGCTCACGGCTTCCCACGAGCCGCGACGAGCACGACCGCATCCCCGAAAAGCGCCGCGAGCACGTACCTCGTCATCGCGTCGACTCCCAGCGCGGGCCACGCGTGACCGACCGCCGTCGCGAGCAGGGTCGACGCAACGACGCCCCCGGTGAGGCGGACTGCGCCTCGGAGATCCCCGCGGACCGCACGCGAGTTCACGCGTCCGAGGACGCCGACGAGCAGCGCCGCCTCGAGACAGGTCGCGTGCAACCACACCCGCTCCGAACCCCGAGGGTGGAGGAGGACGATGTCGACGGCGACGCTCGTGACGATCGCGAATGCGAGGATCGCGGGAACGAGCCAGCGGGCGACCAGCGCCGGTACCCGCGGCAGCGCCCCGCCGTGCCGCGCGGCGTGAAGCTCGTGAGGGAGCAGGATCGACATCGCGGCCGTGCCGCCGAAGAACACCACGCGTGACGCGAGCTGCGCCCGCGAGAAGGCCCCGGTGGTCGCGGCGTTCTCGGTGCTCGACACGACCAAGACGTCGAGCAGCGGGAACACCACGGTCGCGAACGCGAGGAGCACGGGACGTCCGATCCGGAACCGGGCCTTCGGCTGCGCGGGCGGGGGGGCGGTTGGGCCGGGATCGTGGACCAGCGACGCTGCGAGGAGCATGCCCACGAAGCTCGCTGCGGCCTGCGCGATGTAGAAGGCCTGCACGCGTGCCGCGGCCGGCCAGACGAACGGCAGGGCGAAGCGCACGAGGGTCGAGGCGAAGAGCACCGCGGTCACCACACCGAGCCGGAGCTGGGCCTGCAGCTGACCCAGGAGCGCATAGAGGAGGATGGTCCCGGCCACCGTGCCGACGCCAAGCCACGACGGGTCGAGGCGAGACCCCGCGCCGACCAGCACCGCCATCGCCACCACGCCCACCACCGCCCCGGCGCGCAACCACCGCACCACCCGCCCCGGCGACAGCGGTGCGTCGAGCGAGAGGAACTGCACGACGGTCGCCGCCGTCGCCGCCACCCCGACACGCGCTAGCCACGTGCTCAGGCGGCCGAAGTCCTCCCGGTCCAGCACCGCCACCGCGTGCAGCTGGTAGAGGTAGTTGAGCGCGCCGGCGGCGATGCTCGCCAGCGTGATGGCCAGTGCCTTGCGACCGGTCATCGTGCCTCGCTCCGGCGGAAGGGCGGGCACGGTCGATCGGCCGCGGCCATCACCCTGCAGTGCGCGTCGGCCATGACCTGGTAGCGCGCCTCGTCGGTGCGGAACACGAGCACGTTACCCCCGTTGATGGGTCGCTTCTCCTCGGCCGGCCCGAACACCGCCTCGGCGGACCCCGGCGGCAGCGCCTTCTCGACCACGAAAAAGCGCTGCGGGAGGCGCCAGGCTTCGCGCGCCGGGTCGTGCTCGAAGATCCACGCGCCGTCCGAGATCCACCACCTCACGTTCGACCCCCCGGGCTGCAGCGTCGAGATGCGCACCCCCTGGCCGACCTCGACGGCGAGCGGTTTCGCCTCCCAGTACCCGGCGAAGCCCACGCGAACCCCATCGTCGACCACCTGCTGCACGAGGGCGGTCACGGCGGCGGAAGGGCCGCCCGGCGCATACTCCCGCGGTGCCCGCGGTGGGAGCGCGAGCCCGGAGCCGCCGCCCACGAGGAGGAGCGCCGCACACGCCACGAGCCGCACCGAAGCGCGGCGGTTCAGGGCCACGAGCGGCACGGGGAAGAGCAGGAGCGGCAGCACGAGCGCGGGCAGGACGTAGCGGACCTTCAGGTAGTCGGCGACCTCACCCGCGAGGACGGGCGCGAGCAGCGTGCAGACGATCACGAGGGCGACGAGAAGCGTCGTCGTCGTCGCCGCAGGCGCGGCGGGCCGGCCCCACGCGCGCGTCGCACCCAGGAGCAGCGCCAGCAGCGCGAGGAGCAGCAGCACGCGCCCACCGGCGCTCGTCTCTTGCGCGAGGGAGCCGCCGGTCATGAACGTGCCGAGGGAGGCGAGCCCGCGGAGGATCGAGTCACCTGCGAAGACGAACGGGCGTGTGGGAACCACGGGACCGACGGCGCGCAGCACGGTGCCCGCGATCACGAACCCGGCGAGGAACGACCCCACGAACCCCGCGAGGTCGCGGCCGAGCCTCCGCGGCGCGCGCCACGTGGTCACGACCAGCAGCAGCAACACGAGGCACGGCGCGATCAGCTGGGCGAGCACCAGGCTGTCTCCGCAGCCCAGGACGCCGAGCGCGGCGCCCGCGACCGCCGTGCTCGAGGTCGAGCGTGGCGCGCGGCGCCGCGCGTTCGATCGGCCGAGCCGTGGCACCAGCGTTCCGATCCCGAGCACCACCACGAGCAGCGTCGTCCCGTGCATCGCGGGATACGACAGCGCCCGATGCGTCGCATTCGTCGCCCGCACGCTGCCGTACAGGGCGGCGCCCGCGCTGAGCGTTGCGAGCAGGGCATCCAGCCGATGGAGGCCGAGCGCCCGCGCCACGCGATAGGAGGCCCCCAGGAGTAGCAGCGCGAACAGGAGCGCGTAGGCCTCCTGCACCGGATCGAGCGATCCGAGCAGCTTCACGAGCATCAGCGTCACGCCCAAATCGGCGTAGGACGGGGCGGGCGTGATGCTCCACGAGCGCGTCGGCCCGAGCGCGAAGGCATACGGGAAGATCTCGTCAGAGGAGACGAGGGGAAACACCGCCCGCGACGTGGCGAGGAGCCCGTCGACCAGCACGAAGAGCGCGACCGGCACGAGCAGTGCCGCGACGAGGGGACCGCGCCGCGAGCTCACGGCGTGCGCGGGCGCACCTCGAGCGCGCGCAGCACATAGGGGCAGCTGCCGGAGAACATGCGCAGCTCGAGGGCCCGCTCGTGGTTCTCGGGGGTGACGTCGAAGGGCAGCTCCACGGGCGTCGTGATGCTCTCCGCGTCGAGGATGCCCACGATCTCCTCGCCGGCGCGCAGGATGTCGACCTTCAAGATGGGCGCAGCCGACGTCGCCGGACACCCTCCGTAGTCCACTGTCCACCGCGCGGTGTACGCGCCGGGCGGCGCGTGCAGGTAAGGTCCGAAGACGCGGATCTGCGGGGGAAGGGCGGCATCGACGCGGATCGCGGCATGTTCCCTCCGCACCTGCGGCACGTCGACGAGGTGGAGACCGCTCATGAGCGGGGAGGCCGGCTCGAGACCTTCCGGAAGGGCGCCACCCGCGCGCCCGCAGAAGAAGAAGCCGGTGTCGACGACGCGTCCACAGGTGGTGAGCTTCGAGCCGACGAGCGGCTCGAAGCTGTCTTCGTTGATGTGGAAGGCGTACCCGTCGGCGCCCGTGAGGTCGGGCTTCCGGAAGACCGCCGCCACGAGCTCGTGCTCGTGCAGCCCTTCGAGCGCCCACGACGCGGCGGCGGGCGACATGTAGACGGCTCCGTAGTCGCGTCGTCGGAGGTGCCGCGCGAACGCCCGGATGCCGGCCGGGTTCTCGGCCTTCGGGATGAACATGTCGGCGGCAAGGAACCGGAGCGAATTCCAGCTGCCCGGCACCATGCCCAGCGTCGACGCGATGCTCACGAGCGCCCCGGCAGCGAGCGGCCACAAGGATCCCGACCTCCCGCGCCGCGCCGCCTCGGATGTTGCGAAGGCCGCCGGCCAGAACAAGGCGCCCACGAAGGGAAAGCCCGTGTACACGCTGAGCTCGCCCTTCAGCTCCTGAAACGCGAAGAAGTTGAAGAGCAGCCACGGCATGCTGAAGGCCCACCCGAGCAGGTACCGCGCATCGCGGCGGGCGGCGGCGATCAGGGCTGTCACCACCATCGGCAGCCAGACGTAACCGGAATGAGTGGCGAAGAAGTCGAGCCGCCGCAGCACCAGGGCCCGTGTGACGTGAGCGTAGGGCGGGTTGCCGGCGAGGTACTGGTGCCAGGCGTCGACCGTGACGAAGAGTCGCTTCTGCGCGACGCTGGTGAGGACCGCGACGGCTGCCGCGACCACCGCCATGACGATCAGCTTCCGTCGCGACACCGGGAACGGCCGTCCTGTGAGATCCAGGGCCAGCGCCGCTCCTAGGAACATCGCCGCGTGAATGCCGCCGTCCTCGCGCGTAGCGAGGGCCATCACGATCCCCGTCCAGGCGACGCCCGTGCGTCCGGTCGCGAGGCCGGCCAGCATGACCGCGAGCCCAGCCGACGCGAAGATCTCGAAGTGCGGGTAGCCGAGACAGCACAGCACCTGACCGCTCAGCGAGAAGAGCAGGTTGGCCACCAGCACCGCGAGCCCGCTCCGCACGCTGGACCGCTGCCTGGCGGGGACGAGGACCGGCATCGCGAACGCGAGCGCTGCATAGATGACCGCCTGGAACACGCAGTACCAGTCGACCCGGTCCACGGGGAAGAGATAGGAGAGCATCGACCCCAGCGAGACGATCACCGACACATGCCAGCCCCAGTACGAGACGAGCGGCCCCCGCAGGGACGGCGGGTTCTCGGGCACGAGGCCCGCGTGGTAGACGGTGGCCGAGAACCAGCCGGAATCGTGGAGGTATGGTCCCCGGACGTAGAAATGGTTCCGGATGAACATCGCGCTGCCGAACGCGACGATGGCGACCGGTAGATAGGCGAGGAGTGTCCAGAGCCGAGGGCGACGCAGCATGTCCCGACGACCCTACTACAAGCGCGGATCCGTTCGTCTCTGGACCGGCCTTGTGCTAAGTCGCGAGCCATGTCCATCCCCGCCTCCGATCGTCCGCCCGTGTCCGTGCGCCTCCGCCGGGCGCTCGCGCGCGGTCGCACGGAGCGCAGCGCCGCCAGGCCGCTCGAGGCGCAGGAGATCTGGGGTCGCGAGGCGCTCTCGCGCATCACGCGCGTGCTGCCTCCCGTCGAGCGCGCCTACGCCACCATTCGCTTCTCGATCATGCGGCCGAAGCTGCTCAGCGTGCTCGACCTGCTGCTTCCGGAAGAGGGCCGCATCCTCGACATCGGCTGCGGCTTCGGCCTGTTCGCCGCCTACTTCGCGCAGACGCAGCGCGCCCGTCAGATCGTCGGCGTGGACCCCGACGCTCGACGCACTGCCATGGCCGCGCGCACCTTCGAGAAGCTCGGGCTCGACGGGCAGTTCCTCGCGGGTGACGCGCGCGACGCGCACGTCGAAGGGCCGTTCGACGCTGCGTACGTCCTCGACGTGATGCACCACATCCCGCGCTCCGATCAGGTCGCCCTGCTCGAGCGGCTGCACGGGCTGCTCGCGCCGCGCGGCGTCCTCATCATCAAGGACATCACCACCGAGCCATGGCTGGGCCTCAAGTTCACCGAGTACCTCGATCGCGCGATGGTCGGCTGGAACGAGCCGCTTGCCTACCGCCATCATCGTGAGTGGGGCGAGCTCCTGCGCGGGCTCGGCTTCAAGGTGCGCGCGGTCCGCGTCCCCGATGTGCTCCCGTATCCGCACGTCGTGATCGCCGCCACCAAGGGCGACTGGTAGGCCGCTGAGCCGGCGCTCGGCGATCGCGCTCGAGCGCGCGCTGCTGGCGCTCGGCATCCTCCTGCTGGTGGTGCACGTGTGGCGCCGCTCCGGCGCGCCCAAGGAGCTCGAATTCTCGTACTACACGGACCACTACCGGCATCTCCGTTACGCGTGGGAGTCGCTACGGATCGGCCCCGCCATCTACGTGACAGACATGACGGGCATGCCGGTCCTCGGAGACGCGCCGGCATACACGTGGACGAACACGGCCTACCTGTACCCGCCGGGCGCGCTGCTCTTCTTCATGCCCCTGGCGCAGCTCGCGTACCGCGGGCTCGTCCCCCTCGATGCCGCGGCGACCCTGCTGGTGTTCGTCTTCGGCGTGGCCGCGGTGTGGTCGTCGTTACGGATCTGGCGGTTCGGAAAGGAGGACTCCCAGAGCACCGAGGGCACCATCCTGTGGGGCCTCTACGCGGTCTGCTGCCTCGCGCATGCGCTCGGCTGGGGGCTGCACGGTCAGTACGATGCGCTCGTGGTGGCGGTGCTCGTCCTCGCCGCTACCGCTCGCACCGTCGAGCGTCGCTTGCTGTTCCTGGCCGTCGCGTTCTTCTTCAAGTTTCAGGCGCTGCTCGTTCTTCCGTTCTTCGCGCGTGATCTCCTGGGTCTCGTGGGGCTACGCGGCCGGCGTGTCCTGCGGGAGCCGCAGGTGGCCGTGGCCGGCTTCCTCACGCTGGTTACGCTGGTCATCGCCGGGTACCTCGGCGCAATCGGCGCCCTCTCCCCGCACCGGCAGAGCCCGCTTCGCATCCACGATCTGTTCGGTCACGATCGGACCACGCTGGGCGCGCTGGGGTTCACGGTGGCCTTCTCGGTCCTCGCCTCCTCCCATCGCCGCTGGCAAGCCGCGGGAACCGCGCTCTGGGTCTTTGGTACGTTCGCCAAGCTCACGCTTCTGCAGGGCTGGTACGTGGTCTACCTGTACCCGACGGCGCTCTTCGTCGAGCGACGTTCCCGCCCCTGGGTGGTGGCCTGGGTGCTCGGCTTCGTCTACCTGATTCACTGGCTGCCGGATCTTTTCCGGGAGGTAAGCTCGCTGCTGGTCCTCCGTCCGTGACGGGCGCCGAAGATGTCGTCACACGCGTACACGGCTTCGCGGCCCCGCCCACCAGGGCCCGGAGCCGACACGAGCTGAGAGGACACCTTTTGCGAGCGGCGGTCACGGTTCGCGGTCGCGGGCGTACGCCGCGTACGTCTCGAGGATGGCCTCGATCCCCGTGAACGTGGGCCTCCACCCAAGCTGCTCGCGTGCCAGGCTCGCGTCCATGTAGTAGTCGACGTCCGCGATCAGATACTGGTCCTTGCGGAGAGGCGCGAGACGCACCTTCTCGAGCAGCGCGAGCACGGGCTTCACCGCGCGCCCGGGGATGCCGAGGATCGGCGAGCGCGAACCGGCCACCTTCTTCACTGCCTCGATCCACTCGCGCATCGTGGGCACCGACGATGCAGCGCAGTTGTAAGCGGCGAAGCCGCGGTGCGTGCTCGCAGCGATGACCAGCGAGGCGACGTCCTGCACGTGCATCACCTCGTAGCGGTTTTCGGCATTGCCAATCATGGTGATCGGCCGGCCCGCATCGATCCACGCGAAGACCCGCTCCACCACGCCCACGCGACCCGGACCCACGATGAGGCCGGGGCGCACGACGGCGCAATCGAAGGTGTCGGAGTGTGCGGCCTCGACGAGCCGCTCGGCCGCGAGCTTCGACTGCCCGTAGGGGCCGAACGGATCGCGCGGATGCTGCTCCGTGAGTGGCAGCGCGCGCGGCAGCCCGTAGACCATGTTGGTCGACACGAACACGAGGTGCCTCAGCCCGGCGTCCTTGGCGGCCTCGATGACCCGCCTCGTGCCGTCGACGTTGATCGAGAAGAAGGGGAGCTCGTAGGTCGAGGATGCCACGGGCGTGTGATACTGGCACGCCGCCAGATGTAGGACGGTCTGCGCGCCTGCGAAGGGCTCGCTCAGCGAGTCGCCGCGCAGGTCGCGCTGCCAGTAGCGCACGCGACCACGCGGGTCGGTCTCGAAGTGCCGGTCCTTCGGCACCTCGAGGTCGACCCCACGAATGTCGGTCACGCCGCGCGCGAGGAGCTGCTCGACCACCACCGCGCCGAGGAAGCCGGCGGCCCCCGTGACGACGACAGGCCCACGGTG
Source organism: Labilithrix sp. (assembly GCA_028287035.1). Next base: position 10,216 of record JAQBQL010000098.1, on the reverse strand, counting down.
CGGTGCGGTGTTGGTCATCACCCGACACTATCCGATAAGCTCGGGCGACCCAGCGGGGAGACCTCCGCCAGGTGTCGGCCGGTCAGATGCAGCTGTAGTGAACGCTGCCGTCCGGACGAACGCAGTCGTAACGATTCTGGTGATAGACCAACACCGTGCCCGCCGGGTCGCCACCCCAACGAGCGGTGGGGCAGTAGTCGATGTAGCCCGACTCGAACTCGTTGAACCGGCCGCCCTGGCACCAGAAAGTCGACGCGCTCTCGTCGGTGACCGGCAGGCCGAGACCTCCGCCCGCGGCGTCCATACCAAACTTCTTGTAGGCCGCATAAATCAGGCCGTACACGGCATTCGTCGAGCTGTGCCCCGGCGTTCCCGTGGGCGACCAGGTGATGGCACGCGTGTTGTTCTCGAACTGGACGTAGCGGCCGCGGCCGCCAGGCGTCGGCAGCTCGCCGGTGTTGGGTACTCCGAATCCGGGACCGGTGAGCGCGGGGACCCGCAGGGAGCCCATCTGCTGCCACTTCGTGCAGATGTCGCCATAGATGGCGAACGCGAACTTGCCCCCCACGAACTGCGCATGATTGCAGTACCGCGGATCCTGGCTGAATGTCCGCTGGACCCATGAGTACATCGAGTCGTTGTTCTCCACCGTGGGCATGCCTGCCCAGCCCTCGGCAAGACCGTTCCAGGCGGTGAACACCACCCCCGTCAGGCGACCCTGGCCCTTGCGGAGCGACGATTCAGAATTGCGCCACCCGTCGTCGTTGCCATAGGGCAGCGAGGACGGGGGCGGCGGGAGCGGCGAGTCCTTGTCCCAGATCGTTGCGTGATAGCCGGCTGTCAGGTCGAGGATGTACGGCACGCCGGCGCCCGCCCACATCTCGATCATGTCGCGCTTGAAGGCACGCATGCGGGTGTAGCGATCGGCCTGGGGATACTGGCTCGTCGGGCCGAAGGAGATGTTCAGCTGACTGAGGAAGGGCTGCACGGCGACGACACTCCAGCTGTAGGCCAGCGCGGCCGCGGTCTGAGAGGTGTTGGCGTCGTACGTCAGGGGCGGCACGGCCGTGCAGCGTTTCGGGCTGTTGTCGCCGGCCGGGAAGGCTTGACCCGGGTCGATCGTGAAGCCGATTGGCACGCCGGTGTCCTGGAACACCTTGTCGGCGAGCCGGTCAAAGCCGGCCGCGAATTGCGCTGGCGTGACGCCCGGCTGCGACGAGCCGACATCCAGCAGATCGAACATGTAGCGAGCGGTGCCGAACCGGTCGTACATCTTCGTGAACGAGCGCGCCCACTCAGGGTGTGCCGGATTCTTGATGAACCGATTGACAAGATCCTTGATGCGAACGAGGAGCGGGTTGCCCGCCTGGTCGACGCCGGCCGGGAACCATTGGCGGAAGTACATGGAGGGAGACTGCACGTAGGATGCGCAGTCGCCGTCGGCCTCTTCGATGAGAGGCATGATGGTCACGTTCTTGCCCTGTACGCTGGCAAAGAGCTCCTCGTGTGAGGCAGGCGTGGTGTTCATGGGCGCGAAGTGCCAGTTGTCGGTGCCAGGAGGTCCCCAGTACGACATGACGATGGTGTTGACGTTGGCGTCGACCATCTGCTGGACTGCGAAATCGCGCGCGCTCTGACTGTCTCCCCACTGTAGATGCCGTGGATCCAAGGGGTGCTGGGTGTAGTTCTCCGGATCCCCCTTTCCCGAGCCCGCGAAGAAATAGGCGCCGCGCATGGGAACGTCGATCAGGCCGGCGTTCGCCAGGAGGGCCCGGTTCGAGACGCCGACGATCGCCGAAGCGGCGAAGGTCACGTTCTCGCTTGGAGTGTGTGCGTCTGACTCGACACCAGGGTCGACGTCGGCCGCGTCGGAACAGGCGGCGGCGGTGGCCAGCAGGAGCACGGTTGCCAGGCTCCTTGTCGCGGGGCGCACCATGCGCGGGTTCGGCGGTGGCGTGAATGGAATCGTCACTAGAGTGTTCCTCTCGAAAGGAGCTCGTGAGCTCGGTACGACCGGTACGTACGCGAAGCAGTCGCGTCGCAAGGACGGTCGTGGCGGCAGTCGGCCGCTCCGGGAAACGGTTGCTGCGATTCCTCGGTCCCGGCGTGCGACGCCCTAGGGCAGCCCGTTGAACAGCGCCCACGACGTGTCGAACGCGGTCGGCTCGACGCCATGCCCCGCCGCCGGGTAGCCGCAGAAGACCACCGGCTTGCCGGCCGGGCACCCGTCGTGGGTCACGCAGGGCGCGGGCATGATCGGCGACGCGTTGTCCGAGCAGCCGTTCACGTATCCCCAGTACGAAGACTCGAACTCGCCGCTGCCATACGGAACCGTGTTGTCGAGCTGGCCGTGGAAGATGAAGGCCGCGACCGGCGACTCGGCGTCACCACACTTCGGATAGCCGTTCGGATACTTCGACCCGAGCGGAACGATGTCGGAATACGGCGCGCCCCCGGAATGCGAGGCGAACGCCTTCATGAGGCTCGGGAACGTGCACGCGAGCATGTTGACGAAGAACCCGCCGCCGCTCCAGCCGACGCCGAACACGCGCGCGGTGTCGATGCTGTACTTGCCCGCGAGCTCCGTGACGAGCTCCTTCGTGAACTGCATGTCGACGTTCGAGGTGCTCGCCGTCAGGTCCCAGCTCGCGTCGAGGGCGTTCGGATAGGCCACGATCGCGTCCTTCTTGGACGCTCCGTCGAACGGATTGTACATCAGCATGACGTCGGCATTGCCGGGGCTGCCGTGGAACGACAGGACGAGCGGATAGCTCCGGCTCGCCGCGTAATCCACGGGAAGCGAGAGGTTGTACTTGCGAAGCACGCCGCCGGAGGTGGTCGTCGTCTCGTGGGTAGACACCACGTACACGGGCTTCGGAGGGGGCGGCGGCGGCGCCGCGTCGGGCGCGCCTCCCTCGCCCTCGCCGCCGGAGCTGCCCGGGCTACCGGAGCTGCCCGACGTGCCCGACGCGCCCGAGCTGCCCGACGAGCTGCCGCCCGGATCCGCCGGTCCGGCGCCAGCGTCGTCCTCCGACGAGCACGCCCACACCGCGACCGCGGCGAGCAGGGCCGTGACGATGGCGCCGCGAGACAAAGTGCTCCTTCGCATCATTTGCCCTTTCGCGAGAGCTGCTGCTTCGCCGCCGTCTGCACCGCGCCGGGAACGTCCTTGCTCTTCGAGATCGTCTTGAGGTCGTTGTCGCGCAGGTGCATGACGAACTTCGACGATTGGCCGAACGGCGTCCGCGGGTTGGCGACGAGGTTGACCTTCACCTGATACACGCGGGTCCAGTCGCCCTTGCCGCAGATCTCGCGCAGCACGTCCTCGGACACGTTGCGCATCGCCGAGATCCGGACGACCTCGCTGTCGCTCATGCCAGGCGCCTTCAGCGCCGCGACCGAGACGAGCGGGTTCGGGTCGCGAACGCCGAGCATGCGGATCGCCTTCATGTCGAAGCTCTGCTCCTCGACGACGCCGCCGGGGCCGTACGACTTGACCGACCCGAGGGTCAGGAGCCGGATCTTCGCGGGCGGCCGGAGATCGGCCCACACCGCGTGGAGCGGCTTCGCCTTCTCGGCGACCTCCTCCTTGCCCGTCGCGGGGTCGAGAGCGTGCGTGTCCTCGCCCTCGGCGAGCGTCGTCTCCTTCGCGAGGGCGTGGGCGTCCTTGAACTGGAGGTCATCGAAGCTCGGCTCCGGGCTCGGCTCCGCGATGAGCTCGCCCTCGATGGCCTTCTTCGCCTGCTCGAAGGCTGGGATCCCCGGGCAGTCGACGTTGTTGCGCACCGCCAGCTCGAGGATCCGGTCGGCGGTCGACATCCGCGTGTTCTTGTTGAGATAGAGCTTCTCGATGATCGCCGGGTTCGCGAGGAGCCGTTCCTCGTTCGTCGCGATGAGCTCGCACACGCCCTCGCTGGCGACCGCGGCCATCGCTGCCACCGTCATCGGCAGGATCGCCGGGTGGTGCAGGATCTTCTCGGAGAGGTTCGCGTCCGTCGCGTAGATCGGGCCGAGGACGTCGAGGACCGCCGGCTGGACCTCGCCGCCGAGCGCGCCGTTCAGGAGAGGAAGCGGAAGCGCCGCAAGCGTCTTCCGTGCCACCTCGCTGTGCACGGTGTCGCCGAGGGACAGCGCGCAGATGACGGCGAGGGTCTCCCCGGGCTTGAGGCCCGGGGCGAGGCCCTTCGCGGCCATGCCCTTCAGCGGCGCGGGGCCGTTGGGGTCGAGGATCTTCTGCGCGTTCGGCGGGAGGGCCGAGATGTCGATGGCGAGGGCGGCGCTCACGTAGCAAACGATACCGCGACACTGGCGGCCGGGCGATCCTCGATTTACCCTGGCGCCTGGACTGTCGGCCTCTTCAGAGCGGAGCAATACGATGGGTGTGTTCGATTTCGTGAAGAACGGCGTGCGCGAGATGATGATCGCGCGCCCGGATCAGATGAAGCACCTGATCGTCTACAAGCATCCCGACCAGAACTTCCCGTTCTGGTCGCAGCTGACGGTCGACAGCGACGAGGTGGCGGTCTTCTTCAAGGACGGCCAGGTGGTCGGCGTCCTGCCCCCGGGGCGGCACACGCTGTCGACCCAGAACATCCCCTTCCTCAACAACATCGTGAACAAGTTCACGGGGGGCGACGTCTTCATCAGCGAGATCTTCTTCGTGAAGACCGCGCCGGTGCGCAGCGTGCCGTTCGGCGGCCCCATCGGCGACATGATCGACCCGCTCACCGGCGAGCAGGTCATCCCGCGCATCTTCGGCGAGTTCTCGCTGGTCGTGACCGATCCCGTGCGCTTCATCCTCGGCTACACCGGCCAGGCCGCGCAGGGCGACAACGACCAGATCCTCCACTGGGTGAAGGGTCTCTTCATGAACGGGGTCAAGACGACCCTGGGCGAGCTCTGCGAGATCGAGAACAAGAGCGTTCTCCAGGCGGTGTCGCTCACCACGAAGCTCGCGAACGCCTTCATCGCGAACGCGCCCGACCTCAACGAGATCGGCGTGCGCATCCTCCAGATGGGGCAGTTCAACCTGAACTTCTCCGAGGAGGACCGGCAGCGCCTCGTCGAGGCGAACGCCGAGATCGCGAAGGCGAACCGCGGTGTCAAGGTCGCCGAGGCGGCCGCGAAGGCGAAGCAGTTCGAGCTCGACCAGCGGTTCGGGCAGGACTCGCGCTACGTGAAGGAGCTCGCGGGCAACTACAACAACTACGCCGCGGGCCAGGCGATCATCGGCGCCGGCGAGGGCATGAAGAACTTCGGCGTCGAGGGCGGCGGCATCGCCGGCGCCGGCGTGCAGATGGCGATGGGCGTCAACATGGCGAACCAGATGGGCGGCGCCATGCAGGCGCAGCAGCCCTCGCAGCCGCAGTTCACGCCGGGCGGCGCGATGGTGACGTGCGCGAAGTGCGGGACCAAGCAGCCGGGCGGGAAGTTCTGCGCGGAGTGCGGCGGTCAGCTCGCGCAGGCGAAGAAGTTCTGCAGCAACTGCGGGCTCGAGACGGCGGCGAACGCGAAGTTCTGTGCGAACTGCGGGACCTCGGCGACCGCCACCTGAGCGGAACGGAAGGGCGGGCGGCGGTCAGCTCGCCGGGCGTGACAGCTCGGCGAGCCACTGCTCGACCTGCTCGCGGATGACCGGGTTGCCTTCCTCGCCCCACGCGGCGAGGAAGCGCTCGAACACGGCGCGCGCCTCGGCGAGCGCGCCCGCTTCGCGGAAGCACTGGCCGACGACGAAGAGAGTCGTCAGATCGGCGGCGCCGCCGGACGCGGCCTCGAGGGCGAGCAGCTCGCGCGCATGGGGAAGCGTGTCGTCCGCGCGCCGCGCATCGAGCAGGGCCCCGAGCAGCGGCGCGATGTACGAGGCGGGCCCGAGACCGGCGGCGCGAGCCACGGCGAGCGCCCGCTCGAGGAGCGCGACGCCCTCGGCCGCGCGCCCGCTCGCCCACGTGCTCACGCCGTGCGCGTGGAGCACCTCGGCGAGGAGCGGGTCGTCGGCGTCGAGTGACTTCTCGGCGATCGCGAGCGCGCGCGTCTGGACCGCGAGCTCCTGGTCGATCTCGGGCGACGCCGACGCGTTGTTCTCGCCGGTCGCCCGGGCGAGCCCCATGAGCGGCGCGATGAGGTCCGGGGCGTCGGGCCCGTGGAGCTGCTCGAGGACCGCGACGGCCTTCGCGAAGAGACGGCGCGCGCCGGCGTAGTCGCCGTCGTAGAGGTGGGCCTCGCCGCCCTCGACGAGGGTGCCCGCCGCGTCGTCGTCGTGGGCGACCGCGTCATCGTCGTGCGCAGGAGGGTCGGTATCGCTCACGATCCGGCCACCCTACCGCCGGCTGGTCGACACGGCTAGACTCTCCATCGTGGTCGCGCGCGCAGCCCTCGTCATGTCGCTCGTGTCCATCGCGGGCCTCGGGCTCGGGCGGGATCCGGGCTGCGGCGGCGGAGACTCGCCGTCGAGCGGCCTGAACGGACCGTGCACGCGGAACAAGGACTGCGGCGGCGAGCTCGCGTGCCGTGAAGGCGTCTGCACGACGCCCGACGGCGGCGCGCCGGACGCGAGCGCCGAGGACGCCGCGGATGACGGGGGCTGACACCATCAAGGATCTCCGCGACGCGAAGCGGTGCCCGGAGTGCGGCACGGGCTTCGGCCGGGAAGGGGCGTTCTGCCCGTTCGACGGCGCGCCGCTCGAGGCCTCCACGTTCGATCCGCGCGCCGACCCGCTGACCGGCACCGTGGTGGCCGGTCGCTACGAGGTCCTCTTGCCGCTCGGCGAGGGGGGGATGGGCACCGTCTACCAGGTGCGCCACATCACCCTCGACCGCATCTTCGCGATGAAGGTGCTGCGTCGCGACCTCGCGAAGGATCCGGCGCTCGCCGCTCGCTTCATGCAGGAGGCGCGCGCGACGGCGGCGGTTCGCCATCCGTCGGTCGTCGCCATCAACGACTTCGGCAACCTGGACGAGAGCGGGCAGGACGCTCCGTACTTCGTGATGGAGCATCTCGTCGGCGAGACCCTCGCGACGTACCTCCACGCGCGCGGCGTGCTCGAGCCGCGCGTCGCGGCTGCCATCGCGCAGCGCATCGCCGATGCTCTCCATGCGGCTCACGCGGTCGGCGTCGTGCACCGCGATCTCAAGCCGGAGAACGTGTTCCTCGTCGGTGCCTCGCCGCGGCGCGATCCCGCGGCGGACGTGCGCATCGTCGACTTCGGCGCGGCCAAGATCCTGGGCGGCAGCGCGCTCACGCGGCCGGGCATCGTCTTCGGGACCCCGTATTACATGTCCCCGGAGCAGGCGAGCGGCGCGCCGCTCGACGGGCGGGCCGACGTCTACTCGCTGGGCGTCCTCCTCTACGAGATGATCACGGGGACCGTACCGTTCGAGGCCGAGACGTACATGGGCGTGCTCACGAAGCACCTCTTCGAGGCGCCGACGCGGCCGAGCGAGCGTCGCGGCGGCGTGCAGCTCGGAGCGCTCGAGGACCTCGTGCTGCGCGCCCTCGAGAAGGAGCCGGTCGCGCGCTACCCGTCGATGCAGGCGCTCTCGGCCGCGCTCGCGCCGATCGTCGAAGGCGCGACGGCCCCGCTGGCACGCGCGGTGGTCGGCGGGACCGCGCGGCTGCCGCTCGCCCCACGCGCCGGACCTGCCCCGATGTCGCGCAGCACCGCCGACCGCATCGAGAGCTCCGTGGCGCGTCAGCTCGATCGCGAGAAGCGTCGGCAGTGGCGGCTCGCGGCGCTCGCGATGGTGGGCGCGGCGGCGGCCCTCGGCGCGATCGCCCTCGTGCGCACCGTCGTCGCGGGCGACCCGCGTGACGAGCGCTCTTCGGGAGCGGCGACCACGGCGTCCCCGGTCTCGCCGGCCACGGCGGCCTCCGCGTGGATCCCGGCGCCCGAGCCGGCGAACGACACCGCCGCTTCGGTAAGCACCTCGGTAGGTACCGCGCCGATGCCGACGGCGGACGAACGGCGGGAGGCGCGAGGCCCGGCCGGCGTGCGACGCGCGAGCGCCGGCGCGTCGGGCGTGACGACGAGCGGAGGCGCCGCAGGGGAGGGGACGCGCTCCTCCTCCGGCGCCGAGCGCCCGGCGAGCACGGCGGGCGCCCCGTCCGTTCGGCCGTCCGACGACTTCAAGGACCCCTGGAAGCACTAGCGTCGCGGAAACGTTGACCCGCGCGCGCCCGAGGCCGATCCTTCGCCGGAGCGCTCGTGGCGAAGAAGAAGGTCCTCCTGGTCGATGCGGACCCGCGCAGCTTGCGGGTTCTCGAGGTCAGCCTGCGCAAGGCTGGCTACAACGTGACGTGCGCGAACGACGGTCTCGCCGCGCTGGAGCTCCTCGAGCACCAGCTGCCCGACCTGATCATCGCCGACACGCGGCTCCCGAAGCTCGATGGCTATGGCCTCGTCACGCGGCTCCGCGAGAAGATCGAGTGGACCACCATCCCGGTCATCTTCCTCGCGACGCAGCGCTCGGTGGAGGACAAGATCCGGGGCCTGGAGCTCGGGGTCGAGGACTACCTGACGAAGCCCATCTTCGTCCGCGAGCTGCTCGCGCGGGTGAACCTCGTCCTCGCGCGGAGGACGCAGGAGAGCCTCTCGGACCAGCGAATCTCCACGTCCCCGAAGACGCGCTTCGCCGGATCGATCCTCGACATGACGGTCGTGGATCTCCTCCAGACCTTCGAGATCTCCCGCAAGAGCGGGACGATCACGCTCCAGAGTGGGCGACGCGTCGGTCACGTGTGGTTCGACCGGGGCCGGCTCGTCGACGCGGAGGTCGGAGCCTTGCGCGGCGAGGAAGCCGTGTACCGCATGCTCGTGTGGAGCGAGGCCGACTTCGAGGTCGACTTCGGCCCCGTCGACCGCGAGGACACGGTCGATCACGCCACCGCGGTCCTCGTCATGGAGGGGATGCGCCGCGCCGACGAGTGGGGACGCCTCGTCGAGCAGCTCCCGCCGCTCACCGAGGCGTTCGAGGTCGACCACGAACGGCTGGTCGATCGGCTGAGCGAGATCCCCGACGAGCTCAACGGAATCCTGCGCCTGCTCGACGGCAAGCGCACGCTGATGGAGGTCGTCGACGAGTCGCCGTTCGAGGATCTCTCGACGATCACGACGCTCTCGAAGCTGTACTTCGAGGGCCTGCTGGTGCCGGCGGCGGTCGATTCGGCGGTGCCCGCCGCGGCGCGTGTCGATGCGGCTTCCGCGCTCCCGCAGGTGTTCGTGGAGCCCACCGCGACGCCGGCGCCGGTGCTCGAGCCGACGCCGATGACGCTCGAGCCGCCCGTCGCGGCCGTGCTCACGCGGCCCTTCCCGGAGGCGGACAACGGCGCGGAAGGCGTGCCGAGCCCGCGCACCGCCCAGCCGCCGCGCCTCTCGCAGTCAGGCCGCCCGCGCAGCAGCAAGCCCTACAGCCCGGCCACGACGCGGAGCAGGACGGGCGAGACGCTGCGCCTGCCGGCGATCGCGCCGCTGTCCGAGCCAGGCGTCAAGCGGCCCGACTCGGAGGGCGCACGCACCTCGCCAATGCCGTCGCTTCCGACGTCGCCGCCCGCGAGCGCGCGCGCCCGGGAGCAGGCCGAGGCCGAGGCGGACGCGCTCGCCAACGCGAACGTGATCGCGGCGGCCGCGGACACCCCGCTCCACGGCGACTCGATCGTGGTGCTCGGGACCGTGGACCCGACCTCCGGCCCGGCGAGCGGCGAAGGGCCGGCCGCCGGCCCGCCTTCCTCGCGCACCTCGATCGTCGACGAGACCGTGCCGCGGGAGCTCGTCTTCGCGAAGACCGCGGGATCGGTCATCGACTGGGAGGAGCGCGAACGGCGCAAGAGTAGCCGTCCGCCGAGCGCCGAGGTGCGGGCCGCCGTCGCCGCCTTCGAGGACCCGAGCGACCCGGCGCTGGTCGACCCGACCGACGAGGCGCCGGCCGCCGTAGACGAGCGCGCCGTCCAGACCGGCCGTCGTCGCGCGGTGAGCGACGCGCCCGGACCGGCCTGGCTCGAGGCCGCCACCGAGGACGAGGAGCGCCCGTCGATCAAGCGGCTGAGCGGTCGCTCGGTGGCGCTGGCGCTCGTGGGCGTCATGGCGACCATCGTGGTGCTCGCGCTGTACGGGCGCATTGCGTACCGCGGCGAGCACGACACGGCGCGCGAGCTGGGCCTGCCGCTGCGCGACGCGGCGCCGGCGGAACCCTCGAGCAGCGCCGCGCTGGGTGCCGCGCCGGG
>JAQBQL010000143.1 GCA_028287035.1 Labilithrix sp. | reverse complement strand
ATCGACGTCGAGGACGACGGCACGGTCAACATCGCGTCGGCCGACTCGGTCGCCGTCAAGAAGGCGATCGACATCATCAAGGGCATCACCGCGGAGCCCGAGGTCGGCACGATCTACAAGGGCACCGTCCAGCGCATCACGGACTTCGGCGCCTTCGTCGAGATCTTCCCCGGCACCGACGGCCTCCTCCACGTGAGCGAGATGGCTCACACGCGCGTCGAGCGCGTGACCGACGTGATGAAGGAGGGCGACGAGGTCGAGGTGAAGGTCCTCGAGGTGTCCCGTGACGGCAAGATCCGCCTCACGCGCCGCGAGCTCCTCCCCCTCCCCGAGGGCGAGGCCGGTGAGCAGGCGAAGGCGCGCATGCTGGCGTCCCGCGAGAGCGGCGGCGGCCCCCCGTCCCGTGACGGCGGCCGCGGCGGTGATCGCGGTGGCCGCGGCGGCGACCGTGGTGGCCGCGGCGGCGGTCGCGACCGCCGCTAGTCGGAACCGGTTTCTCCCCGACGAGGCGCGCCGAGCGATCGGCGCGCCTCGTCGCGTTTTGTGGCGTGGCGCGCGGTCGAGCGAGGGGGCGCTCGTCTCGATCGCTGGATCGCACCGGGCCCGGCGAGCCTCACCCAGCGTCGCGCCCCAGGGGTACGGTTCACGCGCGTTTGCCGTCCTCGCACCTCGGCACACGTCTCGCAGTCGTCGGGCCGTGCTCACCTCGCGAACATCCCTCTCCGCCTGCGCGCTCTTCTCTCTCACGGGCGGGCTCGCGCTCGCCGGGTGCAGCGCCGCCCCGCAAGAAGACGCGGTGGCCGACGACGCCGCGCTCTCCGACCTCGAGGCGCCGCTCGGGTACGTCGGGAAGAACGTCGCGCGCACGCTGCTGGAGAACCCGAAGACGCACGTCCTCGAGCACCGGCTCTGGGAGGTCACGGCCAGGAACACGCTGCCCGACGGATGGCTGGTGCCGACGTTCGGCTCCGCGTCCTGGGGGCCGGCGCTGGCGTCACTTCCCACCGGCACGGACTGCACGACCGACGAGGCGGGCTGCGACCCCGACTTCCTCATGCGGACGTGCAGCACCGACCGAGATTGCCCTTCCGGCTCGTGCCGCCCGTTCGGGCCGACCGTCACGAAGGACGGCGAGCCGCCGGCGTCGTTGTGCCTCGGCTACGCCGACTGGTGGACGGAGGCGTTCTACGACGGCATCGTAGGCGCCAGGGAGCAGGTCGACATCTCCTCGCTCTGGCTGCCCGGCGAGCGGTTCGCTCCCGCGATCCGGAACGCGCTCCGTCGCGTCGCCGCTCGCAAGGGCCCGACGCTCACGGTCCGCATCCTCGGCGGCGACGTCACGGACTTCAGCTACCTCGCGAAGCGGACCACGGCGGCCAACCTCGCGCTCCTCACGAAGGGGCTTCCGGCGGACGCGCCGCTCCGGGTGTACGTCGCGCTCGAGTCCGCCGCGACCACCTCCTGGAACCACTCGAAGATCATCGCCACCGACGGGGCCTTCGGCGTGGTGGGCGGCCACAACATGCACACGTCCGATTACCAGCTGAAGGATCCCGTGATGGATCTCTCGATGCGGCTCTCCGGGCCGGCCATCGCATCGGCGCACCGGTACACGAACGAGCTGTGGGATCTCGCGTGCCGCCGCGGGAACGCGCACGGGCTCGGGCTCGTCACCTTCCCGGATGGGCTCGACTGCCCGGGGCACTACGAGCCCCCCTCCCGCCGTGGCGACGGTGACGTGAGCGTGATCGCGGTCGGTCGCAAGGGCGCCGAGGACGTGAACCCCAGCGACGACGCGCTGCTCGCGATGGTCGACGCGGCGCGCGAGACCGTCGTCATGTCCCAGGAGGACATCCTCGGTGGTCGCATCCCGAGGACGACCTTGTCGGTCGCCCCGCCGCCCCGCGTCCTCATCGAGCGGCTCGCCGCCGCCATCGGCCGCGGCGTCGACGTCTACCTCGTGACGTCGAACGTCGACGGCGGGCTGTTCACCACGAGCTACAGCCACGGCTGGACGGCGGCGGAGACCGCGCAGCAGATGGCCGACATCATGAAGGCGCGGCCCGATCTGTTCGAGGCCGGAACCGACATTCCCGCGCTCCTCTGCCAGAAGCTGCACGTCGCGGGGCTGCGCCTCGACGACGGCGATCGCTGGGCGAGCGGGAAGGTGTTCTCGAACCACACCAAGTTCCTCATGGTCGACACGAAGGCCTTCTACATCGGCTCGCAGAACCTCTACGTGTCGGACCTGGCGGAGCTCGGGTACATCGTCGACGACGAGGCGGCAGCGCTCCAGGCGCGCGAGTCCTTCTGGACGCCGATGTGGAAGTACTCGGGGCGCGACGCCTCGACGGGCAGCGAGGCGAAGAGCTGCGTCATCGAGTGAGCCTCGCCGGCTCCTGACGCGGAACGCAGAAGAGCCCGTCGACCTTGCCGGTCGACGGGCTCTCTCGTTTTCCCGGTCGAGGGCTCAGGGCACGCAGACCTTGTTCTCGCAGAACAGGTAGTAGTCGCAGTCGTAGTCGGTGGCGCACGCCGCGCCCTCGCCGCCGCTGCTCGACCCGCTGGAGCCGCTCGAACCGCCGCTCGACGAGCTGGAGCTGCTCGAGCTGCTCGACCCGCCGAGGCCGACCGCGGCCTGGCACGCGATGAGCGCGCCCTGGCACGCCGCGTCGTTGCCGGCGATCTGCGCCGCGAGGCAGCCGAGCTTCGTGGTCAGATCGGTCAGCTGCGGGCAGCACGCGGTGAGCTCCGCGCAGGCGGCGCCGACGGGGGGCGGCGGCTCGGACGGATCGGACGTCGGCGCCGGCGCGGGCGGCGGC
>JAQBQL010000058.1 GCA_028287035.1 Labilithrix sp. | reverse complement strand
GCGCGCGAGGCCGCGGAGCGGCGGGCGCAGGCGGCCCCCACGCTTCCTCCGCAGGCGAGCGATCGCACCGAGCCGCAGGCCGGGCGTGGCCGCGGGCGCGGGCTCCTGCTCATCGCGCTCTGCTTCGCGATCGGCGCCGTCATCGCCGCCGGCGCGGCCTGGAAGATGGGCAAAATCGGCGGCGGAAGCGACGAGACCGACGAACGGTACGTCGCGCGCGCGACCGATGCGATGTACAAGAATCACTTCTTGAATCCTCCGGGCGACAACGTGCGCGAGATCACCGACGAAGGCCTGAAGAAGTGGCCGAACGACGCGAAGCTCGTCGACGTGCGCGTGCGCGCCGCCAACGTGCTCGTGTCGCAAGCGATGGTGCAGCGCACGTCCGGCGACGTGCTCGAGGCGCTCCGCCTCGCGCGTGCCGCCCACGAGCTCGATCCCAACGACCCGTCGGCCAAGCGTCTCGTCGAGCAGTACGAAGGCGAGCTCGCCGCCTCGACGACGCCGACGGCGACGCCGCTCACGAAGCCCGCCGCCGCCCCGCCGTCGAGCTGGGTGAAGCCGGTCGGCCCGGCAACGGGCGCGGCGCCGGCAGCGAGCACGGCGGCGACCGCTGGCGCGTACAAGATCACCCTCGAGGCGAACGCGCCTCAGCCCCGCCTCGGCCAGACCGTCACCTTCACCTCGCACGTGACGCCGCCGCGCGGCACGTTCGAGTCGCCGGTGTTCACGATCAGCGGTCCCGGCGTCCCGGGCGGCGTCACCATGGCGGCGCAGAGCCCGGCGACGGGCGTGTTCACCGTGAGCTACGCGTTCCTCGAGGCGGGCCGCTTCGACGTGGTGTTCACCGTGCAGATCGACGGCAAGCCCCAGAAGGCGGGCCGTACGCTCGTGGCGGGCGACGGCGCCCCGAAGCTCCCGGATCCGGCGACGAAGCCGTCCGCCAGCGCTCCTGCGGCGGCCCCGTCGTCCAGCGTCAAATGGATGTAATGCGCATGCACTCGTTCCCTCGCGCCTGGCTCGTGGCCGCCGTCGTCACGACCGTCGGGGTCGCCTCGGGAGACGCGCGCGCCGAGAGCTCGCCCGCCAAGACCGAGGCGACGGTCGGCGGGGGCGCAGGTCCCACCGCCCCGGCCACCGCGCCGGGCCAGGGCGTCACCGACCAAGCACGGGCCCGCATCATCGATCGCCCGCACACGATCGCCGAGGTCGAGGCGGGGATCATCGCGCTCCCCAACGCGCCGATCTCGGCGGGCCAGAGCGGCGGCGCGACGCCCTTCGGCACCATCGGCCGCGGCGACGCCACCCTCGAGGTCGGCGTTCACGTCCTCTATCGACCGAACCGCTCCTTCGCGATCGGCGCGAACGTGCAGTTCGCGCCGCTGCCCACCGCCGACACCGAGTACGGCGGCCTCGTGAACCTGTCGCGCACGCACTCGCGCAGCTACTTCACGTTCGGCGGCGAGGCCCGTTACATCCCGATTCACTACAAGTTCCTCGAGGCCTGGGGCGGCGTGACCCTGGGCGGCGTGGTGGTGGCCGATCGCTTCGCGACGAACGCAGGTGACGACGTCGCTCCCATCATCGGATCGAAGGAGGTCACGGTCCGCACCGAGGGCTTCGCGATGGGCGTCCAGGTCGGCGGCACCTACTACCTGAGCGAGAACTGGATCGCGGGCGCGAGCTTCCGCGCCTCGCGTTGGGTGCTTCCCGAGGCGCAGCGCTGCTCGTCGATCGGCGATTGCGCGACGCTCTCGGGCGCGGTGGTCGCCCTCGAGCTCGGTCTCACGATCGGCTACCGCCTCCCGCTCTGAACGGGTCGCGCCGGCGCGGCGCGTGCCCTAGAGCGGAGCGCGGGCGGCGGTCGCCACGAGCGCGGCGAGCCGTTCGAGCACCACGGCGGCGATCGCGAGGAGGCCGATGGCCCGCAGCGGCGCGAGCAGCGCCTGGATCTGCGCGGGTGACGCCGCACGGGCGATGAGCGCGAACGCGAGCTCGAGGACGACCGACGCGGCGAGCAGCGGCCCGCCGAGCGCCACCGCGAGGGCGATGCCCGCGACGAGATCGTGCGCGGCGCGCAGCAGCGGCTCGGCTGGCAGCGCATTCGTGGCGAGTGCCTCGGCGACCCGCGCCGGCCCGCCCGTGGCGAGGAAGACGACGCTCGCGAACAGCGATAGCAGGATGCCGAAGCTGCCGGTACGACCCTCGACGGGCGCGAGCCCCGGCCCCTCGGGCGCGCCCCGCAGCGTGTCGACGAGCCCGCCCGCCATCGTCGCCGCCCACAGGGGAATTGCCGCCGCGAGCGCGACCGGGAGGCCGAGCAGGATCTGCTCGATCGCGAGCAAGAACCACGGGGTCGCGCGCTCGGTGACCACGACCGGCACGATCGCCGGATAGATGCCCGCCGCGAGCGCGAGCCCGAGGATCCCTCGCGCCGGCGTGGGCAGCGCCTTCAGGCCGAACGCCGGCACGAGCGTGACCGCCGGCATGACGCGCGCCCAGGCGAGGCCGAAGGCCGCGAGCTCGTCGATGCGCAGGCTCGACGTGAGGAGGGGGGGCGCCATCCGGACGCTCCGAGCCCTACCTCATCGTCACGGGCGCGTCAGCGGGCGCGGCCGGTCGGCGGGACGGACTCGGGCGGCCCGTCGAGCGCCAGGACATCCACCGCGAGCGTCGTCTGGCATCGGCAGTGACGCAGCTCGTGCGTCGGTCCGCCCTCGACGAACCACCTCGCGTGGAACGGAAGCTCCGCCCACTGCTCGCGCGACCAGACTGCCCCGCAGGCGCACTGCTTCGGCCACCGGCGGCGCCCATCCATGCCGCCGTTGCAGCAAGCGCTGGACCACGGGTTTTCCGCCCCGGCACGCGGGTTTTCCGGTGCTCGATCGTCCGCGTATCAGGGCAAGATGCCACCCGTGTGGCGCTTCCTGTCACGCTCGGTTGACGACGGCCGCGACCCCTGCACATATCGGGGGCCATGGCCCTCGACCAATCGCTAGTCGGCAAAGAGAGCAGCCCCTCGACGTTCCGGTACACCGAGAAGGACGTCATCCTCTACGCCCTCGGCATCGGCGCGAAGAAGGAGGAGCTCGACTACCTCTACGAGGGGCGCGGCCCGAGCGTCATCCCGAGCTTCGCCGTGGTGCCGCTGTTCGAGCCCATGCTGAACCGGCTGAAGGACCTCGGCGGCGACCTCGGCATGATCGTCCACGGCGCGCAGCGGGTCCGTCTCGCCGCGAAGCTCCGCAAGGAGGACACGCTCACGGTCACCGCGAAGATCCGGGGCATCTACGATCTCCGCCGCTTCGCGGTCGTCATCGTCGACACCGAGGGCAAGGACGCGAGCGGCGCGCGGCTCTTCGACGCAAGCTCGCAGATCGTGTGGCGCGGCGAGGGCGGCTTCGGGGGCGAGACCCCGCCGCGCGAGGAGAAGGTCGCCGAGATCCCGAAGGGCCAGCCCGCGGACTTCACGTACGAGGAGGCGACGAGCCCGGAGCAGGCGCTGCTCTACCGGCTCTCGGGCGACCTCAACCCGCTGCATGCCGACCCGGCCTTCGCGGCGAAGGTCGGTTTCGAGCAGGGCCCCATCCTCCACGGGCTCTGCACCTACGGGTACATGGTGCGGCACGCCGCACGCGCGATCGGCGGCGACGCGACCCGGATCACGGGCATCGAGGGCAAGTTCAGCAAGCCCGTGTGGCCGGGCGATACGTTCGTGACCGAGTGCTGGAAGGTCGCCCCTGGCAAGCTCGCGCTCCAGACGAGCGTGAAGGAGCGGAGCGAGGTCGTGCTCTCGAGCGCGTGGGTGAGCTACGCAGAGTGACTGGCGCCGCGGGCCCTTCGGCACTAGGGTTCCTCGCCCAAAAGGTAGGAGAATCCAATGGCCAAGCTCGGTAAGTCGATCGTCATCGTCGGTGCAAAGCGCACGGCATTCGGAACGCTGGGTGGCACGCTGAAGGCGGTCACCGCGACGGACCTCGCCGTCCACGCCGCGAAGGGCGCGATCGCGCAGGCCGGCATCAAGCCCGAGGACATCGGCCACGTCATCATCGGCAACGTCCAGCAGACGAGCGCCGACGCGATCTACTGCGCGCGTCACGTGGGCCTCAAGGCGGGCGTCCCGATCGCGACCCCCGCGGTCACCGTGAACCGCCTGTGCGGCTCCGGCTTCGAGGCGGTCATCCAGGGCGCGCAGCTCCTCCTGCTCGGCGAGGCCGATGCGGTGCTCGTCGGCGGCACGGAGAACATGACGCAGGCTCCCCACGTCCTCCGCGGTGGCCGCGAGGGCTGGGCCTTCGGTCGTGCGCCCCAGGTCGAGGACTCGCTGTGGAGCGCCCTCACCGACAGCATGTCGAACACCCCGATGGGGATGACGGCCGAGAACCTCGCGGCGAAGTACGGCATCTCGCGCGCGGATTGCGACGCGTACGCGCTCCAGAGCCAGCAGCGCTGGGCGGCCGCGAACGAGAAGGGCTACTTCAAGGACGAGATCGTCCCCGTCGAGGTCAAGGGCAAGAAGGGCGTCGTCGAGTTCGCGACCGACGAGCACCCGCGCCCGCAGACGACGCTCGAGACGCTCGCCAAGCTGCCGACCGTCTTCAAGAAGGAAGGCGGCACGGTCACCGCCGGCAACGCGTCGGGCATCTGCGACGGGGCCGCGTGCCTCGTGCTGACCACCGAGGAGTACGCGAAGGCCAAGGGCCTGAAGCCGCTCGCGCGCGTCGTTCAGTGGGGCACGGCAGGCGTCGAGCCCACGCTCATGGGCATCGGTCCTTCGCCGGCGATCCAGCTCGCGCTCGCGCGCGCGGAGCTCAAGATCTCGGACATCGACGCGTTCGAGGTGAACGAGGCGTTCGCGCCCCAGTACCTCGCCGTCGAGAAGGAGCTCGGGCTCCCGCGTGACAAGACGAACACCAACGGCGGCGCCATCGCGCTCGGTCATCCGCTCGGCGCGAGCGGCGCCCGCATCACGACGCACCTCGTGTACGAGCTCGCGCGCACGAACGGCCGTTATGCGGTCGGCAGCGCCTGCATCGGCGGCGGTCAGGGAATCGCCGTCGTCCTCGAGCGCATGTGAGCAGCAGCGGCGACGACGACGAGAAGCCGATCCCGCTCGCGCATGCCCCGCGGCTCCCCGACGAGGGGCGCTACCAGGGGCCGGCGCGGGCGGCGCCCTATGCGCTGAGCCGCATGGCGCCGTCGTTCAGCCTCGTCGACGCGGCCCACGAGATCCAGAAGGCGGACGCGATGCTCGCGACGGTCACGGGCGGCAAGCTCGGGGTCATCGCCGATCAGATCCGCCATCTGCAGGAGCAGGCGCGGACGATGCTCGAGCGTGCGCAGCGCGACGCCGAGCTTCATCGCGCCCGCTGCCGTTTCGAGAAGCGCGCCGGCGGCGTCTACCACCTCTATCGCCGTGACGACGACGGGGTGCTCTGGTTCTCGCTGATGGCGCCCGAGGAGTGGCTGCGTCCGCAGCCGCAGACGTTCGAGGGCACCTACCGCCTCGAGGCCGACATGTCCTTCACGCGCCTCGACATCCCGGACCCGTCCCCGCCCGCCGCCCCGCTGTTCCTCCCGCGCTGACCGCCTCGCGGCGCGGCGGCGCGGAAAGTCGTTCGGATCCCTGCCTATCCGCGCAGACCCCGGGGATGCCGCGGCGTGGAAAATCGTTCGGATCCCTGCCTGTCCGCGCAGACCCCGGGGGTGCCGCGGCGTGGAAAATCGTTCGGATCCCTTGCCTATCCGCGCAGACCCCGGGGATGCCGCGGCGTGGAAAGTCGTTCGGATCCCTGACGGACTCGGCGACCGGCCGCCGCTCGCCAGGACGAGGCTCGGGTCGTGAGGGATCCGAACGAGTTTCGGCGGTCGAGACACGGCGCTCTGCGCGCGGGTCGTGAGGGATCCGAACGAGTTTCGGCGGTCGAGACACGGCGCTCGACACGCGCGCGTCGTGAGGGATCCGAACGAGTTTAGCCGGTCGAGACACGGCGCGCGGCGCGCGGGTCGTGAGGGATCCGAACGACTTTTGCGGGTCGAAGCCGCGGGCCGCGGCCCGCCTGCACGAGACCTACGAGGACTGCTCGATCAGGATGGCGCCCTTGGCGCGGGCGGCGTCGATCGTGGACTCCTGGCCCGAGACGATCGCCCAGCCAATCGCATTTCGCATCGCCTTCACGGCGCTCAGCGCTGCGCGAAGGCTCGGGAACACCCACGACAGAGGACCGGGCTGGACGTTCTCCCAGCCGTACACGAAGAGGGTCACGCTCACCGCCGCGTCCTGCGCGGCCGCGGCCAGCAGCTCGGGAGAGAGCGCCGGCAGCTCGCGCGACTTGCGGCGCACGAGGAACACGTCCGAGTCCGTCTCACGGCCCTCGTGCGTGTCGCGCGGGCTCGTCCGCGCGCGGACCTCGCTACCCGCGGGCTCCGACATCGGCCCAGGCGCGCTTGACGCGCCCGACGCGCCCGATGCGCCCGACGCGCTGGCAGCAAGCGCCGTCAACGGAGCGACCACGGGGACCGGGGAAAGCGAGAGCGCGGCAGACACCGACGCATCCTGCGACAGGTCATTCGCGACCGCCGTGACGACTCCGCGTCCCACGCGGCTACCGCGTGACGTTCGCGCGTCGCCCTTCTTTCGCCCCAGCAGCCCCATCATGACCTCTGACCCTTTTGCGCCCTAACGGCGGGCCCGACAAGTGTGGATCTCCAAATTCGACCGCCGCATCGCGTCGGGCTCGTAGAGTGATTCGCGAGCCACTCGCCCCTGGTCCACGCCGTGAGCAGCCATCCTCCGCGACCCGTGATCCCATCGACGATGTCCGCGTCCGGACATCCGCGCTCGACGTTCGCGCAATCGCCCGACGCGTCACAGTCGATCGCTCCGCAGACGCCGCCGCCGCGCCGGGTCGGGCGCGGCTGGCCCTTCGTGCCGCTTGCGCCGCTCGTCGTCGTGGTGGTCGGCGTGGCCGTCGCGCTGGGCATCGGGCTCGTCGGTCTCGACCATCTCGCGCGCGCCGGCGACGAGCACGCCGCCGCGCGCGCCGACCTCCTCGCGGCGACCGTCGCGGCGCGCCTCTCGCAGCTCCCCGTGGAGCGCCGGCTCGAGGCCGCGCAGCTCGCGGCGCGACGAAGCGACGCCGAGATCCTGGTCGTGGCGCCCGATGCGCACATCGTCCACGACGTGACGTTCGGCTCACCGAGCCCGGCGGCCCTCGCCAGGATCCTCGCCGAGGGCAAGGGCATCGCCACCATGAGGCTGGGGCGCGCGCGCTTCTCCGTCCGGCCCGTCGGCGTTCCCCCCGACGCGGCGCGCGTCATCGTGCTGGTCGCCGAGCCCCGCGCCGCCCAGGGCGCCCCCGCCCTCGTGAAGGCGCTCCTCGCGTTCGTGGTCATGCTGCTCGGCGTGGCGAGCGCCGTCGCCTACGCGGTGTCCCGCGACGTGACGCGCGACGTGGACTTCGTCACGAGGCGCGTCGCCGGCATGGCGCAGGTGCGCACCGAGCCGACCGGCGAGCTCATCCCCCCGCGCACGATGGACGAGGTCGGCCTGCTCACGACCGCCTTCAACAAGCTCGTCGGCCGCTTCGGCAAGGCCGAGCGCGCATACCGCGAGGACCTCGCCCGCGCGAGCGCCGCCGACCGCGAACGTGCCGCCTTCCTCGCCGCGGTCAGCCACGAGCTCCGCAGCCCGCTCAACGCCATCCTCGGGTTCGCCGACATCCTGATGGAGGAGGTGGACGGCCCGCTCTCGCCCTCCGCCCGCGAGGAGGTCGAGCAGATCCGCGGATCCGGCGGCCACCTCGCGGCGCTCATCAACGACATCCTCGAGTTCTCGGCGCTCGAGTCGAACCAGCTGAAGCTGACGCGCGGCCGGGTCGACCTCACCGCGCTGAGCCACGAGCTCGTTCGCGAGGCCTCGGTGCTCGTCGGCGACAAGCCCGTCGCGGTGCGCGTCGAGGGCGAGCCGCAGCTGTTCGCGCGCGTCGACGGGCGGCGCGTCCGCCAGGTGCTCGGGAACCTCGTCAACAACGCCATCAAGTTCACCCAGCGCGGCGAGGTGGTGGTGCGGCTGCGCCAGGAAGGCGGGTTCGCCTCGCTGAGCGTCAGCGACACCGGTCCCGGCATCTCGGCCCAGGAACGCGCGGTCATCTTCAAGGAGTACAAGCAGGCACGCAGCGAGCGCGTGAAGCGACGCGGCACCGGCCTCGGCCTCGCCATCGCGCGCCGGCTCGTGCTGCTCCATCACGGGTCGATCGCGGTCGAGAGCGAGGTCGGTCGCGGCGCCACCTTCACGGTGCTCCTCCCGATCGGCAACGTGGACGCAGCGCCCTCGATAAGGCCTCCGCCGCGCGTCAGCGAGGTGCCCTCGTGAACCGGCTCGCAGCTCGTCTCGTGGCGCGCCTCGCCCTCCTCCAGGTGGCGGTGCATGCCGTCACGTTCCTCCTGACGGCGGCGTTCGCCCCGCGCGTCCTGCTGCTCGACGCGGCGACCTCCGCGGCCTCGCTCACCGTCGTGTTCGTGATCGGCGTGTTCACCGCCGCATTCTCGACCGGCCTCACCCTGGTCCTCATGCGCCGCCTCGATCCGGTGCTGCGGTCGTTGGCGCTCGGCTCGCTGGCGATCGAGGCGGAGGACGTCCTCTCGCTCTACGCGGCGCCGGCCCGGCTCGCCATCGCGGGCGCCGCGTTCCCGCTCGTCCTCGCGCTCGCCACCCTCGCGCCCCAGCTACGGCCGCAGGCCCTCGATACGTACACCGACCTCACGGTGGTGCTCCTGATGGTCACGATCGTGAGCACCGCGGCGCTGCCCGCCTACGTCACGATGCGCGCGTCCGTCGCGCAGGTCCTCGAGCTCGCCCCGCCGATCGCCGCGCACGAGGCGCTCCGCCGCCTGGGACGGGGCGCGCTCGGCCGCGTGCGAAGGCGCTTCGTCGCGGCCCTCGCCGCGCCCGTCGCGTTCATCGCCCTCGGCTCGTCGCTGCTCGTCGACGCGCACGCGCGCACCTTCGACCGCGACGCGCGCGCCGGCGACGCGACCGACATGGCGCGCGCCGTGTTCGAGCCGCTCGAGAGCCACGGCTCCAACGCCGGACCGGCGGCGCTGACCGAGGTCGATCTCCTCGGACGCGCCGAGGCCATCGAGGCCGCGGCCTCCCTCGGCTATCGCGTCCAGCTCGACCCGCAGTACGGCGACGACCTCACGGTACGCCACGGCGACGAGGGCGAGACGCAGGTGACCGTGCCCACCCGTCCCGGAGGCGCGCTGGTACGTTTCGGGGCGCCGCGCCTCTCGCCGGTGACCGGCATCTACGCCCTGCTGGCGCTCGTCGCGGTCGCGCTGGCAGCCATCCTGGGCACCCGCATCGGCGCGGCGTTCGAGTCGGACGTCGCGCTCGCCACGCGCGAGGTGCGCCGCGCCGGCGTCGCCGAGGTGATGCGCGGCACCATCATCCTCCACGAGGCACGCTTCGCGAACGTGCACGCGCTGCTCGAGGCGGTCGACGCGCTCGGAGCCATCTTCCGCGAGTTCGCGGGCGCGCAGCAGCGCTCGATCGGCGCCCGCGAGGCCACCGAGCGCATGCGCGGCCTCCTGCTCGCCTCGATGAGCCACGATCTCAAGGCGCCCCTCAACGCGGTGCTCGGGTTCGCAGAGCTCGTCGGGCGTAACCCGCTCACCGACCCGCAGAAGGAGAGCCTCGCCATCATCGAGCAGCGCGGGCGCGAGCTGCTCATGCTCATCGACACCATCCTCGACAGCGCCCGCGTCGAGGCCGGCGAGCTCGAGGTCTCCCCGGAGGCCACGCACGTGGGCGACGTCGTCATGTCGTCGGTGCTCGAGGCGCGCGACCTCACGGCCGGCATGGACGTGCAGATCATGGGCGAGATACAGCCCGGCATGCCGACGCTCTTCGTCGATGCCACCCGCATCGTGCAGGCGCTTACCTCGATCGTGATGACCGCCGCGCGGTTCAGCGACAAGGGCGTCGTGCCGGTGCGCGCGACGCTGCCCGACGTCGGCTCGCGCCTCCGTGTCGAGGTCGAGACGAGCGGCGAGGGCCTGCCGGTCGGCGAGCGCGAGAAGATCTTCGACGCCTTCAAGAGCGCGGAGAGCGCCCGCCGTCACGGCGGCCTCGGCCTCGGCCTCCAGCTGGCACGCTCGATCGTGGAGATCCACGGCGGCACCATCGAGGTCGACAACACCGACCACGGCGGCATGATCTTCCGGGTGTGGCTCCCGGTCGCGAATGACCGGGCCTCGATCCGCATGCGCGCGAGCCGGCCCACGCTCCCCGCGTGAGGAAGGGCGCCGTCCTGCAAGGAGCGGTATCCTCCCTCCATGAGTTTCTGGAAGGGGCTCGCCGACAAGGTCTCGCAGAAGAAGGAAGAGCTCGAGGCCGAGGCGAAGCGGCGCGCCAGCAAGAAGGCGAGCGAGATGGCCATCGAGGGCGGCAAGGCCGCGGCGCGCTCGGCGGTGAAGAACGCCGGCCGGACCCTCGACTTCGCGGGCAAGAAGCTCGGCGAAGCGCTGTTCGGGCCGGAGGCTGCCCCGGACGCTCCCCCCGTCGCGGGCGACCCGTTCGCGAAGCTGAAGGCGGAGGAGGCGGCCCGCGAAGGCGCGGCCCGGAAGGACAAGGCCGACGCCCGCGAGCGGAAGGCCGCCGAGGCGAGGACCGAGCGCGAGGTCGACGAGGAGCTCGCCGCCCTGAAGCGCAAGATCCAGGGCAAATGAGGGTAGACCGAAATCGACCGCCGGACGTCGAACGGACCTCGACCGCAGGGCCGGGAATGATCAACGTGCGGAGTCCGTACTAGCGGCTACCCTTGGGGCGCGCTCGCAGGCCACCACGGCGGACCACGAAGGAGAACGAGATGACGGCCACCCAGAAGATCGAAGGGCTCATCAACAGCTGGTACGGCTACGCGCTCTTCGGGGCAGCGGTCAGCCTGTGGGAGAACGGCCTCGGGCTGTGGTCCCTGTTCTCGACGGCGGGCGGGCTGTTCCTCTCGTTCCTCGTCACCTGGTTCATCGGCAATCGCCTGAAGAACCGGTCGTCGCTCTGGCGCCTGGTGCTCGTCATCGGCAGCGCCGTCGCGTGTCTCTTCGGCAGCATCAGCGTGGCGCGCATGGGCGTCTCGCTCTTCCACAGCTTCTCGCTGAGCACGCTCTTCGCGGCGGGCCTCGTGACGATCGGCGTGTGGATGAACGGCAAATCGTACCGCGTCCTCACCGACAGCTCGGTGAAGGCCTACTTCAACGCGGGCTGACGGGGCGCCGCCTCGATCGCGCAGAGGACGGCGCGCGCCTTCGTGCGCGTCTCCTCGGCCTCGGCGCGCGGGTCGCTCGCCTCGACGACGCCCGCGCCTGCCGTGACCTCGAAGACGTCACCCTTCTCGACCATCGTGCGGATGGCGATGGCGAAGTCGAGATCGTTCGCCGTCGCCACGTAGCCGATCGCCCCGCCGTAGATGCCGCGCGGGCGTGCCTCGAGCTCGCGGATGATCTGCATCGCGCGGACCTTCGGGGCGCCGCTGAGCGTGCCGGCCGGGAAGGCCGCGCGTAGCACCTCGAGCGGCGGCGTGCCGGGCGCGACCTTGCCCTTCACCTCGCTGACGATGTGCATGACGTGCGAGTAGCGCTCGATCTCCATGCGCCGCACGAGGTCGACGGTGCCGATGGTGGCGACGCGACCGACGTCGTTCCGCCCGAGATCGATGAGCATCACGTGCTCGGCGCGCTCCTTCGGATCCGCGAGCAGCTCCTTCTCGAGCGCGAGGTCCTCCTCGGGCGTCTTGCCGCGCCGCCGCGTGCCGGCGAGCGGCCGCACCGTCATCGTGCCGTCCTCGAGGCGCACCATCGTCTCGGGGCTCGCGCCGGCGATGCGCGTGCGGTGCGTCTCGCCGGGCGCGGGCGGCAGATCGAGGAAGTACCTGTACGGCGACGGGTTGAGCAGCCGCATCGCGCGGTAGACGTCGAACGCGTCGCGGCCCTCGCGGGGCACCGAGAACGTCCGCGCGAGCACCACCTGGAACGCGTCGCCGGCGGCGATGTACTCCTGCGCGCGGCGCACGTTGCCCTCGAACACGTCATCGGGAACGTCGGTGGTGACGTTCGCCGGGATCCTGGTGCGGTCGGGCGGCGTGAGCGGGGTCAGGGCCGGGGTGCGCTGGAGGTCGGCGAGCGCGCGATCGATGGCCTCGTCGTCCAGCGCGGCGACCGTGACGGTCTGCGCGAGCGCGTCGAACACGACGACCGTCGCTCCGCCGAGGAAACGCGCCAGCGGCAGGAAGTGCTTGTCCCACGTCGCCTGATCGCCGGGCGGCACCTTCTCGATGAGGTGGACGACGTCCCACGCGAGGTACCCGACGTGCGCCGCCGCGAACCGCGCCGCCTGGCTCTCCTTGCGGAGCGCCTCGCCGGCCGCCCCGCCGAGCGGCCGGAAGAGGGGCTCGATGGCGCGGAGCGCGTCCTGCGCCGCCTCGAGCGTCAGCGTCTCGTTCATGCTCGGGGGCATGATGATCTCGGGCGGCAGCGAGCCGGGTCGCGCCCCCGAGCCGGGCCGCAGCTTCCAGCCGGTGCGATCGAGGATGGCCTCGTACCAGGGCCGGTAGCCGAGGATCGAGAAGCGGCCCCACCGCTCGCCGCCCACGACGCTCTCGAGGAGGAACGAGGCGCCGTCCGGATCGGCCTCGCGGAGCGCCGCGTAGGCGCGCACCGGCGTCAGGCCGTCGGCGACGAGGGTGCGGGTCGCGATCATGACCCCGTCACACGCGTGCGGCGGGCACGGTCAGCAGGAGCTCGCGGGCGCGTGCCGGCTCGACCGGCGTGCGCCCGATGCTGCGCGCGTACTGGGCGGCGCGGGCGACGAGCGGCGCGCTGCCCTCGGAGAGCACACCCTTCGTCAGGTAGATGTTGTCCTCGAGCCCGACGCGCGCGTGGCCGCCGAGGCGCATCGCGAGCTCGGTCATCGGCTGCTGGGACCGCCCCACCGCGGCGACCGCCCACGAGGCGGTCGGCGGCACGAGGGAGGCCATGAAGCGCACGTTCGCCTCGCGCGCGCCGAGCCCGCCGGGCACGCCGAGCACGAACTGGAAGTGGAGCGGTCCCCAGATCTCGCCCTTCTCGGCGAGGCCGAGCGCCTCCTCGATGTGGCCGACCTCGTAGCACTCGAGCTCGGCGACGGTGCGCGCGGCGGCGAGGCGCCTCGCGATGTCCCGGATCTGCGGGCGCGTGTTCACGAAGACGTCGTCGCCGAAGTTGAGCGAGCCGCAGTTGAGCGTGCCCATCTCGGGATTGCAGGCGAGGGGACCGACGCGCTCGTCGATCGACATGCCGACCGCGCCGCCCGTCGTGACCTGGATGATGCAGTCGGTCTTCTGCCGCACGCGCTCGATGATCTCGGCGTAACGGTCCTTCGACTGCGTGTTCGTGCCGTCCTCGTTGCGGACGTGGAGGTGGATGACCGCCGCGCCCGCCTCACGGCAGCGCGCCGCCTCGTCGGCGACCTCCTGGGCGGTGATCGGCAGGTACTTCGTCTGCTCGCGCGTCAGCTCGGCGCCGACGATCGCGGCGGTGAGCACGACCTCGGGCTCGTGCTTCTCGAGCGTGGGCAGCGTCCGCGGGCCGCCGCCGCTGGAGGACGGCGGAGTGACCACGGGGCCGGGAACGCCCGGCGCGTGCATCGGTAGCGCGGCGAGGTAGAGCCCCTTCGCGTGCCGCTGCATCTCCTTCGGCGTGACGCACGTGCCGACGGCGCGGCAGACCACGACCGGCTCGGAGAGGACGTCGGCGGCGCTCGGCGCGAGGCCGTGTGCCCGGATGTTGGAGATGACCTTGCGCGCCTCGAACCGGATCTGGCGGCTCGTGTTCCCGAGCTTCACGAGCTCGCCGGTCGCCTCGATGAAGTCGCCCGCGAAGACCGGCGCGAGGAACTCCACGTTCTCGTAGGCCCGGAAGAGGCCCTCGTCGCCATCGAGGCGGATGAGGAGCTCCGTCGCGACGTCACCGAAGAGGGCGAGCATGCGAGCGCCGTCGACGAGCTCGCCGGCGTAGTGGGCGTCGTGCGCGCTCATGCGGAGGCGGACCGTGACCTTCGTGCCGATCATCCGTCTTTCGTACCATGCCCCCGCCGCCCTGCGGTGCGAGCGGTCGCGGGAAGCAGGTGAGCGGCGCACGGGAGGGCCCGTCCTGGCCGTTACGAGGAGGCAGCGCCCGCCGCAGTCGGGGGACACGTGACGCACCCCGCTGAGCGAGCGTTGCCGAAAGGGTCTGACAATGGTACCGATCGCCCGCAAAATGCCGTTCGTCGAAGCGCGCAATCTTCCTTCTCACGTCGGCATCATCATGGATGGGAACGGACGCTGGGCTCAGCTCCGCGGCGATGCCCGGGTCGAGGGCCACCGCGAGGGCTCGCGCGCCGTCCGCCGCATCGTCCGCGCCGCCCGCCGGCTCGGCCTGAAGGCCCTCACCCTGTACGCGTTCAGCGAGCAGAACTGGGCGCGCCCCGAGGAGGAGGTCGACTCCCTGATGCTCCTCCTCCGGGATTTCCTGCTGTCGGAGCGTGACGAGCTCCTCGACAACGGCATCCGCCTGAACGCCGTCGGCAACCTCGGTCGGCTCCCCGGCCTCGTCCGCGCCGTCCTCGATCCGCTGCGCGCCGACAGCGAGACGCGCGCCGAGATGACCCTGACCCTCGCCCTCAGCTACGGCGGGCGCGAGGAGATCGCGACCGCCGCCCAGGAGCTCGCCGCCGAGGTGGCGAGCGGCCGCCTTCGCCCCGAGGACGTGACCGCCGAGGCGCTCCACGGCCGCATGCCGAGCCTTCGCGTCGGCGATCCCGACCTCGTCATCCGCACCGGCGGCGAGCGTCGCATCTCGAACTTCCTCCTCTACGGGCTCGCGTACGCCGAGCTGCACTTCGCGGACGTCCTCTGGCCCGACTTCGGCGAGGCCGACCTCTACGAGGCGGTCGCGAGCTACCAGGCGCGGGAGCGTCGCTTCGGGCTCGTCGGCAAGCCCGCCGAGCCGGTCGCGGATCCCGCGTCCCCGGTGCTGCGACTCGTTGGCTGAGCCCGGACGGACCTGTCGTGCTAAGGCCTGACGCGTGAGCGGCCCTTCGGCGAACGCCAACCTCGCGATCCGCATCGCCACCGCCGCGGTGGGTGCGCCGCTCATCATCGCCCTCCTCTACAAGGGCGCGCCGTGGGGCTTCTACCTCCTCGTCTTGCCGGCGACGCTCGTCGGCGCGTGGGAGCTCTTCAACATGACGCACCCGGGAGCCCGGCTCTCCCAGGTGCTCGGCGTCGTGATGACGGCGATCGTCTCGCTCGTCCTCTTCTTCGGCACGGCATCGGGCGCCGACGGTCGCCTCCTGCTGACGGTGCTCGTCGCGGTGCCGCTGCTCGGTCCGCTCCTCACGCTCGTGCAGCCCGGCGACATGAAGGGCGCGGCGCTCCGCGCGACGACGATGGGCTTCGGTCCGCTCTACGTCGGCGTGCCGCTCACGCTCCTCGCCCTGCTGCGCCGCGACCTCGGCGCCGACGGCCCGGCGTACGTGGTGCTCACGATCATGTTCGCGTGGTTCGGCGACACGGGCGGGTACTTCGCGGGCCGGTTCCTCGGCAAGCACAAGCTCTACGAGGCGGTGTCCCCGAAGAAGACGGTCGAAGGATCCCTGGGCGGCCTCGCGGGGAGCGTGCTCGGGAGCGTGCTCGCGCACTTCTGGTTCCTGCCCTCGCTGTCGCTCGCGCACGGCGTGCCGCTCGCGCTCGTCGCGGGCGCCCTCGGGCAGGCCGGCGATCTCGGGGAGTCCTTGCTGAAGCGCTCCACGGGCGTGAAGGACTCCGGCGCGATCGTGCCCGGCCACGGTGGCATTCTCGATCGCGTCGACGCGCTCCTCGTGACGAGCGCCGTGACCTACCTCTACGCGTTGTGGTTTCTTTCTCCCGTCACTCATCCGTGAGGCACGCCGGGCGAGCCGGTGCGCACGGCGCTACGCTTTGACGCGCTCGTGAACGGCTCGTAACGACGCGATGCAGCGGCGAGTTTCGCGTTTGAACGGCGCGCGCCATCGCCCCAAATGAGCTAGTGAAAGGGCCGATGACACCCGCCGATTCCCCCTCCGAGAGCACTCTCCGTGGAGCCCCCGCCGCGCAGCCGAGCGTCCCGCCGGCCTCCGGCTCGTCCCGCAGCATCATCGTGAAGGAGTACGACTTCTTCAAGGTGGTGCAGGACTACCTGGAGCGCGCGTCGCACACGGTCGAACTGCAGGAGTTCGTTCACACGATCCTGAGCCAGCCGAAGAACGAGCTGATCATCAACTTCCCGGTGAAGATGGACAACGGCGAGGTCCGGCTCTTCAAGGGCTACCGCGTCCAGCACAACAACCTGCTCGGACCCTTCAAGGGCGGCATGCGGTACCACCCGTCGGTCACGCTCGACGACGTGAAGGCGCTCGCCGCGATGATGACGTGGAAGTGCGCGCTCATGCGCATCCCGTTCGGCGGCGGCAAGGGCGGCATCAAGTTCGACCCGCACTCGGTCTCGAAGGCGGAGCTGCAGCGCATCACGCGCCGCTTCACGCCCGCGCTCGGCGAGAACATCGGGCCCGAGTACGACATCCCCGCGCCGGACGTCGGCACGAACAGCCAGACGATGGCGTGGATGATGGACACGTATTCGAACATGGTCGGCGCCGCGAACAAGCAGAGCGTCAAGGGCGTCGTCACCGGCAAGCCCGTCGCGAGCGGCGGGACGCTGGGCCGCGCGAAGGCCACCGGCCAGGGCGCGGTCTTCTGCGTCGTCGAGTGGGCGAAGGAGACGGGCTTCGATCTCGAGGGCTCGACGATGTCGGTCCAGGGCTTCGGCAACGTCGGCTCGCACCTCGCGGTCATCCTCTCGCGTCTCGGCGTCTCCACCACGGCCGTCGGCGATCACTCGGGCTACATGATCAACCCCGAGGGCTTCAACGCGCACAAGCTCCAGGACTGGGTCGAGAGCCACGGCTCGATCGCGGGCTACCCGGGCGGCAAGGCTGTCACCCGCGAGGAGTTCTTCCGCCAGAAGGTCGACATCTTCGCGCCCTGCGCGCTCGAGAACCAGGTCGGCGAGTCCGAGGCCAAGTGGCTCGACTGCAAGCTCGTCGTCGAGGGCGCCAACGGCCCGTGCAACCCGGTCGGCGAGAAGATCCTGCTCGACCGCGGCACCGACATCCTCCCCGACGTCCTCGCCAACTCGGGCGGCGTCACCGTCAGCTACTACGAGTGGGTCCAGAACAAGCGCTCCGAGAGCTGGACCGAAGAAGAGGTCGACGCGAAGCTCGAGAAGGCGATGACCCGCAGCTACCGCGAGGTCGCCGACTTCGCTCGCCAGAACAAGGT
>JAQBQL010000038.1 GCA_028287035.1 Labilithrix sp. | reverse complement strand
TCGCGAGGCCCTTCTTCGACTGCACCTTCACCAGCGCGGCCGTGAGCGTCGTCTTGCCGTGGTCGATGTGACCGATCGTGCCGACGTTGACGTGGGGCTTGGTGCGCTGGAACTTCTCTTTCGCCATGACTTTCTCCGGTGACCTATCGAGTATCGAAACTGAACTCTTGTGAAAACTGCGCGCTCGAGAGCGTGCTCAGTACGAGGACGTGCCCCTGATCTTCGCGACCACCTCTTCCTGGACCGCGGCCGGGACAGGAGCGTAGTGCGAGAAGTGCAGGGAGGATGTGGCGCGGCCTTGCGTCATCGAGCGCAGGTCGGTCACGTAGCCGAACATCATCGCGAGGGGAACCTCGGAATCGATGACCTGGGCGTTCCCGCGCTGGCTCATTCCGAGGATCTTGCCGCGCCGGCTGTTGAGGTCGCCGATGACGTCGCCCATGTACTGCTCGGGGACGACGACCTCGTTCTTCATGACGGGCTCGAGCAGGTGCAGACCCGCCCGCTTGGCCCCGTCCTGGAAGCAGAGGGAGCCCGCGATCTCGAAGGCCGCGGCGCTCGAATCGACGTCGTGGTAGCTGCCGTCGTACAGGCGGCACATGAGGTCGCCGATGGGGAAGCCCGCGAGGACGCCGCGCTCCATGGCCTCCTTGACGCCCTTCTGGACGGCCGGGATGAACTCCTTCGGGATGGTGCCGCCGACGACGTCGTTGATGAAGACGAAGCCCGCGCCGCGCTCGCCGGGGCCGATCTCCATGAGAACGTGGCCGTACTGGCCGCGACCGCCCGACTGCTTCGCGTACTTGTACTCGCAGTGGACGTTCTTCGCGATCGCCTCGCGGTAGGCGACCTCGGGCTTGCCGACGTTCGACTCGACCTTGAACTCGCGGCGGAGGCGGTCGCAGATGATGTCGAGGTGGAGCTCGCCCATCCCGCTGATGATCGTCTGGCCCGACTCCTCGTCGGTGTGGACGCGGAAGGACGGGTCCTCGGTGGCGAGCTTCGCGAGGGCGACGCCGAGCTTCTCGACGTCCGCCTTCGTCTTCGGCTCGACGGCGATGCTGATGACCGGCTCCGGGAAGATCATCTTCTCGAGGATGATCGGCTTGTTCTCGTCGCACAGCGTGTCGCCGGTGCGCGTGTCACGCAGGCCGACCGCCGCGTAGATGTTGCCCGAGTCGGCCTCGTCGAGCTCCTCGCGCTTGTTGGCGTGCATGCGGAGGATGCGGCCGATGCGCTCGCGCTTACCGCGCGTGCTGTTCTGGACCATCGTGCCGGACTTGATCGTGCCGGAGTACACGCGGAAGAACGTGAGGTTCCCGTGCGGGTCGTTGATGATCTTGAACGCGTAGGCGGCGAACGGGGCCTTGTCGTCGGCCTTCCGCTCCTCTTCCTTGTCGCTGTCCGGCTTGACCCCGATGACCGGCGGGATGTCGAGCGGCGACGGAAGGTAGTTCACGACGGCGTCGAGCAGCAGCTGGACGCCCTTGTTCTTGAACGCCGAGCCGCAGAGCACCGGGAAGAACTTGAACGTCGTGCAGCCCTTGCGGACCGCCGCGACCAGCTCGGCCTCGGTGATCTCGTCGAGCTTCCCGTCCATGTACTTCGCCATGATCGCGTCGTCGAGATCGGCGCAGGCCTCGATCATCTTCTCGCGATACTCGTCGCACTTCGGGCGGAGGTCGGCGGGGATCTCGATCCACTCGTACTTCTGGCCCTTCGACTCGTCGTCGAAGACGGCCGCGCGCATCGTGATGAGGTCGATGACGCCGCGGAGCTTCTCTTCCTCGCCGAGCGGCCACTGGATCGGGACGGGCGTGACGCCGAGGCGCTCCCGGATCGAGTTGACGTTCATCTCGAAGTCGGCGCCGGTCTTGTCCATCTTGTTGACGAACACGATGCGCGGGACGCGGAACTTGTCGGCCTGACGCCAGACCGTCTCGGTCTGGGGCTCGACGCCGTTGCCGCCGTCGAGCACCGCGACCGCGCCGTCGAGCACGCGGAGCGAACGCTCGACCTCGATCGTGAAGTCGACGTGGCCCGGGGTGTCGATGATGTTGATGCGGTGGCGGACGCCCGCGTGGGGGCCCTCGACCGGTGCCCAGAAGCAGTTCGTCGCGGCGGACGTGATCGTGATCCCACGCTCCTGCTCCTGGACCATGTAGTCCATGGTCGCGGCGCCCTCGTGGACCTCACCGATCTTGTAGTTCACGCCCGTGTAATAGAGAACGCGCTCGGTCGTCGTCGTCTTGCCCGCATCGATGTGGGCCATGATTCCGATGTTTCGCGTCTTCTCGAGCGGATATTCGCGCGCCACTGGGGATCTCTCGGGATTTCGTGGGTTCGAGGTTGGAGCGAAGGGGACCGGGGGGGAGACTGAAGAGCGAGTGCGCCAAATGCACGAAACCCTCTCTGGCCCGCCCGCCGCCATTTTCAGCGGGCCCAGCACTACGTGCTGGTCGTCCAGAGAGGGTGTCGGGGTACTTCTTAGCGCCCAGGCCTGTCTCCGAGGAGACGAGTGCGGCTGAGCTGGCTGAGTAACCCGATCCTTATGTCGTGGTGAGCATTCTCGTCGAGGGAGCTTTCTTCCGGTGGACGCACGTGGTCCAGGGGAGGGGGCCCGCGTTTCTACCAAGGAGGGCACGGAAGTCAAGCCGCCGCTTGAAACCTCCCGTTCTATGGGCGAATGTGCCGCCCGAACGAACATGCCGCGCTTGCCGAGATGGCTCCCCGGACCGGTACGCCGGGTCGATCTAGCCTCGCGGCTGCTCGCGCCGGCGCTGCTCGCGCTCGTTCCGCTGTTCTGGGTGGTGGACGCGACCTACCGCGCCTCCCTCACGACGGTGGGGCGGGACCAGGGGATCTTCCAGTACATCGCGTGGGCGCTCGACCAGGGGGCGGTCGACTACCGCGACATCCGGGACGTCAACGGGCCGCTCGTCCACATGATCCACGGCGCGCTCATGGCGCTCGGCGGCGCCGACGAGCACCGGTTCCACGTCCTCGAGCTCGCGGCGACCGGCGTGACGTTCGCGTTCACGGCGGCGTGCCTGCCCGGGATCTTCGGGCGGCACCGCGCGAAGCTCATCGAGCGGCTCGCCTGGGGCGCGGCCGGCTGGGTGGTCCTCTCCGCCCAGTACATGCTCTACATCTACTGGAACCAGGCCCAGCGCGAGAGCTTCTGCGACTGGTTCCTGCTGCCGAGCCTCGGCCTCGGGGTGCTTCCGCCGTCGCGCTCGCGGCCGCTCGCCCGCACCCGGATCACGGCCATCGCGTTCCTCTCGGTCATCACGTGGCTCGGCAAGCCGACGTTCGCCGTCTTCACGATCATGCAGCTCTTCGTGCTGCTCGTGGACACGCGGGTGCTCGCGACGGCGCGGCAGAAGCTCGCGAGCTTCGCGATCGGCGGCGTCCTGGGCGGGCTCGTTCCGCTCGTGTGGCTCGTACGGCGCGGTGACCTCCGCGCGTTCCTGCGCATCTCGCTCGTCGACGTGCCCCAGATCTACCGGTTCATCTGGGCGAAGAGCGTCCCCGAGATCTTCGGGGAGGAAGGCGCCATCACCGCCGCGGCGGTCGGGCTCGCTGCCGCCGCGCTCGTCGTAGGCCTCGTCGTGATGCGCGAGCTGCCGCGGCGCGCGCTGGTGATCGGGCTCGCGCCGCTGTGCGGCCTCGCCAACGTCGTCGTCCAGCACAAGGGGTTCGGCTACCACTTCCACCCGCTGACCGCGGCCTCGCACCTGTGCTTCCTGCTCGTCGGGATCATGCTGGTGGAGCGCTTCCGGACCGCGCCGCGTCGCCGCCCCGGGGGACGCCTGGTCGCGCTGGCGGTGGTCGTGATGTACGCGCTGGAGGTCGCCTCGAGCATGCGGGCGTCGCCGCACGAGCGGAACGTGTGGATCCTCGCGGGCGGCGAGACGGCCGAGCGCCGCTCGCGCGAGGAGTACTTCCAGACGTTCAAGACGTACGACTTCCACCCGTGGGACCTGCGCCGCGCGAGCGCGTACCTGCGCGAGACGACGTCGGCGAGCGGCCGCGTGCAGGTCTACGGCATGGATCCCTACCTGCTCTTCCTCGCGCGGCGGCTCAGCGCGACGCCGTACATCTACGCGTACGACCTGAACAACGACGCGGCGCTCGAGGGCGGCTGGTCGAACGAGCCGAACGAGCTCGATCTCTGGCGCATCCGGCGCGCCCGCGACGACCACGAGGCCGATCTGCTGGCCCGGGTGAAGGCGGCACCGCCCGAGGCGTTCGTCTTCATCGACAGCTCGCCGCTCATCACCTCGCAGGACGCGTGGGAGGACTTCCGGCACGCCTGCCACGAGACCTCACGCTGGGTCGCGGAGCACTACCACCAGGCGCGATCGTTCGGCGAGGTCCACGTCTGGCTGCGTGACGACACGGCGGTCGGCGACGACGAGTCGGTCATGCCGCGTGACCTTCGCCCGCCTCCGATGCCCCTGCCCTAGCGACGGGCCTGCGCGAGCAACCAGGCCGCGATCTCGGCGGTGCTGTCGATGCGGTAGTGCACGCCGTCCGGGCGGATCGTGAGCCCGTGGTACGAGCGCACGCACACGCCGGCCGGGCACATGTGCTCGTTCAGGTCGAGCACGCTCGCGCCGGGCACCCGCGCCACCGACCTCTGGATGCTCGCGTTGATGCAGTCGGTCTCCTTGCGGAAATCGGCGGTGTCGTAGGGGCCGAGCGGGTACGGCGTCGTCGCGGCGAACACGCGCACCCCGCCGCCGACGAGGTCGCCGAGCCGCGCCGCGAGGTGCCTCTCGAACTTCTCGTCCCACGTGGGATGGCAGGCCTTCCGCCACTCCCCGTCGACCGACGTGCCGTGCAGGAAGGCGCCGCCCAGCATGACGATGGTGGCGCTGGGCTTCAGGTCGCGCGTGAGGTCCGCCCACGTCTCGCCCGCGCAGGTGTCCGCGAGCATCGTGCAGCCGTCCCGGCCGTGGAGATCGACCGCCGTGCCGAGCTGGCGGAGCTCGCGAAGCCCCCAGCCGAAGGAGTTCGCGGTCGAGTCACCCACGAGCAGCACGCGAAACGTGTCGCGCCCCGGGTCCGGGGCGATCGCCGCCGGCGGAAGCGCCGAGGCCGGCAACTCGCGCGCGTGCGTGCCGCGCACCACGAGGAGCACGGCCAGCGCGACCGACGCGGGGACCACGTAGACGGGCCGGCCGAACGGCAGGCCGCCGGCGCGGATCGGGCGCTCCACGAGCCGGTACGAGACGAGCGAGATGCCGAGCGTCACGCCGAGCTGAGCGGCGTGGAGCCAGAAGCCGTGGAGACCGAGCCGCTGCTCGTCGAGCACCACGTCGACCGGCCAGTGCCAGAGGTACACGCCGTAGCTGATCGTGCCGAGGTACGTGAGGGGGCGAAGGGAAAGCGCCCGGGCCACCCAGCTGCGCGAGCCCGCGACCGCGCAGGCCACGAGCACGAGCACCGCGAGCTCGGTGACCCAGAAGCCGCCGTGGTAGAGCGCCCAGCTCGCGCCCTCGAGACGGAGCCACGCGAGCGCGAGGACCGCCACCGCCATGCCCCCGAGCAGGTCGAGCCAGCGCACCGCGCGGGCCGAGAACGCGGTGGTCGGCGGCATCACGCACGCGAGCGCGGCGCCGGCGAGGATGCTGGCGGCGCGGGTGTCGGTGCCCAGGTACGCGCGGGACGTCTTCTCGGGGTCGTAGAAGAACAGCATCGCGCCCATCGACAGGGCGCAGAGGCCCAGGGTGAGCGCGAGGAGCGTGCGGGCCCCGCGTTTCCGCAGGACGAGCGTGACCACGAGCGGCCACACCACGTAGAACTGCTCCTCGATCGCGAGGCTCCACGTGTGCTCGAGCGGCGAGGGCGACGTGAAGAGCTGCCAGTAGCTCCGGTGCGCGAAGATGGCCCGCCAGTTCGCGACGTAGGCGAGCGTGGCGAGCGCGTCGGAGCGGAGGCCGGCGAGCTCGCCGGGCGTCGCGATGAACCGGCCGTAGAGCGCGATGGCCGGCATGAGCGCGAGCAGCGCCGGGAAGAGCCGCCGCGCGCGCCGGATCCAGAACGGCCCGAGCGCGATCCGGCCGGTCGCCGCCTTCTCGCCGAGCAGCAGGGACGTGATCAGGTACCCCGACAGGACGAAGAACAGGTCCACGCCGAGGTAGCCGCCTCGCAGCGCGCCGCCCGCATGGAACAGGAGCACCCCGGCGAGCGCGAGGCCGCGCAGGCCGTCTAGCGCGGGCAGGTGGGGGATCGTCCCTTTCGCTCGTGACGCCATGCTCGAAGCGCGCGACCCTTCGGGTTAAACGGCGACGCCCGCGGTCCGGAGGCCGTGGGCGTCGGGTGAGCTCGGAGCCCTCTGCAGGAGTGTCCCGGTCTCGACTCTGGTTCCGTGTCACCCCCGGCCGCGCGTGCGCGCATGCCGGAGGAGCCACGGAGAAATCATCACCAGCGGTAGTGCGCGAACGCGCGGTTCGCTTCCGCCATCTTGTGCGTGTCGTCCTTCTTCTTGACCGCGTTGCCACGGCCCTGGGACGCGTCGAGGAACTCACCGGCGAGGCGCTCACGCATCGTCTTCTCGCCGCGCGAGCGCGCGTTGATGACGATCCAGCGCATCGCAAGCGCCACGCGGCGCTCCGGACGGACCTCGACGGGCACCTGGTAGGTCGCACCGCCGACGCGGCGGCTCTTGACCTCGAGCTTCGGCTTCACCGCGTCGAGCGCCTTGCGGAAGACCTCGAGGGGGTCCTCCTTCGCGCGCTCCACGATGAGATCGAACGCGCCGTAGAGGATGCCCTCGGCGACGGCCTTGCCGCCGCCGTACATCAGCGTGTTCGTGAACTTCGAGACGAGCTTGTCCTTGAACTTGGGGTCCGGGATGATGTTCCGCTTCGGTACTTCGCGACGACGGGGCATAGCTCAGGATCTCCGGATCAGGACTTCGGGCGCTTGACGCCGTACTTCGAACGCTTGCGGTTGCGGTTGGCCTTGTTGGTGGACGACGGGCCGATGGCGCCCGAGGCGTCCAGCGTACCGCGAACCACGTGGTAGCGAACGCCCGGGAGGTCCTTGACGCGGCCGCCGCGGATGAGGACGACCGAGTGCTCCTGCAGGTTGTGCCCCTCGCCGGGGATGTAGGAGGTCACTTCCATGCCGTTCGTGAGGCGCACGCGACAGACCTTGCGGAGGGCCGAGTTCGGCTTCTTCGGGGTCGTGGTGTACACGCGGACGCAAACGCCACGCTTCTGCGGACAGCTCTTGAGAGCCGGCGACGCGGTCTTCACGCGCGCAGCCAGACGCCCGTGATTGATGAGCTGATTGATTGTGGGCATCGAGAGAAGTCCTGCTCGTTTCCAGTTGGCGGTTAGCGCCCGGGCGCACTGGGGGCCTCGGGAGGCGCGCACTCTAGTCGCGGAGGCCCTCGTGTCAAGCGAACCCTTCAGGGCTCCGGCAACGGCGGGTGTTCAGCCCATTTTCCGCGGCTGCGTCGGTCGGAGCCGGAGGAGGTCGGCCGGCGCGCGGAGCCGGGCGGGGTCGGCGAGCACCGACGCGAGGGCGCGGTCGACGTCGGCAAGCGCGAGCGTGGGGCCCGCCGAGCCGGGCAAGCATACCACGCTCGAGACCGGGAGCTCCCGCCCGAGCGCGAGGCCCTCGTAGACGGCGTGCCCGAAGACGACCGGGGTAGCCCTCCCCTCCCCCACCGCGGCGGCCAGGGCGGGCTCGTCCTCGAGCGGCACGGGGGTGACGACGAGGAGGCCTCCCTCGTCGAGCAGGGCGAGCGTGTCGAGCTCGCGGGGCCGGCGGGCTGACTCCCCGGGCGCAGCCGGCACCACGAGCGCGTGCTGCCGCGCGTGGAGCGCCCGCTTGGCCGACGGGAACGTCGCCCACACGAGGGCGTTCGCGAGATCGTGCCAGGAGCCGTGACGCGTCGGGACGACCCCGGCGGCGATGCGTGCATCATACATCGAC
This sequence comes from Labilithrix sp., assembly GCA_028287035.1. The sequence goes on along the minus strand of JAQBQL010000038.1, from coordinate 61,289 downwards.
GAGGGGTCGCGCGGCGCCCTCCGGCGTCGCGGCGGCTTCACCTGCCGCTCGAAGCGCATCCCGGCGAGCGGCCCCAGGGCGCGATCGATCGTCTCGGGCGCCGGGAGATGCGGGTCGTCGCCGGCCGCCGCGAGCAGCTGCGCGATGGCGCGCTCGAGCGGCCAGAAGAGCGGGGAGCACGCGAGCTGCGCCGGGTCCCACGACGGCAGCGCCCCGGCTCGAGCGATCGAGTCGGGGCGCGGGGGGCCGGTCATCGGCACTTTCTACCACGAAGGCGTCAGGTCACTTCTTCGCGGCCGAGGCGGCGGGCTTGGCGGCCGCCTTCGCTGCGCCAGAGGCGGCAGGCTTGGCCGCGAGCGCCGCGTTCGCCTTGCCCTTCAGGTTGCCCGGCGCGGCCTTCGCGGCAGGCGCTGCCGAGGCGGAGGGGCTCACGTCGGCGCCGGTCAGGTTCGCGCTCGCGACCGCCGACGCGGCGGGCAGCACGTCGGGGGAGCGGACCACCGCGAGGTGGAACCCGTAGCCGCCCTTGACCTTGTCCTTGAAGAGGTCGCGGACGTTGACCGTGTACGTTCCGGGCTCGAACCGCCGGGTGATCTTGGCCTCGGCGCCCTTCGCGATGCCCGCGTCGTGCGCGAGCTCGGTGCCCGTCGCGTCGGTCACGGTGAGCGAAGGATCGATCGGATACTTCACGCTCGGCTGGGTGACGGTGAGCGTGTACTCGCCGGCGGTCGGGACCGTCCACTTCATGTCGTAGCCGTCGCGCTCGTACATGCGGCCGTCGCAGGTCGGGGTGTCGGAGGCGAGCGTCGCCGAGCAGGAGGCCCCGGCCGCGCTCGGGTCCGGCGCCGGGCCGAAGATGCCGAGCGCGGTGCCGCCGACGAAGAAGACGCCGCCGAGCGCGTAGCCAAGCGTCATGTTCCGCTTCGTGGTCTTCGCGAGGTGCGCGCGGCCCTTGTTCGACAGGATCAGCTTGCCGGTGCCGATGCCCTTCGGCGTGTGCATGACCGGGCCCTGCGGACCCATGGCGAGCGCGCCCAGCGCGTAGAGCGAGCCGGACGGCTCGATGATCTTCTCGATGCCCTCGAAGCCCGTGGTGCTGCCCTCGGCGGTGACGAGCAGCGGCGTGCTCATCTGGAAGTTACCGAACTGGAGGGTGCTCGGGATGATGCCCAGCATGCCGACGTTGACGCCGCTCGAGTGGACCTTCTCGAAGGACGCGTCGGGCTTCTCCGTGGCGTCGACGAGGACCGTTCCGTGCTGGTCCTGCAGCGCGAACATGCCGCCCTTGTAGTCGGTGAAGATCGTGCTCGAGCCCTTCTTCGTCTGCGTGCCGTTCTCGGTGCGCTCGGTCTTCTCCCACTTGCGCTCGACCGTGATCTCGAACGCCAGGCACGGGCGTCCGCTCATCGGGGCCGTCATGATGCCCTGCTGACCGACCGCGCCTTCCGTCGAGACGAGGCCCTTCGCGTCCGCCGCCGCCGGGCCGGCCTGCGCGATGTGGCTCGGCGCGTGGAACGGGACGGCGTTCATCTTCTTGCCCTTCCGCATCTGGAGGATGCCGAAGACCAGTCCGACGAGACCCACGACCGACAGGAACCAACCGAAAACGCTCATGGGAAACAACACCTCCGCGGGGGGACGTCCGCATGTACGGGGGTGCGGTGGGCGAGCTTCCTCGGGGGCGCGCGAAAAGACTTACGTCGTAAGGCTTGCGCGGGACCCTGCGCCTTTCGCGCGGATCTCAGGCGAGAACGACGAAGACGAGGACGCCGAGCAGGATGCGGTACACGCCGAACGGGGCGAGCCCGCGGCGCTTCAGGTACGCGATGAAGCCCGCGATGACCGCCCACGCGACGACGAACGAGACCACGAGCCCGATGGCCACGTTGCCCGCGCCGACCCCGGCGAGCGCGGCGCGCGACTTGTACCCCTCGTAGAGGGTCGCGGCGCCGAGCGTCGGAAGGCCGAGCAGGAACGAGAACTCGGCGGCGGTGGCGGTCGAGAGGCCGGTGAGCTGCCCGGCCATGATGGTGCACATCGAGCGCGACGAGCCAGGCCACATCGAGACGCACTGTCCGAGGCCGATCACGAACGCTCGCCACGGGGTGACGTGCTCGAGCCCGTCGAGCCCGCGGTCCCGCCGCTTCCCGCGGATGGTCTCGATCACGATCATCGCGACGCCGCCGACGACGAGCGCGATCGCCACGGGACGGGCGCCGAAGAGCAGCGCCTTGATGGCCTTGCGGAGCAGGAGACCCGCGACCGCGGTCGGCGCAAAGCCGAGGACCAGCGCCAGGAGCAGGTTGATGCTCGCCGGCTCGCGACGCGTCAGGCCGATGCTGCGCTCGAGGAGGAGCTTCCGGTACTGGACGACCACCGCGAGGATCGCGCCGAGCTGGATGACCACGGCGAACGCGTCTGCTCCCTCGCCTTCGAGGCCGAGCAGGCGGCTCACCAGGATGAGATGGCCCGTCGACGAGATCGGCAGGTACTCGGTGACGCCCTCGACGACGCCGAGGACGGCGGCATGGACCGGGGAGAGCGGGGTCACGCGAGACGCCTCATGGGGCGCCGTTCATATCAGAACGTGGCGTCGATGGTGCGGACCGCGCTCAGGGTCCCCGAGACGTCGACCGGGGCCCCGCTCCGGGTGCGGAAGAACACCCGGCCGACCGAGCCGCCGCCGCCGCCGCTGGCGGTCGTCTTCGCGCCCTCGGAGCCTTGCGCGGGGGCGGCGCTGCCGTAGCCGCCGTCGCCGCCGTTGCCGCTGTCCGCGGTCCCGCTGCCGCCCTGGGGCGCGTTCAGGTCATCGAGGTCGGCGATGAGGGCCGTGCCGCCGCTGGCGCCGTCACCGTTCTCGCCGCCGCCCTCGCCACCGCCGCCGCCGGACGCGAGGACGACCGAGCCCGACGCGAGCGTGATGCCGGCGACGGACTCGAAGAAGGCGAGGCCGCCGGCGCCGCCGCCCCCGCCGCCGCTGAGCGTCCCGCTGCTCAGGCGGCACCCGCCCGATCCGCCGAGGCCCGACACGTCGATGCCCGCGCCCGCGAGGAGCGCGATGGTGCCGATGGCCGAGATCTGGATGGCACCGCCGCCGTTGCCGCCGCGGCCGAGGCCGGCGCAGACGCCCGGAACGTAGCCGCCGCCGTGCCCGCCGCCCGACCCGCCGACGAGGGCGGTCGCGGTGTCGAGGGCTCCGGGCACGCCGCCGGTCTGCGCGTCCTTCTTCCCGCCCGGCTCCCCGGCGGTGCCGTTGCCGGCGCCGCCGCCCCCCGACGCGTCGGCAATGGCCTTCGAGCCGTTGCCGCCCTTGTGGGCGCCGGCGCCCGCTGCGGCGCCGCCGGGACCGGGCGCGGTGCCCGTTGCGCCCGCCTCGAGGATGCCGCCGCCGTGGAAGGTGACGTTCGATCGGGCGACGATGACGAGCGGCCGCGTGCCGACGACGTCGATGCGCGCCATCACGTCGAGCGCGTTCACCGACCACACCACGTAGCCATCGCTGGTCGCCCGGAGATTCGGGTCGCTCGCGAGGGCGCCGCCGGTGGGGCCGATCCGGGTGAGCGTGGTGTCGATGGTCATCGGCGCACCCACGGTGACGCTGGGCGCGGTCAGCGAGTAGGCGGTCGGCCCGATGTGGCTCGGGTCGAACGCGACGCCGGCGTCCGGCTGACCGGCCTCGACCTCCACGTCGGCGGCGGCGTCCTCGGCCCCCGCGTCGCGACCCGCGCTCCCGTCGGGCAGGCTCGCCTCGACGCCGCCGTCCTCGCCGCCCGTGGTCGCGAACGTCCTCGTCGCGACCGCATCGATACCGCAGCCCGCGAAGGCCGCGCAGAGCCCGAGAACGCAGAGGAGGCGCCGCACGAGCTAAGATCTATCACATGGCCCTGTTTCCGCCGCTCGACGCGAGCGCGGAGGAGGTGCGAGCGTTGCTCGCCCCGCTCCGGAACGACTTCGCGATCGCGCTGCACGCCGCCGACAACGCCTTTGCGGTGGGCGCGATCATCCGCGTGGCGCACAGCTTCCTCGCCCGCGAGATCGTCGTGATCGGCCAGGCTCCGTTCTACGAGAAGGCCTCGATGGGCATGGAGAAGTACGAGTCGGTCGTGCGCGTCGCCGACGACGAGGCGTTCCTCGCCCACGTCGCGGGCCGGCCGCTGTGGGCCTTCGAGAAGGAGCACGCGACGCTCAGCGTGAACGCGGTGACCACCTTTCCCCCCGGCGTCGTGCTCCTCTTCGGCAGCGAGCGGTCCGGCATCCCGCCTGGCCTCGTGGCGCGCGCCGACGCGGTGCTGGGCATCCCCATCTACGGCGTCAACAACTCGCTACCGCTGGCGATCGCCGCCGGCATCGTGATGAACGAGTGGGCGCGCCGCCGCTACCGCGACGGGGCGGTGGGCTGACGGCGCGAGCGACGGCGCGTCGCGGCGACCACCGAGAGGGCGAGCAGCGCGAAGGCCGACGCGCCGCGGGCTCGCCGGGACAACCCGGGGCCCTGCACCGCGCACCCGGCCTGGGCCGACGCGCGCGCCGCCTCGTCCGGGTCGACGACGGTGCAGGTCTCGCGATCGCAGGTGAGCCCATCACCCGGCTCCGCGGCGGTCCGCACCGTCCAGGCCGGAGCCGCGTAGCCGCCCTGCTCGGCGGCCCGGAGCGCGGCGTCGATGATGAGCGGCGCGTGGGCGTCGGTCCGCGAGTACACGGCGGCGAGGCAGCGATCGGCGCTCTGCGGCCCGCGCGAGAGCGTGCCGAGCACGTACGGCGCTCCCTGCTCGAAGCTGCGCTGGTCGAACGCGCCGCTGCCGGAGTCGCCGGAGCAGACGTAGCCCTCGGTGAGGAACTCGGACGGAGCGTCGTTCAGCTTGGCGTTGCTTCCGGTGCAGTCGAGGCTCTTGCTCCCGGGGATGCAGAGGAGCGGGATGTTCTCGCGGATGCGCCGGCTGCCCGAGTCCTTCGCCGACGGCGTCGTGATGCCGTAGCCCATCGCGGTGATGCTGCTGCTGAGACGGGCGTCGCCGATCCCGAACGCGACGACCGGCGTCGCCGGCTCCGCCTCCGACGCGGGGACGTTGTCGCGCAGGATGACGAGGGCAATGTCGTTGCCGCAGAACGAGGTGCTGGTCGGCGTGACCACCGCGGTGGCCGCGTAGTAGTGCTTCGCCTTGATCAGGTTCGGCTCGGTCGTGACGAACAGGGACGTCGGCTCGACGCTCGGCGCAAAGGTGTCGGCGCACGTGACCACGTCGGTGGCGACCGGCGGCACGACGCAGTGACGTGCGGTGAGGACCAGGTTCGGCGCGATGAGCGTCCCGCTGCAGAGGCCGCCCAGCGTGTTGGCCACGCCGACCGCGAAGTTGTGCGACGAGCTCGTGTCGAGCGCGCCGTCCTGGATGGCGCTCGCCTGGCGACCGAGGTGCTCTTCGCCCGCCTCCGCGCCGCCCGCTTCCGCTGCACACCCGATCGTCCCGCCGCCACAGGCCGCGGTCGCCAGGGCGAAAGCAGCAAGGATCCGGCGGGGTTGCATGGGCTGGTGCCGGGCGTTGCCAGACCTGGTGGGGGGCCTTGCCGCGGGGCGCAGGTGTTCTAGCGACCCACCTTTCGCGCGCTCATCTCGAACGCGTCTCCTTTCCGGCTATCCTTCGGCCATGCATCCTCGCCAGGACGCCCGCGTCTTCCTCTTCCATTGCGCCGAGTACGACGTGGCGCGCATCCGGGCGCTCGTCGGTGGGGCCATGGCGTCGCTCGATCTACGGCCGAGCGGCCGGACGCTCGTGAAGCCGAACCTGGTCGCCGCCGGTGAGCTGTTCCAGCACGCGTACACGCGGCCCGAGATCGTGGAAGGCGTGCTCGGGGCGCTCCGTGACCGCGAGGAGGCGGCCGCGCCGATGACCGAGCTCGCGGTCGGCGAGCGCTGCGGGATCACCATCCCGACGCGCTACGTCTACGAGGAGGCGAGCTACGAGGGCGTCTTCGAGCGGACGGGCGCGAAGAAGATCTGCTTCGAGGAGGTGCCGCAGGTCGAGGTGCCCCTCACGCACGAGGGACGGCTACGCGACTACGTCTACACGCCCGAGACCGTCGCCCGGGCCGACTTCTTCGTGAACTGCCCGAAGTTCAAGGCGCACCCGTGGACCACCGTGACGTTCTCGATGAAGAACTACATCGGCATCCAGGACGACCGGCACCGCATGATCGATCACGATCACGCGCTGAACCGGAAGGTCGCCGATCTCCAGTACGTGATCCAGCCGCAGCTCGTCGTCATCGACTGCATCATCGCCGGCGAGGGCCGCATGCTGACGCCGATCCCGCGGACCATGAACCTGCTCATCATCGGCAACAACCAGGTCGCGATCGACGCGATCGGTTGCATGATCGTCGGGCTCGATCCGCTGAGCGTCGAGCACATCCGGCTCGCGCACGAGCGCGGCTTCGGCCCGGTGAGCCTCGACCAGATCCGGCTCGAGGGCGACGTGACCCTCGAGACCGCCCAGGAGCGCGCGAAGGGCTTCCAGGTCGGCCTCGTGAAGGTCGACAAGTACTTCGAGGGCACGAAGATCAAGGCGTACGCCGGCAAGGCGCCGAAGGGATCGACCGACGACTACTGCTGGGGCGGCTGCCCGGGCGTGATGGAGGAGGTCATCGAGGTCCTCCGCCTCTACGACGCCAAGTGCGACGAGAAGCTGCCGAACATCCACTTCGTGTTCGGCAAGTACGACGGGCCCGTCGAGGTGAGCTACGGCGAGAAGGTCATCTTCGTCGGTGACTGCGCGGAGTGGGAAGGCACGCTGGGCGGCCAGCTCGTCTCCATCCGCAGCAAGTACGCGGAGCGCGCGACGCTCGACCCGCACGAGGCGAAGCACAAGGACGTCTACGGACGCATGCTGCGCATGACGAACAAGCTGCGCGAGCTGAAGTCGCGACCGTTCGTGCGCCTCGAGGGATGCCCGGTCAGCATAGGCGAGCTGATCCTGCTGCTTGCCGAGCTCGGCGGCGTGCAGAACCCGTACTTCGACAAGCGGCAGATCGTCGGCTTCAATCGCTCCTACATGGCGTGGCGCGGAGCCACCGCCCTGAAGCGCATGCTCGGCAAGCCGTACCAGGTCCGCGGCGTCACCGAACGCGGGGCGGCCCGGCCCACCGTATGACCCTGGCGCTCGGGGTGCTCGCGCAGCCGCCCGCTCCGGGCCGGTGCAAGCCGCGCCTCGCCGCGGCTCACGTCGCCGAGTGGGCGACCGGCCTCTACGCCGCGATGCTGCGCGACACCCTCGACGGGCTCCAGATGATCGAGGCCGGTCGCTACGTGGTGCTCCTCGACGAGCAGGGCGGAGGTGAGGCGGCGCGCGAGACGCTCACGCGGCACGTGCACCGGCCGTGGGAGGTGCTCGCCCAGGCCGGTGACGACCGCGGCGCCCGCCTCGAGCACGCGGCACGGGCGCTGTTCGAGGGCGCGTCGTACGTGCTGATCGCCGCAGGAGACGCGCCGTCGGCGCCCACCGAGCCGCTCGACGCCGCGCTCCGCGAGGCGGAGGCGACCGGCGCGGTCCTCCTCGGTCCGACCGAGGACGGAGGCCTGTACGCGCTCGGCATGCCGCGCGTGCTGCCGCGCCTGACCGCGGACGTCCCGTGGGGAACGCCCGCCGTGCTCGCGGTGCTACGCCTCCGTTGCCGCGAGCTCGGCGTGCCGGTCCTCGAGCTGCCGGTGTCCTACGACGTCGACGAGCCGAGCGACGTGCTCCGCCTGCAGGAGGAGCTCCGGAAGCATCCGGAGCGCGCGCCGCGGACCGCGCACCACCTCGTCACGAAGGCGTGAGCGCGGCACGGAATTAAGGATGTGTAATCTCGCGACGGCGTGATCCGCGAGCACGGTGAGCTCTGGTACTCCGTGGGCATGCTCACGTCCGCGCGCTGGGCCCGCGCTGCTGTCGCCTCTGCACTTCTCCTCCTCACCTCGCGCACCGCGTCCGCGCACGACGACCCGGGCCGCACCGAAGGAGCGTCGCGTCCCGAAGGCGCCACGGGCGAGCACGAGGTCGCGGAGAAGGAGGAGCCGCCGTGGGAGGTGATCCTCGACCTCGACATCGGTGCGACGACGAGCGACGTCCTCACCGGTGGCCCCTCGACGCGCAATCCTTCGGCCGCGCCGGCGAACGTCTTCGACAGCACCCGCATCACCGCGGGATCGCTGCTCGCGGGCGTGGAGAGGCATCTCGGGGAGCGCTTCACGGTCGGCGTGCGGGTGCCGCTCGTCTACGCGGAGCTCACGTCACGCACCGGTCGTGCCGACGACCGCAGCACCTCGGCGATCGGAAACGTCGAGGTCGAGGGCGCCTTCGTGCTCGCCCGCGGTGAGCACTGGAACCTGACCGCGACCCTCGAGCTCGCGCTGCCGACCGCGGGCGGGCGCGAGGCTCCGACCGCCGCCGAGGTCAGCGCCGAGCCAGAGAAGCGCTACGCGTACAGCCACTACGACACGTTCGCGGCAGTGCACGCGGCGGCGGCGACCCGCGGGGCGTACGAATCAGCGCTCTTCGAGCCCGACAACCTCGGCATCATCCCGAAGCTGAGCGCGCGTTTCGATCTCGGCAAGGTGACCCTGACGCCGATGGTGAAGCTCGAGAACCTCATCGACGTCTCGAAGGAGGACGACGAGGTCTACATCAACGAGCTCGTCGCCGGCGTGCGCGCTGGCTACCGCGTCGCGCGCGTGTTCGAGCCCGGCGTGCACGTCTGGGTGCGCGAGCTGCACGAGCACAGTCACAGCGACGACTCGTTCTCGACGGTCGGCGTCCTCGAGCCGTACGCGCGCTTCCATCTCGGCACGCTTCAGCCGTCGATCAGCGCGATCGTGCCGTTCGCGGGAGACCTCGCCGACGACAAGACGTTCGGCATCCGCGCGAGCATCGCCGGCGAGTTCTGAGTCGACTAGGATGCGCGCCCATGACGGCGCGCTCTCCCTTCTTCCGGCTCCCGCGGAACGTGCTCGGCGCGGCGCTGACGCTGGCTCTCGGTTGTCACGGCCAGCGCCCGGAGGCGCCGGCCCCACACGCCGCCGCTCCGCCTGCCGCCGCACCCGGCCCGAGGAGCGACGCGCCGGTCCCCGCCCCCGTCGCGGAGACCAACGAGCAGCGTGCGACGCGCCTCCACCGGCAGGCCATCATCGTCGATGGCCACAACGACATCCCGTCGGTGATCCTCCAGTCCGGCTACGACCTCGCGACGCCCAGCGCGCAGACCCACACCGACCTCGCGCGTCTCAAGGCCGGCGGCATCACCGGGGAGTTCTTCTCGATCTACGTCGAGGCCGATCTCGCCACGAAGCCGACCGTGCGCGGGGGCGGAGCACTCCGCCGCGCCCTCGATCTCATCGACGTGACCTACCAGCAGGTGGAGCGCCATCCCGGCGAGCTGCTACTCGCGACGAGCGCCGCCGACATCCGGCGCGCCAAGCGCGAAGGCAAGGTCGCGGTGCTCATGGGCGTCGAGGGCGGTCATGCCATCGAGAGCTCCCTGTTCACGCTCCGGGAGCTGTACCGGCTCGGCTGCCGCTACCTGACGCTCACGCACACGAACACGAACGAGTGGGCCGACTCGGCGGGCTCGTTCACGCCGGGCGTCGTGCGCCACCACGGGCTCTCCCCTTTCGGCGAGGACGTTGTCCGCGAGATGCAGCGGATCGGCATGCTCGTCGACGTCTCGCACGTGTCGGACGAGACCTTCTACGCCGTCATGAAGATCGCGAAGGCGCCCGTCATCGCGTCCCACTCCGCATCACGGGCGATCGGCAACCATCGCCGCGACATGAGCGACGACATGCTGAAGGCGCTCGGCCAGAACGGCGGCGTCGCGATGGTGAACTTCTGGTCCCTCTTCCTGTCGCCGGCCTACGCCGCCGAGGCCGCCAGGTGGCAGGAGCGGAACGGCAAGGCGTACGCCGACCTGCGGGCACGCTTCAAGGGTGACTACCCCGCGATGCGCGGCGCCCTCGAGGTCCTGCGCAAGAACGACCCGCTCCCGCCGGTGCCGCTCTCGGTCCTCGTCGACCACATCGACCACATGGTGAAGATCGCGGGCGTCGACCACGTCGGGCTCGGCTCGGACTTCGACGGCGTCGACGCGCTGCCCGAGGGGATCACCGGGGTCGGCGACCTGCCGAAGATCACGCTGGCGCTGGTCCAGCGCGGGTACACCGACGAGGACATCCTCAAGATCCTCGGCGGCAACTTCATGCGCGTGCTCGAGGCGGCCGAGGCCCACGCGCGCGGCACGAACACCACGCTCTCGGGCGACGGCAACACGAAGAAGATCGAGGGAGGTTGAACATGAGCATGCAGGGCAAGCGCGTCGTCATCACCGGGGCGAGCAGCGGGATCGGTCGCACGTCGACCCTGGCGCTCGCCAGGCAGGGCGCCGATCTGTCGCTCGTCGTGCGCGATCGCGCCAAGGGCGAAGCGGTCGCCGCCGAGGTGCGCGCGCTCGGCGTCGGCAACGACGTGCGGGTCTTCCTCGCCGACCTCGCGTCGCTCGTGGCGGTGCGCCGCGTCGGGGAGGAGCTCGCGGCCGCCCACGCCTCGGTCGACGTGCTGCTCAACAACGCCGGCGGCGTGTACTCCGAGCGCATCACCACGGTCGACGGCTACGAGACCACGATGGCGACCAACCATCTCGCGCCCTTCCTGCTGACGCGGCAGCTGCTCCCGGCCGTGAAGAAGGCGGCCGCGGGACGCATCGTCAACGTGTCGTCCGAGGCGCACCGTCAGGGCACGATCGACTTCGCGGACCTCATGAGCGAGCGCAAGCCCTACTCCGGATTTCGCGTGTATTGCGCATCGAAGCTCGCGAACATCCTGTTCACGACGGAGCTCGCGCGCCAGCTCGAGGGCACGACGGTGACCACCAACTCGCTGCACCCGGGCGTCATCGCCTCCGGCTTCGCGCGCAACAACCAGGGGATCATCGGCTTCGGGGCGAAGCTGCTGGCGCCCTTCTTCAGCACGCCCGAGAAAGGCTCGCGGACCTCCGTGTTCCTCGCGTCCGACCCGTCGGTCTCGGGCATCTCGGGTCGGTACTTCGACGCGTCGAAGCCGAAGAAGCCATCGCGTGAGGCGCGGGACCCGGCGGTCGCGCGCAAGCTGTGGAAGGCGAGCGAGGAGCTCGTCGAGAAGGCGCTCGGCTGACCGCTCAGAGCTTCGCGACCACCGCGCTCGCCATCTGGAGGAGCGGCACCTTCTCGTCGGCGAGCCCCGCTTCCTGGATCGATCGCGGCATGCCGTAGACGACGCAGGACGACTCGTCCTCGACGAACATGTGACCACCGCGGGCGCGCACGAGGCCCGCGCCCTCGAGCCCGTCGCTGCCCATTCCGGTGAGCACGACGGCGAGCAGGTCACGACCGAGCTCGGTGGCGGCGCTGCCGAGGAGGGCGTCGACCGACGGCCGGTGCACGGCGGTGCTCGGCTCGACGTCGAGCGCCACGACGAGCCGAGGTCCGTCGCGGCGCACCTTGAGATGGATGCCCGCGCGCGCGATGACGACGGTTCCCGGCACGAGGATGATGCCCGGCCTGGCCTCGACGACGTGGAACGGCAGATCCTTGTCGAGCCGGTTGGCGAAGGCCTCCGTGTAGCCGGCCGGCATGTGAACGACGACCGCGATCGGGATCGGAAAGGTCGCCGGCAGATCGTGGAGCAGCTGCGTGACCGCGCGCGGACCGCCCGTGGAGGCGCCGATCACCAGCAGGCGACGCGTCGTCACCAGCGTCTTCGTGACGGGCTTCGCCGGAATGCTCGGCGGCCTCAGCGGGGGTACCGACCGCGCGCTCGCCGCCGCGATCATCACCGTCTCGACGAGCTGGTCGCCGAGCTCGTAGAGACGCGCCGTCGCGAGGGCAGTTGGCTTGTGCACGACCCCGAACGCGCCCGCGACGAGCGCCGCGACGCCGAGCTCGCTCTCGCTGTCCGACGTGGAGACCACGACGACCTGCGGGCGAATGGTGTGGTCCTTGAGGGCGAGCAGCACGCCGACCCCGTCGAGCTCGGGCATCACGAGATCCAGGGTGACGACGTCCGGCTTGAGCTCGGCGATCTTCTCGAGGGCGTCGAGACCGTCGCGGGCGATCCCGACCACCTCGATGCGAGGGTCGGCCTCGAGCACGGTGCGGATCACCTTGCGCGCGAACGCCGAGTCGTCGACCACGAGCACGCGTACCCGAGGGCCGCTCATGCGCCGACCTTCCGCGAGTAGAAGAACGCCCCGTCGCGCTCCGTGCAGTGCAGCATGGTACCGAACCGGAGGAGAGACTCCGAGGCGCCGACGAGCAGCGAGCCCGCGTCCTCGAGCGCCGCGGCGAGCACCGCGACGGTGCGCATCACCGTCGCGTCCGCGAAGTAGATGAGGACGTTCCGGCAGAGCACGAGGTCGAACTTGCCGAGCGCCGCCGAAGCCGCCGCGTCGAGGAGGTTCGACTGGTGGAACGTCACGATGGAGGCGATGCTCGGCGCGACGGTGGCCCCCGCGTCCGTGCGGAGCAGCGACTCGGCGACGACGGCCTCCAGCCCCGGCGTCCAGCCGGGCGGCAGTCCAGCCGGAGGCAAGCTCCGCAGCGAACGAGCGCCGTACACGCCCTGCCGCGCGCGCGCGATCGACCGGGCGCTCAGGTCGGTGGCCACGATCTCGCAGCGGCTCGCGAGGCCAGCCTCGACGAGCAGCATCGCGAGCGAGAAGGGCTCCTCGCCGGTCGCGCACGCCGCCGACCAGACCCGCGCGCGCCCGCGCCGCTCGATCGCCGGAGAGAGGACGTGAGAGACCGCCGCCCGCAGGGTCGGGAGCTCGCGGAAGAAGTACGTCTCGCCCACCACGAGGGCGTCGGCGAGGAGGCCCATCTCGACCGCGCCGCCCGGGTCGTAACGCAGGAAATAGTAGTAATCGAGCAGGCTCTCGAACCCGGCCTCGCCGGCGCGGGCGATGATCTTGTCGCTGAAGAGGCCGACGTCCTCCGGGCCATAGTGGAGCCCGAGCCGGTCCTCGACGAGACCACTCAGGATCGCGAACAGCTGCGGGGGCAACACCTGGAGCATGGCGGAGCGCTCAGCGAGAAGCCGTGGCGCAGATCCGGCGCACGTCGGCATCGGGGTCTGCCGAGCCGGCGCGCACCAGCGCCTCCTTCGCCTCGGGCGTGCCGATCGCGGCGAGGGCCGAGGCAGCAGCGCGGCGGGCGTGCACGTTGTCGAAGCCGAGGGCCGCCCCGATTGCGGCCTGGCTGCTGGCGCGGCGCATCCTCATCAGGGTAGCCACGAGGATCTGGGCGCGCTCACCTTCCGCCTGCTCCAGCGCCGAGAGAACGCCCTCGACGCGCACGTCCGCGGCGACGGCGAGGGCTTCGATCACGCGGTCGCGGATGACCGGCTCCTCGAGCAGGTCGAGCAGCGCGCTCGTCGCCTCGGCGCTGGGTCGGGTCGAGAGATAGCCGATGGCTGCGCCGCGTACCGCCTCGTCCGGGTCGGTCGCGGCGTGCGCCAGTGTCGGGACGACGTCGAGCCCCTCGAGCTCGGCGAGGGCGCCGATCGCGACGAGCCGCGTCGATGCGTCCTCGTCGGCGGCCGCCTCGCGGAGCTGCGGGATCGACTCGACGCGGCCGGCGATGCCGAGCCCCACGAGCGCGGCGCGGCGCATGTCCGCGTCGGGCGAACGAGCGGCCTCGGAGAGGGCCGCCGCCGCGACGTCGCTCCGGAGGTGCGCGAGCGCCTCCACCGCCGCCACGCGGACCTGGCCCGACGGGTCACCGATGAGCGCGACGATCGCCGGGGCAGCATCGCTCACGCGCAACCGTCCGAGCGCCTGGCACGCGTAGTAGCGCGTCCACGGGTCCTCGTCGGAGAGGCGCACCCGCAAGGTGCTGACGACGCGCTCATGCGCCGGGTCGTGCGCGCCGGTCTGGCCGAGGGCGCGCGTGATGGCGGCGCGGGTGCGCGCCACCTCGTGACCGGCCGCCGCGAGGAGCGCCTCCGTGCCGCGCGGGTCGTCAACGAGCGGGAGCCCGTAGATGCCTGCCTCGCGGATCTTCTCGTCCTCGTCGCTCATCGCAGCGATGAGGATGTCGAGGCCTTCCGGGTACCCGAAATACGAGATGATGCGCAGCGCAGCGCGGCGCGTACGCGTGTCGGTCGAGCGAGCCTGCTCGAGGGCGAGCCGCTTGGTCTCGAGGCTTCCCAGCGACTGGATGGCCGCCGCTGCGGCCTGGGACACCCGCGTGTCCCGATCGCCGATGAGCGCGAACAACGAGGACACCGCGGCGGTGTTGCCGAGCCGCGCGAGCGCGTCGCAAGCACGGACGCGTACGTCGGCGTCGGGATCCCGGAGGCACTCGATGATGTCCTCGATGCCGTCGGCGGCGTAGCCGATGATCGGGAGCAGCCGGCTGCGCCGCGCGCTGTCCCCCTGACGGATGGCCGCGAGGAGCAGCGGGGCGATGCCCGGGCCGAGGCGGCGGAGCGCCGACGACGCGGCCGCGCCGATCGGGGGCTCCTCCATCAGCAGCTCGAGGAGCTGCAGGACGGACAGCTCGTCGCCGAGCCAGCCGAGCACGCCGGCGAAGGCCACGAGCTCGGACGGGGACACGCCGGGCATCGCGTCGATCACCCGCTGGCTCACCGCGGACGGCTCCACGCTCTGGCGCAGCGCGCGCCGGATGGTCTCGGTGTCGCCGAAGCGCGCCTCGTAACGCTCGCGCAGCTCGGCCAGCGCGACCGCGGCGGTCCGGACGAGCACGCTGGTGGGGCGTAGTAGCAGCGCGGCGAGCGGCGCGACGGCGCTCTCGTGCCCGGTGCGTCCGAGCGCGCGGATCGCCTCGGGCGCGTAGAGCGGGTCGGCGAGCAGCCTCTCGAGCGGGCGCACGGCGCGCACGTCACCGGTGCGGCCGAGCGCGTCGATGGCCGGGTACGTCCGGAAGAAGTGACGGAGCTCGACCGCGCCGATGAGCGGATCGACCGTCTCGACGCCGCCGATGCGCCCGAGCGCCTCGATGGAACCGACGGCGACGTTGTCGTCCTCGTGGGTGGCGAGCTGCGCGATGCGGGAGACGGCCTGGCGAACGCGCCGGCGTCCGAGCACCTGGACCGCGTCGCAGATGACGTTTGCCGGGTGGTCATCCCCGGCGAGCGCCAGCATCCGGGCGTCCACCTCGGCGCGCGACGCCACGAGCGCATCGACCGCCGCCGCGAGGCGAGCCTCGTTGTCCCGCCTCGTCAGGAGGATGTCGCAGAGGCCATCGACACCGGGGGTGCCGGCGCCCGCGAGCGCGGACACGACGGCGCGGCGGACCGCCCAGCTCGGGTCGGCGAGGAGCTCCAGGAGCGAGCTCACCCCTTCCGGGCCCGACCGCGCGAGCTCCTCCACGCGCTCGACGCGCGCGCGGTCCTCGGGCGAGAGAACGAGCCGAGCGATGGGTACCGGGGTCACGAGCTCTGCGCTTCCTCGTCGACCACGTCGTCACCGGCGAACATGAGCTCGCGTAGCTTTCCTGCGGCCGTGGCGAGCTGCGTGGCGTGCGCGGCGAGCTGCTGCGCGCCACGCCCGCGTTCCAGGATGGAGGCGGCGCTCTGCTTCACCTGCTCGCGCATCGTCGTCGTGCCCTGCACGAGCTCGTCGAAGCCGGCAAGCGAGGAGCTCGTCCCCTGCGCCGACGCCGCCGCCAGCTCGAGCTGCCGCGTGGTCGCGGCGGCGACGCCCGTGACGAGCTGCTCCTGCTCCGCGAGCGATCGCGCGGCCTGCTTCGCCATGCGACGGGTCTCGTCGCTCTGCTGGACGAGGTGGGTCATCCCCGTCGCCTGTTCCTGCGTCGCGTTGGTCAGCTCGCCGGAGGCCTTCGCGACCTGACGTGCCGCGGTCTCCAGCTGCTTCGTCCCGGCCCGCTGCTCGCTCAGCGCCTTGGCGGCGAGGATCGTCTGCTTGCGGATCTCGTCGACGGTGCGCGCGACCTCGGCCGCACCCTTCGCCTGCTCGGAGAGGCCGGCGGTGGTCCGCCGCGTGGCGTCCTGGACCTCCTGCGCGAGGATGCCCATCGCCGTCGTGGTCTTCGCCTGCTCGGTGAGCGCGCTGCTCGTCTGCTGGATGGCGTTCCGGGACTGCGCGATCGCCTTCGCGAGCTGCGTCGCGGCGGCGGCCTGCTCCTGCGCGGCGCGGGCGGTCTGCTCGACGCCCGCCGACGCCGCGGTGTTCGCCTTCACGAGCGCGCGCATCGAGCGCGCCTGGTCGGTCGAGGCCTCGCTCGTCTGCTTGGCCATCGTGCGCATCTGCGCGGCGTGCTGGGCAAGGGCCTGCGAGGCCTGCGTCTGCTCCGCGGCGCCCGTCTGGACCGCGCGCGTCTGCTCCGAGACCTGAGCGATGCTCTGGGCGAGGGTCTGGGTCTCCTGGACCTGCGCGCGCATCGACGAGGCGACCTCGCGCACCGTGCTGCCGAGGCCGGCAACGCCCTCGAGGATCGTGCCGAGCGCCTGCTCCGCCTCGGTCGCCAGCGAGGCGCCCTCCTCGGCGACCTTCGTGCCCTCGGTGGTCGCGGTCACCGCCTCGCGAACGGTCTTCTGCAGCCCGCGGACGATCTTCGCGATCTCGGTGCTCGCCGCGCCGGCGCGGTCGGAGAGCGCGCGGATCTCCTCGGCGACGACCGCGAAGCCGCGGCCGTGCTCGCCCGCGCGCGCCGCCTCGATGCTCGCGTTCAGCGAGAGGAGGTTCGTGCGATCCGCGATGAGGTTGATGGTGGCGACGATGTCGCCGATCTCCTCTGCGCGCACGCCCATCTCGCGCATGACCGCGGAGGACTCGGTGATCGACTCGCGGATCTTGCCGAAGCCCGTGATCGACTTGCGGACCGTCTTGCCGCCCTCGCGCGCCGTCTCGGTGACCCGGTCGGCCTGGCCGCGCGCCTCCTCGGCGAGCGCCGCCGCCTTGCGGGTCGAGCCCTCGAGCGACGCGGCAGCGCCCGAGCTCGCGAGCGCGAGCTGCGAGATCTGGTCGGCGCTCCGGGCAATCGCGACGGCCGAGCGCGCGATCTCCTCGATGGAGGTGGCCGCCGACTCGATGGTGACCGCGTTCTTCTCGGCCGCGGCCGCGACCTGCTCGACCGCCGCGGCGACGCTCGTGTTGTTCTCGACGGCCTCGCGCATGCTCGCCTCGAGCTGCCGCGCTTGCTCGGCGACGACGCGGTTCGAGCGGGCGAGCTCCTCCACGGTCGCGGCCGTCTCCTCGACGTTCGTGGCGAGCTGGGTGGCGCTGGCGGCGATCTCGGACATCGCGCGGTCGGTGTTGACGACGCTCGACGCGAGATTCGAGACGCGGGTGCCGACGTCGACGGTGTCGGAGGCGAGCCGCGCGACGCCGTTCGCCATCTCCTCGACCGTGGCGGCGACCTGCTCGAACGACGTGGCATTCGAAACGCCGCGCTCCGTCATGTCGGCGACGGTGGCAGCCATCTGCGAGGCGGTGGCGAGGAGCTCCTCGCTCGACGCGGCGAGGTCCTCGGCGTTGAGGCTCACGCCCTTGACCGAGCGGGCCATCTCCTCGAGCGTCGCGGCCGTCGAGTCGCTTCCCTCGGCGAGCTGCGCCCCGAGCCGGCGCGACTCCTGCGCGGAGGTGGCGAGCGCCTGGAGCGAGGCGGCGTTCGCCTCGGCGTGACGGGTCACCTGGGCCGAGGACTCGCTCGCGAGGCGCTGCCCGCGGAGGAGCGCCTGCGCGGACCCGTGCGCTGCGTCGAGCCCGGCGCCGACCATGTCGAGGGTCGCGCGCGAGTCGTCGACGACGCGCGCCTGCTCGCCGACGAGCGAGGCGAGACGCTCGGCGCCCGACTCGATCGTGCCGGCGAGCCGCAGCTGGCGGCGAAGCGCGGCAAGCTCTTGCCCGCGGGTGTCGTTCGGCAATTCAGACATCGAGCGGTTCCTCTCCGATCACCTTCGCGAAATCCAGCACCAGCACGGTGCGGGTGCCCAGCTGGGCAACGGCCTTGATGAAGCCCCGCGACCCGTCGTCGACGAGGCGAGGCGGCGGCCTCAGCTGGGAGGGCGTGAGCCGGATCACCTCGCGCGCGCTGTCGGCGACGAGAGCCACGGTGCGGTCGTGCAGCTCGCCGACGACCACGCGCGTCTGCGGGCCGGGCACGGCGGGCGGGAGCCCGAAGCGGAGCCGCAGGTCGACGACCGGCACGACGCGCCCGCGGAGCTGCACGATGCCCGCCACGAACGCGGGAGCGCCGGGCACCGCCGTCGCGCCCGTGTAGCTCTCCATCTGGAGGACGACCGCCGCCGGGAGCGCGTAGTCGGCCTCGTCGACCTTGAAGAGCACGAAGAGCTCGGGGATCTCGGCAAGGGGCGCCTCGGCCTGCCGAACGAGCGCGGCGTCGCTCATGCGGCCCGATCCTTCCCGCGTCCGAGCTTCGCACACAGCGCGAGGAGGTCGAGGACGAGCGTCGCCCGCCCGTCGCCGAGGTCGGTCGTGCCGCTCACGCCCGCCACGGACACGAGCGGGTCGGCGAGCGGACGGATGACCGTCTCCTGCTGGCCGAGGATGCGATCGATGCCGAAGGCGACCGGCTCGTCACGCCCGCGGCGCACCACGAGCGCGACGCCCCCCTGGGCGACGCCCGGCAGCCCGAGAGCGCCGCAGAGGTCCACGAGCGGCACGGTCTCCCCGCGCCTCGCGAAGAAGCGGCTCTCCTGGCCGCGCACGCGCGGGCCGCGCGTGGTGGTGCGGGCGTCGACCTCGATGATCTCCTCGACGACGGGCACGGGCACCACGTAGCGCGCGCCACCGGCGAGCACCACGAAGGCCTCGACGATCGCAATCGTCAGCGGCACGCGCAGCACGAAGGTCGTGCCCACGCCGGCGGTCGTCTCGAGCGCGAGCTCGCCGCCGAGCCCGTCCACCACGATCTGCTGGACGATGTCCATCCCGACGCCGCGCCCGCTCGTGAGGTCGGCCGCGTCGCGCGTCGACAGACCGGGGCGGCAGAGGAGCTCGAGGAGCTGCGCGTCGGTCGACGGGACGTCGCGGCCCGCCTTGCGTGCCACCGCCGCACGATCGACGCCGCCTCCGTCGTCGCTGACGCGGATCTCGATCTGCCGGCTGCTGTGCGACGACGACGTGACGCGGACCGTTGCCTGCTCGGGCTTGCCGGCCCGCAGACGCTCCTCGCGGCCCTCGATGCCGTGATCGACCGCGTTGCGGAGCAGGTGCACGAGCGCCGGGAAGATGCGCTCGGCGACGCTCTTGTCGAGCTCCGCGCCGCCGCTGTCGAGGACGAGGCGCACCTGCTTGCCCGTGCTCTTGCCGAGGCCGCGGATGACGAGCGGCAGGCGATCGAGCACGGCGTCGATGGGCACCATGCGCACGCGCAGGATCGCCGCGCGGAGGTCGCGCAGCTGGCGCGCATTGTCGGTGACGATGGCCTCGAGCTCGCGCGTCGCGGCGCCCGCCTCGCGCAGCTCGGCGACGGCCCGGGCGAGGCGCGACCGCGTCACGATGAGCGCGGAGAGCTGCTCGATCGCGTCGTCGACGCGGCGCACGTCGACGCGGAGCATGCCCCCGCGCTGCGCCTCGAAGCCGTGGTCGTCCTCGGCCTCGACGGGGAGCGCCGTCTCCGGCTCCACCGCCGCGCGCTCGGGGCGGCCCGGCACCGGCAGCTCACGGGGAGCGAGGATTTCGCGGACGTCCTGGGCGTCGAGGAGCGCCGCCTCGGCGACGGCCGCTGCGGGCGCGTCGCTGAGGAGGAGGATGGTGAAGAGGAGACCGCCTGGCGTGCCCGGCCCGGCCGGCACGGCCACCGGGAGCACGCGCACGATCTCGCCGAGCTCGGCGAGCCGCTGCCGGACGGTCGTGATGGTGTGGCCGCGCTCCGCCTTGGCAGGCGCCGGCGCGAACTCGACGAGGAGCCCGCGGCGACCGGAGGCCGTGCCCTGCGCGAGCTGCTCCTTGTCGGAGGCGGTGAGCTTCCCCGACAGCTCCGGCCCGAGAGCCACGTCGAGCGACGCCCCCGTGGGCGCGACGGCACCGGGCGACCCGGCGCCGGCGCTGGCGACGGGCTCGTCGCGCAGGGCCTCGAGCAGCGCGGCGCTCGGTTCCGTGACCGGCTCGCCCTTCCCGACCTGCCGGACGCGCGACTCGATCGCGCGGGTGCCCGCAATGAGGCCGTCGAGCGCGCGTTCGCTCATGAAGCCGCCGGCGCGATCGGCGGTGCGGAGCACCGACTCCATGCGGTGCGAGATCGTGACGATCGGCTCGATGCCGACCATCGCCGAGAGGCCCTTCACCGTGTGGAGCAGGCGCATCAGGTCGCGCAGCTCACGGGGCGCCGCCTGGTCCTTGGGCCGGCCCGCGATCGCATGAAGGAGCGCGTTGACGGCTCCGAGGTGCTCGTCGACCTCCGCGAGGTAGGCGGCACGGAACTCCCGCAGATCGACCTGCATTCAGCCCGCTCCGGACGCGTGTCCCGTCTCGAGCAGAGCACGGACCTCCGCGAGTATCACCTCCGGGGCGAAGGGCTTCGTCATGTAGCGGGACGCACCCGCGGCGAGGATCTTGGCGCGTGAGTCGTCCTCGGAGCGGGTCGTCAGGATCAGGATCGGGAGCCGCGCCAGCTTGTCCTGGGCGCGGACGAACTCGACGACCTCGAGGCCGCCGATGTCCGGCATATTGAGATCGAGGACCACCAGGTCGAACGCCTTCAGCGAGAGGCGCTCGATCGCCTCCAGACCGCTCGCGGCCTGGCTGACGACGAGGTTCCCGTCCGGCCGGAGGCAGGCGGTCACCATGTCGCGCATCACCTTGCTGTCGTCGACGACGAGGATCTCCGCCACTGGACTCGCCACGGTATTGCATGGCGCGCGGGTGTCAACGACGGGTGCCGAGCCATCTTCGCCCCTGCGACCCGGTGTCCCGCCGCGACGTCCGGGAAATCGCTTATCATCGGTCGACGGATGGCGAGCAGCTCGGAGAGGGGACGCGTCTGGCTGCTCGAGGATAGCCCTCTCGAGGCCGAGATGGCCCGTCGCGCGCTCTCTGCCACGCAGGAGGTCGAGGTGCTGAGCGACGGCTCGGTGCTTCTCGAGCGGATCTCGAACACGCGGATCCTTCCCGATGCGCTCGTCGTCGACTGGCAGCTCGAGGGGATCAGCGGGATCGAGGTCTGCCGGGTGATCCGCCAGACCTACGACGGCATGCGCCTGCCGATCCTCATGCTCACCGCGCAGGCCGAGAAGACGGCGGTCGTCGAGGCGATCACCGCCGGTGCCAACGACTACGTGGTGAAGCCGTACGAGATCGTGGAGCTCGTCGCCCGCGTCGCGACCCTCGTGCGGACGAGCCGCCTGCAGAGCGCCCAGTACGCGCGAACGATGCAGCTCGCGCTGTCCGCCGACATCGGCGAGGCCATCACCAAGGGCCAGAACATCGCCGAGATCGCGAGGAGGTGCACCGGCGCGATCGTCGTCCACCTCGAGGCCCGGAACGCGCAGATCTGGGAGCGATCGGACGGCAAGCTCACGCTCCTCGCGTCCACGAGCGCGAGCGGCGCACAGCACGACGATGTCACGGTCACGGACGTCATCGAGCGCGTGTGCCGTGACCAGCGGCCACTCGTCATCGAGGACCCCGCGGAGCTCGCGCGGCTCCACGCCTGCGGCGCGGGCCTCCGCTCGTTCGTCGTCCTCCCCCTCGTCCTCCGCGACGACACCCAGGGAGTCATCGCGTTCTGCAGCCACATCTCCCTGGCCGACGCGCTCCCCGCCCTCACCACGATCTCGGATCTGCTGGCGCTCGGCATGGCGCGCGCCCGTGCCGAGACGGAGCGCGTCCACCTGCTCGAGCGCGAACGTCACGCCCGCGCCGAGGCCGAGGCCGCGAACCGCAGCAAGGACGAGTTCCTGGCGATGGTCTCCCACGAGCTGCGCACCCCGCTCAACGCCATCACCGGCTGGACCGGGATGCTCATGCGCGGCGAGATGGATGCGCCGCGGGTGAAGCGCGCGCTCGAGACCATCGACCGCAACGCCCGTTCGCAGGCCCAGCTCATCGAGGACCTCCTCGACATCGGCCGCATCGTCTCCGGCAAGCTGCGCGTCGACGTCAGCAGCGTCGACGTGGCGTCCGTCGCGGAGCTCGCGCTCGAGGCGGTGCGCCTCGCGGCCGACGCGAAGGGCATCGTCCTCGACTCCGGCATCGAGCACGCGGGCACCGTGCTCGGCGACCCCGACCGCATCCAGCAGGTGATCTGGAACCTTCTCACGAACGCCATCAAGTTCACGAAGAAGGGGGACCGCGTCGTGCTGCGCGTCCACCGCCGCGACGGCGGCGTCGAGATCCTGGTCGAGGACACGGGACAGGGCATCGACCCCGAGTTCCTCCCCCACGTGTTCGAGCGCTTCAAGCAGGCCGACGGGACGAGCACACGCGCGAAGGGCGGCCTCGGCCTCGGTCTGTCCATCGTGAAGAACCTCGTGGAGCTGCACGGCGGCACCATCCAGGCGCGGAGCGATGGCCTCGGGCTCGGCGCGTCGTTCCTCGTCTACCTGCCCATGGTGGCCGCGCCGCGCGAGTCGGAGCCGCCCGTGTCGCTGGCCATGCCGCCGCGGGCCGGCCTCGAGCGACCGCGCGAGCTCGAGGGCATCCGCGCGCTCGTCGTCGACGACGAGCCCGATGCCCGCGAGCTGCTGCGCACGCTCCTCGAGTCGTGCAAGATGGTCGTGACCGTCGTCGAGACCGCCGCCGAGGCCTTCGACGTCGCACGCTCCGGCCTCGTCGACGTGCTCGTGTCGGACATCGCGATGCCCCAGGAGGACGGGCTGTCGCTCATCCGGCGCATCCGCGAGCTGCCCCGCGACCAGGGCGGAAGGCTGCCCGCGATGGCGGTGACGGCGTACGCCCGCCTCGAGGACCGGACGCGCGCCCTCCGCGCGGGGTTCAACAGCCACGTCGCGAAGCCCGTCGACCCGGGCGAGCTGCTCGCGGTGCTCGTCAGCCTGACGAGCCGCTGAGCGACCGCCGCCTCACGCCGCGTAGTCGGTGTAGCCCTTCTCGCCCGGCGTGTAGAACGTGGTCTGGTCGGGCTCGACCAGCGGCGCGCCGCTCGCGAGCTTCGCCGGCAGATCGGGGTTGCCGATGAACGGCCGCCCGAACGCGACGAGGTCGGCCTTGCCGGCGGCCAGCTCGGCCTCGGCGCGCGCCGCGTCGAAGCCGCCCGAGTGGATGATCGTACCCGTGAAGAGCTTGCGGACGTCGGCGACGAGCTCCGCGCTCGGCTTCGGCGCGCCCATCGAGGAATGATCGACGAGGTGCACGTACGCGATCTTCCGCGCGTCGAGCTCGGTGACGAGCGAGCGATAGAGATCGTCGGTCAGGGCGTCGGGCCCGGTGCCGTTGAACACGCCGTAGGGCGACAGCCGGATCCCGACGCGGTCGGCGCCGATCGCCTTGCTGGCCGCGTCGACCACCGCCAGCGCGAACCGCACCCGGCTCGCGATGGAGCCGCCGCCCCACTGGTCCTTCCGCTGGTTCGTCGCGGCGGCCAGGAACTGCTCGACCAGGTACCCGTTCGCGCCGTGGATCTCGACGCCGTCGAAGCCGGCGGCCCGTGCGTTCGCGGCAGCCGCGCCGAACTCGCCGATGGCGGCGACGACGTCGGCCTCCGTCATCTCGGTCGGAACCGGGAACGGCTGCTGGCCCTTGCCGTCGACCCACATCTCACCGGGTGTCGCGAGCGGCGAAGGGCCGAGCACGCGCGCGCCGGGCGGCAGGTTCTCGGGATGCGAGACGCGGCCGGTGTGCATCAGCTGCGCATAGATGTGCCCGCCCTTCGCGTGAACCGCGTCGGTCACCTTCTTCCAGCCCGCGACCTGCGCGGCGTCGTAGAGGCCGGGGATGCGCGCGTAACCGACCCCGTTCGGCGACGGTGACGTGCCCTCGGTGATGATGAGGCCCGCCGAAGCGCGTTGCGCGTAGTACGTCGCGACGAGATCATCCGGCACGTTGCCGGGCGACCGGCTGCGCGTCATGGGCGCCATGACGATGCGCGACGTCAGCGTGATCGGCCCGAGCGTGAACGGCGAGAACAGACGACGATCGGTCATGCGCCATCGATGCTCGTCCGAGACCCCCCGTTGCGACGATCGCGTCGGTTGCCCCGCGGGAGTGGCTCACGATGGCACGCCGGGCGTGCTCGTACGCGCGCAACACGCGCAGGTTCGCGCGCTCGAACCGGCCTGCGGTGGTGGCGTGGCGATTGCTCGACGGCGCAGCATGCGTCTTCTCACCATCTCGCTCTGCGCCCTTTCTCTGCTCGCGTGCGGGGGCGCCGTCATCCCTGATGGCTCGTCGTCTTCGTCCTCGGGCGGCTCCACGCCGGGTGTCCACGCGCCGGCCGAGAGCTCCAGGGGCGTCTCCTCCGGAACGACGCATGCTCCGGCCCACAGCGGCGGCACCTGGTCCACGGACGCCTGGGGCTGTCGCGACTTCGAGCTCTACGCGCACGACGCGACCCGAGCACGCTACCTCGTCATCGTGGTCGACGCGAAGGCCCGGGGGCTCACGAACGACGGGGACACGGCGACCGTCGTCATCGACCCCGCCACGGCGAGCGGCACGAGGGTCGAGATCCACGCGTATGCGCGCCCGCAGGAGAACCTTCCCTACTGCTCCGACTACGACAACGGCGCCGATGACGTCACCTCGGTCGCGCCCGTGGTCGCCGGGACGCTCTCGATCCGGGTCAGCACGAAGGACTCCGCGAACGGCTCGTACAACGTGACGGTCACCGCCGCCGGTCTCCAGGCCCGCAACGCCGACGGGACGCTCGAGAGCATTCCGGACCTGACGTTCGCGGACGTGCGCGTCGGTTGGCTGCCTGGCTGACCGCGCTTGGCGGCCGGGCGATGTCTCTCCGCCGACAGGTTGGCGCCGACCGGACGATCCCCCCCGTCCCGTTTGCCAAGATTGCAGGGAATACCCGCGGCGATCGCACGTTCACCGCAGGATCGTGGGTGTCCGTACGCTGGTCCCCCGCTTGCTGGAGTGCTCCGCATGACAAGCCAGATCGTCGTGGTCGGTGGTAGCGGCGGCATGGTCGAGCGGTACCGCGAGGTCGTCGAGGAGCGAGGCCTCGAGCTCCGTCACTTCGAGAACCGCGTCCCGAACGGCACGCGCCGCATCGTCGGCCGGGTCGCCGCGGTCATCATCATGGTGGGCATGGTCTCGCACGCGCTTCGCGATCAGGTGAAGGGCATGGTCGCGGACGACGCCCCCGTCGTGTACCTGCGGTCCGCCTCCGTCTCCTCGCTCCGCCAGGCCATGGCGCAGCTTCCGAGGGGCTGATCCCCGCCCGGTCACGCCTTGACGGGTCGCCTCCGCGATAATAGACATGTATCCGCTATCGCAAAATCGGAGGCCTCTCATGTCGCTGCGTATCAACGATGTCGCGCCGAACTTCAAAGCCAAGACCACGAAGGGTGACATCGACTTCCACGAGTGGATCGGCGACGGCTGGGCGATCCTCTTCTCGCACCCGAAGGACTTCACGCCGGTGTGCACGACGGAGCTCGGCTACGTTGCGAAGCTCGAGCCCGAGTTCGCGAAGCGCGGCACGAAGGTGATCGGCCTCTCCGTCGACCCCGTCGACAACCACGACAAGTGGGCGAAGGACATCGAGGAGACGCAGGGCTCGAAGGTGAGCTTCCCGATGATCGGCGACCCCGATCTCCACGTCGCGAAGCTCTATGACATGCTGCCCGCCGACGAGGCCGGCACGTCCGAGGGACGCACTCCCGCCAACAACGCCACGGTCCGCACCGTCTTCATCGTCGGTCCCGACAAGCGCATCAAGCTGACGCTCACCTACCCGATGGCGGTCGGCCGCAATTTCGACGAGGTCCTGCGCGTGCTCGACTCGCTGCAGCTGACGTCGAAGCACAAGGTCGCGACGCCGGTGAACTGGAAGGTCGGCGAGGACGTCATCATCACCACCGCGGTGAACGACGAGGACGCGAAGAAGACCTTCGGCGACTTCAAGACCCACAAGCCTTACCTGCGCACGACCAAGCAGCCGGCCTGAGACGTCACGAGGTGGCGGACCGGCGATGCTCGCTGGGGGTCTCGCCGGTCCACACCTTGAACGCGCGCGAGAAGCTCTTCTCGTTCGAGAACCCGACGCGCGTGGCGACCTGCTTGATGGACAGCGAGGTCCGGCGCAGGAGATCGAGCGCCCGCGCGCGGTGCACGTCGTCCTTGATGCCCTGGAGTGAAGCGCCCTCGTTGGCGAGCTGACGGTGCAGCGAGCGCACGGACACGTGCACCGCCGCCGCCACCTCCCGCGCCGTCGTGCCGGGATCGGTGCTCGCCTGGAGGTGCTCGCGCACGCGGTTCACGAGCAAGCGGTCGCGGCGGTACTGCTTCACGGTGAGGAGCAGCGCGCGCTGCAGCATGACGGTGAGCGCCCGCTCGTCCCGCTTCGGCGTGAGCTCGAGGTAGCGCGCGTCGAAGGCCATGCTGGTTCGCTCGGCGTCCCAGCGGACCGGCCCCGGGAAGAGCAGCGGGAACACCGCGGCATGCGGCGGCGCGGCGATGGGGAAGGTCACCTCGCGGAGCGGCAGCTGCGAGTTGACGAGCCAGCACGCGTAGCCGTGCACGAAGCGAAGGCACGTGAGCAGGCAGAACTCGCGCATGGCGCCGAAGTCGCGGAGCTCGCGCACCACGAGCCGCGCCTCCCCGCGGTCCACCTCGAGCCGCAGGTCGACGGCCGTCGTGAGGAGCCGGTGGTGCCGGCACCAGCGCTTGAGGGCGACGCCCAGGGTCGGCGCTCCGAGCGAGGCGCGGCAGAGCATGCCGTACGTCCCCCAGGGTAGCTTCCGCTCGAACCAGCCGAGCGCCTCGTCGTCGAGCTCCTGCATCGCCGTGGCGGAAAAGGTTTCGAGCTGCGAGGCGTCGATCCGCGCCGCCTCGCGCCTCACCTGCGCCGGCGTGATGCGCGCCGCGCGCAGGGCCCCCGCCGGATCGACGCCGTATTTCTCGTAGGCGAGGAGGATCGCCCGCACGAAGGCCATGGGCGTCTCGGCCCGCCGCGCGGGGGTCTCGATCACCGCTCTCGTGGGCCGTCCTGCCACGCCGTCATCATGCCGGAGTTGGCATGATCTGCAACCACGGTGGCAATCCTCGCCACCGGCGTGCCCGTACAGTTCTCGTCATGTCGAACTTTTCAGGTCTCCGGTTCGAGCTCGGCGAGACGCTCGACATGCTGCGCAAGAGCGTGCGTGACTTCGCGGCGAAGGAGATCGCCCCGCGCGCGGCGGCCGTCGACCACGACAACCTCTTCCCGGTCGACCTCTGGAAGAAGCTCGGGGACCTCGGCGTCCACGGCATGACGGTGGCCGAGGAGTACGGCGGATCGAACCTCGGGTACCTCGCGCACATCATCGCGATGGAGGAGATCTCCCGCGCCTCGGCGTCGGTCGGGCTCTCGTACGGCGCACACTCGAACCTGTGCGTGAACCAGCTGCACCGGAACGGGAACGCCGCGCAGAAGGAGCGTTACCTGCCGAAGCTCGTCAGCGGCGAGTTCGTGGGGGCGCTCGCGATGAGCGAGCCCGACGCGGGCTCCGACGTCGTCAGCATGAAGCTCCGCGCCGACAAGAAGGGCGACCGCTACGTCCTGAACGGCTCGAAGATGTGGATCACCAACGGCGCCAACGCCGACGTGATGGTCGTCTACGCGAAGACCAACCCCGAGGCCGGGGCGCAGGGGATCACCGCGTTCATCGTCGAGAAGGGCACGAAGGGCCTCGGCTACGGCGAGAAGCTCGACAAGCTCGGCATGCGCGGCTCGAACACGTTCCCGGTGTTCTTCGAGGACTGCGAGGTGCCGGAAGAGAACATCCTCGGGCAGCTCGGTCAGGGCGTGAAGGTGCTCATGTCCGGCCTCGACTACGAGCGCGCGGTGCTCGCGGGCGGCCCGCTCGGCATCATGGCGGCCTGCCACGACGTCGCCCTGCCCTACGTGCACGACCGCAAGCAGTTCGGGCAGAGCATCGGGCAGTTCCAGCTGATCCAGGCGAAGCTCGCGGACATGTACACGACGTGGTCGGCGTGCCGCGCGTACGTCTATGCGGTGGGCCAGGCCTGCGACCGCGTCGACCACGACCGCCGCCTCCGCAAGGACGCAGCCGGCGCGATCCTCTACGCCGCCGAGAAGGCGACCTGGATGGCCGGCGAGACCATCCAGATCCTCGGCGGCAACGGCTACGTCAACGAGTTCCCGACGCCCCGCCTGTGGCGCGACGCGAAGCTCTACGAGATCGGCGCCGGGACGTCCGAGATCCGCCGGATGCTCATCGGGCGCGAGCTCTTCTCGGAATCGATGTAAAGGAGGCCACTGCCATGAGCGTCCTCTCCTCCAGTGTCGACACGCAGTCGGCCGAGTTCCGCGCCAACGCCGACGCGATGCGTGCGCTCGTCTCCGACCTCGAGACCAGGATCACCGATGCCTCGCGGGGCGGCGGCGAGAGCGCGCGCCAGAAGCATGCGGCGCGCGGCAAGCTCCTCCCCCGCGACCGCGTCGAGAAGCTGCTCGACCCGGGCACGCCCTTCCTCGAGATCGGCCAGCTCGCCGCCAACGGCATGTACGACGGCGAGGCGCCGGCGGCGGGCATGATCGCCGGCATCGGCCGCATCGAGGGCCAGGAGTGCATGATCGTCGCGAACGACGCGACGGTGAAGGGTGGCACCTACTACCCGATGACCGTGAAGAAGCACCTCCGCGCCCAGGAGATCGCGCGCGAGAACCACCTGCCGTGCGTCTACCTCGTCGACTCGGGCGGCGCGTACCTGCCCCGCCAGGACGAGGTGTTCCCGGACCGCGAGCACTTCGGGCGCATCTTCTTCCACCAGGCGAACATGAGCGCGGCGGGCATCCCGCAGGTCGCGGTGGTCATGGGCTCGTGCACCGCGGGCGGCGCGTACGTTCCGGCGATGAGCGACGAGACGATCATCGTCAAGGAGCAGGGCACGATCTTCCTGGGCGGCCCGCCGCTCGTGAAGGCCGCGACGGGCGAGGTCGTGACCAGCGAGGACCTCGGAGGCGCCGACGTGCACACGCGCGTGTCGGGCGTCGCCGACCACCTCGCCGAGAACGACGCCCACGCGCTCTACCTGGCGCGCCGCATCGTCGCGAACCTGAATCGCACGAAGCCCGCGCAGGTGAAGATGGCTCCCGTCGAGGAGCCGAAGTACGACCCGCGCGAGCTCTACGGGGTCATCCCGTCCGACGCGCGCAAGCGGTACGACGTGCACGAGGTCATCGCACGCCTCGTCGACGGCTCGCGCTTCGACGAGTTCAAGTCGCGGTACGGCACGACGCTCGTGACCGGCTTCGCGCACGTGTACGGCATCCCGGTCGGCATCATCGCCAACAACGGCATCCTGTTCGGCGAGTCGGCGCAGAAGGGCGCCCACTTCATCGAGCTCTGCGCGCAGCGCGGGATCCCGCTCGTGTTCCTCCAGAACATCACCGGCTTCATGGTCGGGCGGAAGGTCGAGAACGCGGGCATCGCCAAGGACGGCGCGAAGATGGTCACCGCGGTCGCGACCGCCGCCGTCCCCAAGGTGACGATGCTCATCGGCGGCAGCTTCGGCGCCGGCAACTACGGCATGTGCGGGCGGGCCTACTCGCCGCGCTTTCTGTGGATGTGGCCGAACGCGCGCATCAGCGTGATGGGCGGCGAGCAGGCCGCGTCGGTGCTCGCCACCGTGAAGCGTGACGGCATCGAGGGCAAGGGCGGCTCGTGGTCCGCCGAGGACGAGGCCGCCTTCAAGGCGCCCATCCGCGACCAGTACGAGGCGCAGGGCAATCCCTACTACGCGACCGCCCGCCTGTGGGACGACGGCGTCGTCGATCCCGCCCAGAGCCGGCGCGTGCTCGGCCTCTCGCTCTCTGCTGCGCTCAACGCGCCCATCCCCGAGACGCGCTTCGGCATCTTCCGGATGTGAGGAAGGAAGACCACCATGTTCGATAGCCTTCTCATCGCGAACCGCGGCGAAATCGCCTGCCGCATCATCGGCACCGCGCGCCGGCTCGGCCTGCGCACCGTCGCCGTGTACTCCGACGCCGATGCCGGCGCGCGCCACGTGCGTCTCGCCGACGAGGCGGTGCACCTCGGGCCCGCCGCGGCGCGGGAGTCGTACCTCGTCGTCGACAAGATCATCGCGGCTGCGAAGGCCACGGGCGCGCAGGCCATCCATCCGGGCTACGGCTTCCTCTCCGAGAACCCGCTCCTCGCCGAGGCGTGCGCGGCGGCCGGCATCGTGTTCGTGGGCCCGAGCCCGGAGGCGATCCGCGCGATGGGCGACAAGGCTTCCGCCAAGGCCATCATGGCGAAGGCCGGCGTGCCCGTGACGCCCGGCTACCACGGCACCGATCAGTCGCCCGCCAACCTCGCCGCGGAGGCCGAGAAGATCGGCTATCCGGTGATCATCAAGGCGACCGGAGGCGGCGGCGGCAAGGGCATGCGCCGCGTCGATCGCGCGGCCGACTTCGCGTCGTCCCTGCTGTCGTGCCGGCGCGAGGCGAAGAGCGCGTTCGACTCGGAGGACGTGCTCATCGAGAAGTACGTCGTGCGGCCGCGCCACGTCGAGCTCCAGGTGTTCGGCGACACGCACGACAATTACGTGAGCGTGTTCGAGCGCGATTGCTCGGTCCAGCGCCGGCACCAGAAGGTCCTCGAGGAGGCGCCCGCGCCGGGGCTGAGCCCCGAGCAGCGGCGCAAGATGGGCGAGACCGCGGTGCTCGCCGCGAAGGCGGTTCGGTACGTGGGCGCCGGGACGGTGGAGCTCATCGTCGAGCCGAGCGGCGAGTTCTACTTCATGGAGATGAACACGCGTCTCCAGGTGGAGCACCCCGTGACCGAGCAGATCACGGGGCTCGATCTCGTCGAGTGGCAGCTGCGCGTCGCCGCCGGCGAGCCGCTCCCGAAGAAGCAGAGCGAGCTCACGGTGCGCGGCCACTCCATCGAGGCGCGCATCTACGCCGAGAACCCCGACGCTGGCTTCGCGCCGTCCGTCGGCAAGCTCGTGCACCTCGTCACGCCGCAGCCGTCGGCGCAGGTACGCATCGACACCGGCGTCGAGGAGGGTGACTCGATCACGACCCACTACGACCCGATGATCGCGAAGCTCATCGTGTGGGGACACGACCGCGCCGAGGCGCTGCGGAACATGCAGGGCGCGCTCGACCAGTACCAGGTGGTGGGCGTCGCCAACAACGTGGAGTTCCTCGGTCGCCTCGTGCGGACGCGGTCCTTCACCGAGCCCGATCTCGACACGAGCCTCATCGAGCGCGAGGCCAAGGCGCTCGAGGCTCCGCACGACGCGGTGCCGGAGGACGCGTTCATCGCTGCCGCCGCCGCCGAGATCGATCGCGCGCGGCGTGCCTCGTCCGACCGCGCGAGCGACGCGGGGTCGCCGTGGGCCCTCGACGGCTTCCGCCTCGGCGCGCCCGCTCCGCACGTGGTGACGCTCCGCGCCGGCGAGACGGTGCGCGAGGTGCGGGCGACCGCGTCGGCCTCGGGAGCGCTCACGGTTCGATCGGGAACGCCGGACGAGGTCGCGAAGGCGCCGGCCGGCGAGGTGCGCTTCTCGCCGCGCGGCCATCACGCGGCGCAGCTCGACGCGGGCGGGCGGACGGTCCGCGCGACGGTGGTCCCGCAGGGCGCGCGGCGCATCGTCTTCCTCGCCGGCCGGCGGTGGGAGCTCGAGCTGGTCGACCCGCTCGACGTCGCGGCGTCCGCCGACACGCACGAGGGCGGGCTGAAGGCGCCGATGCCGGGCAAGGTCATCGCGCACCTCGTCGCGCCCGGAACGAAGGTCACCAAGGGAACGCCGCTCCTCGTGCTCGAGGCCATGAAGATGGAGCTCACGGTCTCGGCCCCGCGGGACGCGACCGTCGCGAGCTTCCGCTTCGGCGTCGGCGAGCAGGTGAGCGAGGGCGCGGATCTCGTGGTCCTCGAGGACGCGACGGCCGCCAAGCCGTGACTGCTGTTTGCAAGGTCTGACCTCCGAGAACGAACCATCATGAAGATCCTCCTCACTGGCGCCAGCGGGTTCATCGGCTCGCGCGTCGCTCGCCTGCTCGGCGAGCAGGGCCACGAGCTTCGCCTCCTCCTCCGCACGACCAGCAAGACCGACCGCCTCGCCGGCGTCACGTTCGAGCGCGCGACCGGCGACATCACCGATCCGGTGAGCCTCGCCGAGGCGTGCCGCGGCATGGATGCGGTCATCCACCTCGCGTGCGTCTCCGCGTGGTCCGACATCCGCAGCGCGTCGGCCGAGAAGCTCGAGTCGATCGCGGTGGGCGGCACGCGGAACCTGCTCGAGGCGGCGCGCGACGCCAAGGTGAAGCGCTTCGTGCACGTCTCGTCGGCCACGACGATCAACGCGAGCGACACGCCGCGCGTCTTCGACGAGACCGCCCAGTTCTCGCCCGAGCGCCCCGAGCTCCAGTACAGCATCGTCAAGCGCAAGGCCGAGCGCGTGGTGGCTTCGTTCGTCGATGTCCTCGACGTCGTCACGGTGTGTCCTGCCGAGGTCTACGGACCGAACGACGACGCCTTCGTCACCGCCGGCAACATCCGCGACATCATCAAGAACTGGCCGGCGCTCGCGTGTCACGGGGGCATCTCGGTGGTGCACGTCGACGACGTGGCGAGCGGCATCGCCCTCGCGCTCGAAAAGGGCAAGCGCGGCGAGCGCTACATCCTCGGCGGCGACAACCTCTCGATCCCCGAGCTGTGCAAGCACGTGCTCGATCTCGCCGGGCTCCGCCGCCGCGTCGTTCCGCTCCCGAACCGCCTCGTCATGGCGGCGTGCAAGGCGGCCGAGCGGCTGCACCTTCCGCCGCCCCTGCCCCTCGACGTGCTCGACTACGCGACGCTCTACTGGTTCGTCGACTCGAGCAAGGCGCGCCGCGAGCTCGGCTACGCCCCGCGCGGCGCCGACGCGACGCTCGAGCCGGTGGTCAGGTGGCTCCGCGACGCGGGCCACGTCTGAACGCTCAGTCGTCCTTCTTCTTCAGGCGGCTGCCGCAGCCTCCGGGGGCGGTGTCGCGGCCGAGCACCATGAGGACGGGCCGCTCCGCCGGGCGGCTCGCCGTGCGCCGCGCCGTCCAGGCGTGCAGCTTCGCGAGGTCGGCCTCGCTGCGGTCGTTGCACAGGCGGGTGACGATCGCCGACAGCGCGCGCAGCACCTCGGGGGCGTCGTCGCTCGTCGCATCGGGCAGCAGCGCGTCGAGGCGCGGGAGGAGCACGTCGGCCCGCGAGAAGCCGTGGGCGAGGGCGGGCCACACCTGCGGCACCTCGACAAAGGCGGGCCGGCCCCAGTCGAGCATGCTGGCGAGCAGCGGAGCGTCGATCGGCGAGCCGTAGCTCTTCGCGAATCCTCGCCACACGCTGCCCTCGTTGTTCGTACCCGCGTAGCCCACGTCGGCACGGGCCAGCACGTAGACCGCGGTGCCGCGCTGGTCGGGATGCGCCTTCCAGATCGCCGCCGACTCCTCGCGCAGGCCGGCGCGGCGATTCTCGACGAGCACCTCGATCGCGGCACGCCACGAGCGCTTGTGCGGATCGAGCGCGTGCAGCACCGTCGTGAACGGGTCCAGCGCGTCCGGGGCGTCGCGTCCGGGGCGGCCGCGGAGCTCGTCGAGCAGCGTGGCCGCCACCTCCGGGTCATCCCGTTCGTCGAGGGCCCTGGCGAGCTGGAGGAGCCGCCGCTCGTCGTCGGCGACATACGCGAGCCACCCGCGCGCGCTGCTCGTGCAGCCGCTGTTGCGCACGCGCTTGCCGCGCCGGTCGCGCACGCTCGGGCAGACGACCTCGTCGAAGAGCTCGCGCTGGTCGTCCCTGGCGCCCATCCCGGACATCGGCTTGCCGGCCTTCGACCAGGCGTCGACCACGCGCAGACCGAGCGCGAACCGATCGAGGCCCGGGTACGCGCCGGGGGACCGCGCGTCGAAGACGGAGCCGATCACCTTGCGCTGCTCGGCCGGGGTGGCCACCGGCAGCTCGCGCGTGAGCCACGCGCCGTACGCCGCCTCGGCGCGGCGGAAGGCGCTGCCCGCAGGCACCGCGTCGACGTCGACGTTCCGGTCGTCGTACGCGCGCCGGAAGACGCCCCCGCCGCCGCCGAAGAGCCACGCTCGCGTGAGCGCTGCGAGCGCCGGGTCGGAGCCGCGCGACAGCTCGTCGAGGCGCACCACCTTCAGCACGACGCTCGCCTCGGGCGACTGCCCGAGGGCCTCGGCGGGCGGGAGGCTCCTCAGCCGCTCGCGGGTCGCCCGCTCCCGCTCGGTGAGACCGGAGCGGTGGGTGAGCGCCTCGAAGTACGCGCGACGCTCGCCGGGCGCGACCTGCTCGGGAAGAACGTCGCCGTAACGCACCTCGCGGTACACGTCCTCCTCGTGCGCGAGCGCGCGGGACACGAGGCCGGCGGGCACCAGCGCGCGCGGGTGCGCCGAGAGCTCGACGCGGAGCACGCCGGTCTTGCTGTCGAAGGTCACGAGCGGCGCGTCGTCCTCGACGGTCACGACGTAGCGGCACGCCACCTCGCGAAACGCGGCGACGGAGCGCGCGCCGCGGGCGGCCTTCCACTCGGAGAGGGCGCGCGCGGTCTGCTCGACCGCGTCGATGAGGTCACGCTCGAAGTCCGGGCGGAGCGCCGAGGCGACCGCGGCGTCGATCTCGAAGGCCACGGGATGGCCGGCGATGCGCGTCAGCTGGGCGGTCGCCGCGCGGAGCCGGGCGCCGCGCGGATCGAAGGGCAGCTCGTCGGTGGCCGGCGTGATGGTGACGGCGACGTCGTTCGTCACGTGCACGTGATCGGCCCCGCCGCACGCGGCGAAGGCGAGGAGCGCCACCGTCCCGACGAGCGCGCGAAGCCTCACAGGAACCGGTCCGCCGGCTCAGCGCCGCTCTGGATGATGCGAAGGCGCTTCTTGCCCGGCACGAGGCGCACCTCGTTGCGCGGCGGAGGCGGGGGCGGCGCCGGGTTGCAGCGCCGCGAGGTCGCCTCCTCGGCGATGTCGCCGTAGCTCTCGCCGGGATGCGAGGCGACGCGGTTGACCAGGTACTCGTGGAGCGCCGCCAGGTCGGCGACGTTCCGCTCCGCGCACAGCTCGGAGATGATCTCGCGAAGCGCGCGGTGCGTGCCGTTGTTGGTGTTCGACCGGTTGTACTCGGGGTCGCCGAGGAACGCGTCGAGGCGCGGGAGGATCGCGGCGGCCCGCGAGTAGCCGCGATCCAGCGACGGCCAGACGATGGGCAGGAGCATCATCGCGAGTGATCCCTCGTCGAGGTACGCGTCGAGCTCGGCGCGCGTCGTCCGGCTGCCGAAGGCCTCCCCGAAGTCACGCCACGGCACGTTGCCGTGGCCATAGCGATCGACGTGCCCGAGGAGCAGGAGAACGGTGCCGCGGTAGGCCGGAGCCTGGAGCCACAGCCGCTGCGCCTCCTCGAGGACCGCGCGGTCCGACGAGTTGTCGACGCGCTCACCGAGGTCGCGCGCGCCCGCCCGCCACACCGCCGCGGCGCCGCCCTCGACCGCCCTGAGCAGCGCGAGCCGCGCGTCGGTCTCGCTGCCCCTTGGACGGAGCGCGGCGAACACGGTCGCGGTGAGCACGGGATCGTTTCGCTCGAGGAGGGCCGCCGCGAGCTTCTTCGTGCCGCCCTCCGTCTCGTCGGCGAAGCGATAGAAGTCGTGCTCGCACCGCGGCGCGAGGTTGCCGCCGCGGCCTCCCGGGGCTGCGGCCCGCGGACAGACGATGAATTCCTCCGTCTGCGTGCTGCGCCTCGGGGTCAGCTGCGTCGGGTGGCCGTCGCGGCGCCACTCGTCGATGACCGACATCCCGAAGGCGAAGCGGTCGATGCCGGGCCACGCGAACGGAGCGTACGTGCGGCCGCCCTGCTGCTCCCGCTCGTCGCCGTACGACGGCACGAAGATGCGCCGCGCGATGGCGAGCCGCTGCTCGTCCGTCGTCCCCGGGGCCCGGAAGCGCGCGAGCAGCCAGGTCGCGTACGCGGTCTCGGCCGCGTGAAAGGTGCATTGCGCAGGCAACTGGCGAACGAGCGCGGCATGCCGCTGGTACTGGTCGGCGAACCAGTCCTTCTGGTCGAGGAGCCACGCGTCGAGCCGGTGCAGGGTCGCGGCGTCGGTGCCGGGCATGCGGGACAGCTCGAGCGCGGTGAGGATGCGGGAGGCCTCGGGGGCATTCGCGAGGGCAGACGGCGACTCGGCCGGCACGTCGCGACCACGCCTCCGTCCCGGCAGGTCCCCGAGGAGCACCCGCACGTAGGGCCCGCGCTCGGCGGCCGGAACGTCGCTCGCCCGCTTGCCCTCGTAGCGCGCGCGCAGATCGTCGGCGTACGCGAGCAGCATCGGCTGGACGAGCGTGCCTTCGCTCACGAGGTCGTCGCGCCGCGCCGGACCGCGAACCTCGACGGTCCGGTGTGCGACGTCGAACGTGACCACGTCCCCGCGCAGCGTCGCGTCGTAGCGAAGGCTGACGCGCTCGAGGCGCGCGGCGGCGTAGGCGAAGGCCTCGGGGTCCTTTCGGAGGCGCGTCAGATCGCGCGTCATCGCCTCGAAGGAGCGGCCGAGCGCTTCCTCGAACGAGGAGCGGAGCTCGGGCACCATGGCGGCGTCGACGTCGAGCGCGACGTGATGGCCGGCCGCGGCGCGGAGCTGCTCGGTCGCCGAGGCGAGGCGGGCGCTCCGCGGGTCGAACGGCATGCGATCGGGCCGGGGCGTGATGGTCACGGCGACCCGCGTGTGGACGTCGACCTGCGCCG
The DNA here is from genome assembly GCA_028287035.1 of Labilithrix sp. The sequence continues at coordinate 24,438 of JAQBQL010000038.1, read as the reverse complement.
GCGAGCACGCGGGCGCGGCGAGCGCCGCGACGAGCAGGAGCCCGAGCAGCCTCACGGCGCCTTCCGGACGGCGGGGCACTCGATGGCCGCGACGGTGTAGGTGTCGCCGGTCGCGGGAACGATGGTCGTCGGATGGTGGCCGGCCATCTTCGGGCAGACCGTGAGCTCCACGGTGGTGGCGGGCGGCGGCGCGTCGAGCGGCGCACCGAGCGGCGTGCTCATCCTCACCGTGAGCACGTTGTCCGGCGAGCCGGTCGCCGCGATGACCGTGACGCACCGGCCGGTCACGACGAGCTTCGTCTCGATCGTCTGCTCGCCCGACGTCGTCTGCGGCGCGAGGATGACGTCCTTGCAGCCCCGCGCGTGGAGCTCCGTCAGGCGTGCGCTCACCGCCGCTTCGCCGGTCGTCTCGCGGGTCTCGGCGGTCTTCGCGGTGGTCGGTACCGGCGGCGGCGGTTGCGCCGGCCTCGCCGCGGGCGGCGGCGGCACCACGGGGAGCTCGTCGCTCCGGGTCGCTCGCAGCACCGCGAAGGAAGCCCCCATCGCGAGCGCGACGCCGACCACCATCGCCACGATCACGCCGGAGCGCGCCTGCTGCACCGCCACCACGGGAGCCGCGCGCGGCCGCCGGAGCGCCAGGATGTCGGCCGGGAGCGTCGTGTGACGCCCGCAGAACGTGCACTCCGCGTCGAGCGCCGCGGGACTGCTGGGCAGCTCGAGGGAGGCGCCGCAGTGCGCACACGAGAAGCCGGTCATCGGGGGCGAGGATACCCCCATCCGCGAGCGCCGCGCAGGTCCCCGCCAGGGTGACCGCAGGCGGGCCGCCGTTGCGGTCGGTCCGCGAACGCCGTCAGGACGCCTTCGCCGAGACCGCCGCGATGTCGACCTTGCCGTCGCCCGCGGTGAGCGACAGGAGCGCGCGGCCGCCGCCGATGAGGAGCACCTTCGTCTCCCGCGGCCCGCACGGCTCGCGTAGCCACGTGCGATCGAGCTCAGGAAGCGACGGGAAGAGGCGCGCTGCGTCCTCGCCGAGGAGGCCCATGACGCCGCTCGCGCCGGGCTCGATGGCCATGCCGAGGTCGCGGCAAAGCTTCACGGTCTGACGATCGGCCTCGACGAAGAGCACGGCGATCATGCGCGCATCCTGGGCGCGGACCTCGACGAGGTGCTGGGCCTGCGTCGGCATGGCCTTCTGCAGCATCTCGATGGCGCGGGGTCCCGGGATGAGACCCAGCACGAAGCGCTCGTTCAACGACTTTCCGATCATGTTCTTCCTGCAGGGTTGGGACACCCGCGGGCCGTCGGATAGCATGGCGGCATGGCGCACGCGCTACGTCTCGCGTCGATCTCACGTGGCACGCGCGCGGGACGTGCACCGCACGCGCTCGCGATGCTGGCCGCCCTGGCGGTCGGCGCGTGCGGGGCGGAGGCGCCGGAGGGCGAGCCGCTCGGCGAGACCAGCCAGGCGCTCGAGACCTACGCGAACGAGCAGCCCGCGTTCGACTACTTCCGCCTGAAGGGCCTCACCGCCGAGCAGAGCGCAGGGATCGTCGGCAACCTCGACGTGGAGTCGGGGCTCGACCCGACCATCGTGCAGAAGGGCGGCCCCGGCCGCGGGATCGCGCAGTGGTCGGCGGGCGGTCGCTGGGACTCCACCGCGGGCGACAACGTCAAGAGCTACGCGGCGGCGCAGGGCAAGAGCGCCACCAGCTTGCAGCTGCAACTCGACTTCATCTGGTTCGAGCTGACGAGCTTCCCCTCGTACGGACTCACGAAGCTGCAGGCCACCACGACGGTGACCGGCGCGGTGAGCGCCTTCGCGCGGGACTACGAGGTCTGCGGCGCCTGCGCCACCTCGCAGCGCGTGGCCCACGCGCAGAGTGTCCTCTCGCGTTTCGGCGGAATGCCGCCCGGCTCGTCGTCGTCGTCGGGCGCGCCGGACGAGGCGTGCACGCTGGACGCGACGGGCGAGACGGGGACCTGCATCACGACGTCGGCCTGCGCGGCGCTCGGCAGCCACGTCTCGACGCCCGGCTTGTGCCCCGGAGCCTCGGACGTCCAGTGCTGCACCGCGGTCGCGGACGGCGGGTCGAGCAGCTCCGGCGCGTCCGGCGCGCCGGCCGCGTCCTCGGGCGGGCCGCTCAGCAAGCCGGCCAACGGAAGCGACGACGAGAACGGCGGCTGTGCGGCGAGCGGCGCCTCGCCCCGCTCCGCGCCCCTGGCGGGCGGGTGGGCGCTCGTGCTCGGCGCGGCGCTGCTCCTGCGACGGACGCGCCGTTCGCGCTGAACGCGCAGCTCAGGCGGATCCGGGCATGCGCGATGCAGCGCCGGCGGTCATGTCGACCACGTCTGCTCCTCGTGCCCTCGTTCTGCGGTCGCGGACGCTCCTCGCCTCCGTGCTGGCGCTCGCCGCCGTGACGACGGGCGTGGCATGCAAGCCCGAGGGACAAGATGCAACGCCGCCCGCGACCACGGTGCTCGTCACCGATCCGCCGGCCCCGACCGTCACGGTCGTGGTCGCGCCGCCGATCGTGCAGGGGGCGAGCGACCAGGGCGGCGGGAGCGCGACCTCGAACACGAACGGACAGACGACCCTCACCTCCGCCCAGGTGAGCGCCGCGGCCGCGCAGGCGCAGCAGGTCGGCGCGGCGCAGGCCGGCGCGCAGCAGGGCGCCGCCGGGCAGGTCGGCGGAGGCCAAGCGCAGCAGCCCTCGGCAGGCGGAGGCGTCCCCGTCGCGGTCCCGTTCCCGATCCCCGTCGGCAACGGCGGGAACAACGGTAACGGTAACGGCACGAACAACGGCAACGGCACGAACAACGGTAACGGCGCGAACAGCGGCGCGAACAATGGCAACGGCATGAACACCGGCGGCACCACGAACGCCGGCGCCATGAACGGAGCCGGCGGGACCGTCGCCGCGACCGGCGTGACGACCTCGCAGGCGCCGGTCCCGACGTCCCAGGCCCCCGTGGCGACCCAGACCCCCGTCGCCACGCAGACGCCGGTGCCGACGTCCCAGGCGCCGGTGCCGACCTCGCAGTCTCCCGTCCCCACGTCGCAGGCTCCCGCGCCGACCTCGCAGACGCCGTTCACCGCCCCCGCGACCGCGCCGGCCGCACCTGCAGCGGGCGCGGCCGGCCGCTGAGACGAAGCCGGCGGGCGCTCAGAAGCAACAGAGCTCGCCGGTCCACTTCCCGTGGGCGGTGTACTCGCAGTCGTACGCCGAGCCGGCCACGCAGCTCGAGGCGCCGGCGAGGCAGCACTTGGCGCCCGTCCACTTCCCGTGAGCGGTGTACTCGCAGTCGTACGAGCCGCCGTCGACGCAGGTGAGCGCAGTGTCGACGCAGCACAGCGAGCCCGTCCACGTGCCCTGCGCGGTGTACTGGCAGTCGTAGCTCGCGCCTTCCACGCACTGACCGTGGTTCGTGGTCCCGCTGCTGCCGCTGCTCGACGAGCTGCTCGTGCTCCCGCTGCTCGACGAGCTGCTCGTACTTCCGCCGCTGGTGCTGCCGCTGCTCGACGAGCTGCTCGTGCTGCCCGGGCAGAAGGTTCCCGACGTCGCGTCACAGGTCGCCGCGCGACCGGCGCACGTCCCGTTGACGCACGCCGCAGCGAGCCAGTCGTCGCCGGTGCTCGCGCACGAGCAGCACGTCGGCGCGCAGTCGGCGTAGGTGCTGCAGGAGGCTCCGGCGGCCGCGGTGCCACGCAGCGTCGACGGTGCCGACGGGCAGCTTCCGTTGCCGGATTCGGACTGGCTGGACGAGCCCTGCGCGCCGGGCCCGCCGCCGGAGGTGGTCGTGGAGCCCGCGCACGCGGCAGTGATGGCGGCCAGCACGCAGGGAAGAAAGACGAGGATGGTGTGCTTCACGACCCGTTCTGTCGGCGCATGGGCGCTTCCGTCACCGAAAAGTGAGATTTCGACCGGGCGCTGCCAGGAGTAGCCTGGGACCGTGCTTGGATCCCCGCGCGACACGTGGCTCGAGGTCGTCGGCTCCCTCCTGCGTCCGGCGCGGCCGGAGCTCGAACGCTGCCAGCGCGCCCGCGACGAGCACCTCGCGTCCCGGCAGCGGCTCGCCGAGCAGAGGGCGCACGCCCTGGCGGCCTGCGAGAGGCGGATCGAGAGCGCGCGCCACGAGGTGCTCGCCGCCGCGGACGGCGTGGTGTCGGCGCGCATGACCGATCTCGAGCGCGAATGGCGCCGCCTCGCGAGGCGCGATCCCGACGCGGGACTCATGGACCTGTGGGCCCGCATCGCGCCGGCCTCGTGGATCGATCGCAAGCGCTGGCGCGACGGGGCGCCGAGCTCCCGGCTCGACCTCGCGATCCTGCTCGCCTCGGATCCGCGCGGCGTCGAGCGCGCCGAGCAGGCCGTCGCCATGCTCCGCGACGCCCTCGCGCCATGGGGCGGGGCGCCCGGGTCGCGTGTCCGCTGGCAGCTCGCTGGGTCGCGCCCCGCGATCGCCACCGAGCTGCTCGAGGCCCCGCTCCGCGCCGCCCGCGGCGTCGTCGCCTCGCATCGGTCGGCGCACGTCGTCTTCGAGCGGGCGCAGCGGCTCGAGGCCCTGGTCGCCGAGGCCGCGCGCGCCGTCGCGGGCGCGCGGCCGGAGCTCGCCGACGATCTCGCGCACGCCGCGTTCGTCGACGAGGTGTGGCGCGCCGCTCGCCTGCCCGGCCACCCGAGCCCGATCGCCGCCCTGCAGGCACTGTGGCGTACCGGCTACGCGATCGCCGCGAGCGACGAGGCTGGCGTCACCCTCGAGGTGCCCGCCGACACCGCGAGCTGACGCGGCCCTCCGCTCACAGGGTCCTGAAGAACGCCCAGCTCGTGGCGGCCGCCTCGGTCCAGACCTGGTGCCCCATCCCCGGCACCGTGCAAGACATCACCGGGTGACCCGGCGCGCAGCCCGCGTAGGTCACGCACGGCGCTGGCTCGTGCGGAACGCTGGTCGCCCCGCACCCGTTCGTCACCCGCCAGTGCCGGACGCACTTCTCGCCGGCGATCGGCGGCACGACATTATCCGCGTCGCCGTGGATCACGAGCGCGGCGGTGGGCGGGGTCGTGCACCCGCGGAAGATCCCGAGCCCGTCGAAGTCGGATCGCGCATTCGAGTACGGACCGCCGCCCGACATCGAGGCGATGCCCCGGACCATGTTGCCGCGATGACAGGCGAGCTGGTTGGCGAAGAAGCCGCCGCGGCTGAAGCCGAAGAGGAAGATGCGCCGCGGGTCGATGCAGGTCTTCTTCGCGACGTCGTCCACGAGCTCGTCGAAGAAGACGTAGTCCTCGTTGTCGGCGGGCGCCGTCTCGAGGTCCCACGCGTGGTCACGACCATCGGGATAGACGAGGATCGCTCCGGCGCCGGTCGCGGCCTCGAGGCCGGCGTTGCGCATGCTGGCCCCCGTCCCGCCGTCCCCGTGGAACCCGAGGACCACCGGCAGCGGCGCGCCGGGCGACGCGCCCTGCGGAACGAAGAGGCCGTACGTTCGGGGCCCGTGCGTACCCGCCAGCGTCTGCGCCGTGTACCCGGGCGGCAGCGAGCCGGCCGCGCACGTCACGAGGCTCTCCGGCGTGCGAGCGGTCGCCGCGTTCGCGGGGATCGCGCGCAGCGGGCGCGCGGCGCGTTCCCCGGTGCACGAGTCGCCGCACGACAGCGTGGCCGCGGCGGCGACGAGCAGCACGACGCCGCGGCGGTGGAGCATCGCCCCGCATCCTAGCAGCCGACGGCGCTTGCCCGGCGGCCGGGTGCCCGTAGACTCGCAGGGTGGGGGCTGACATCGCGCATTGCTTCTTCTGCGGTACCGCCGCGCACGCGGGATCCGCATGCCCCTCGTGCCTCGTCCCCGTCGCGGCGCACGAGCCTCCCTTCGCGGGCCCCGGCGCTCCGCCGCTCGCCTGCCCGCGCTGCGCCGTGCCCCTCACCGCGATCGGCATCACGCGTTCGGCGACGCTCCACACGTGCGCGAGGTGCCGGGGCATGTTCGTGGGCGGCCGCGCCTGGAGCGCCATTGCCGACGACCCGGCCCTCGCCCGCACCATCGCCGCCAAGCTGCCAGCCGGCGGTCAGACGCCGTCGCAGCTCCTGCCGCTCGTGCGATGCCCCTCGTGCGCGCGCGAGATGGAGCGGGGTCGGTGGGGAGCGAGCTCCAGCGTCATCGTCGACGTGTGCATCATGCACGGGTTGTGGCTCGATGCCGGCGAGATCGCGTCTCTGGCCGAGCACGCCGCCCTCCGCACGCGCGTCGGCGCGGTCGCGGCACGACAGGCGACGAACGCGTCCGAGTCCCGCCCGCTCGACCTCGCGCTGCTCGTCGCCGACGCGGCGAGCCAGGCCCGCCTCGAGGCTGCCGAGCGCCGGAGCCGCGTCGTCAAGCGAGGCGGCGTCCTCCTGCTGTTCGCGTTCGTCGCGGCGCGGCTCGCGTTTGCCGTCCTCGGGGGCGGCACGAAGAGCCCGCCGCGCGAGGTCCTGAAGGCGGGCGAAGCCGCGGCCAGCGCCGCCACGGCACTGGGTGGCCGCTGACCACCAGCGATTGTCGCACTTGCGCGTTGCCGAGCGCCCGCCGCACGCCGCTCGCGGGCGATCATGGCGATCCAACGTATGCTGAGCGGGATGATCGTCCGCACCTCCGTCGTGGCTCTCGCGCTCGTGGCGTCCGTGGTGTCCGTGGTTGCCGCGTGCTCCTCGTCCTCGAGCGACGCGCCGTCGCCCGGCCCGGGCGCCGACGACGACGGCGGCAGCGGCGCCGATGGCGGGTACGCCGCGGATGGCGCGCCGATCCCCGCGACCGCGACGAACGGGGTGAAGGACGCCGACGAGACCGACGTGGACTGCGGCGGCACGAGCGGCAAGGCCTGCGTGACGAGCCAGGGCTGCCTCGTCCCCGCCGACTGCGTCGACGGCGTATGCACCGGCGGAACCTGCCAGGCGCCGACCGCCACCGACAAGGTCAAGAACGGCGACGAGAGCGACGTCGACTGCGGCGGCACCAAGACGGGAGCCCCGAAGTGCGCGGTCGCCAAAGCGTGCAGTGTACACGCGGACTGCGCCTCCGACGGCTGCAGCTACGCGAAGAAGTGCGTCGCCATCCGCAGCTGCACCGCCCATCACGGCGGCGACACGTGCGGGCCCGGCCTCGCCGATGCCGGCCACGAGAGCTGCTGCACCACCATCCCGGGCTCGATCGTCGACAAGTACAGCGTCACGGCGGGCCGCTTCCGCGCCATGGTCGAGCGCACGAACGGCGATCTTCGCGGGTACATCACCGCGCACAAGCCGGCGTGGTGGAACGACCAATGGACCGCCTACCTGCCCACCATGCTCGACAACGGCGGGACCGCGATCGATTACACCGGCATGTACCAGGAGCTCGGCCCGCTCCACCACAAGCTCAGCGACGGCACCGGCGCGGGCGGCGCCAACGAGGGCTGCACCGTCAAGAACATCGGCACGCGCACCTATCGCCTGCCCGACGCGATCAACACGCGCCTCATGGACAACCAGAACTACTCGCAGGACATCCTCGACGAGAAGCCGATGAACTGCGTGACCGCCTTCATGGCGGCCGCGTTCTGCGCGTGGGACGGCGGGCGCCTCCCGAGCCGGCCCGAGTGGGACGTCGCGTGGGGCGCCGACCTCTATCCGTGGGGCGCAACCCCGGCGCCGGCGGGCTGGCAGAACGCCTATCCGACCGAGGCGATCGCGATGAACAACCCGACGTACCCGACCACCACCGGCGATACGCACCGCGCGAACTACTACAAGAACTGGTGGGTGCCGGCGGCCATCGTGGGCACCGACTACAGCCTCTACATCGCGGAACCGGGCCGGTTCCCGCTCGGCAACAGCCCCAGCGGGCATGCCGACATGGCGGGTGCGGTCTTCAACTACCAGTCGATCCTCCCCGGCGGGAACGCGCTCGGCACCGGCTGGTCGGTGCAGGGCTCGAAGAGCGGCTCGTGGCAGGAGCACGTCATCCCGTACTCGACCGGGAACGCCTCCGCGGTGGGGTACAGCACGCAGGCCGAGTACAAGTACCTGGCCCTCGGCATGCGCTGCGCCCGCGATTGAGCGGTCCTTCGTCGGGCGAGCCCGGCGGTGATACGCTCGAGAGCACTTGACCCTCACGCCCTTCGCAGCCGACGCCGTGGTCGTCGAGACGACGGGCCTCGTGGAGACGACGGGCCTCGTCGAGACGCTCTTCGCGCGATCCCCGATCGGCGTCGTGCTCCTCGATTTCGTGGGCCACGTGCTGCGCGTGAACGACACGTTCGCGCGGATCGTCGGCAGCAGCGCGGCGGCCGTGCGCGGTACGTCGCTGCCCGCGCACGCGCCGGGCGACGGCGCGGCGGGGCTGATCGCCGCCCTCGAGGAGGCCCGGGCCGGTGGGATTCCCGCCCCGTTCCAGGCGCGCCTCGAGCGGGTGGACGCGACGTTCGCGACCTGCCGCCTGACGATCACGCCGGTCAGGGACGCCGGCGGCGGTGCGATCTACGCCGTCGCCTCCGTCGAGGACCTGTCCGCGGTCGTCGCTGCCCAGGCGACGCTGCGTGAGTCCGAGGAGCGCTTCCGTCGCCTCTTCGAGTTCTCGCCCGACGCGGTCATGCTCTTCGAGGCCGGGATCGTCCAGCACGCGAACCCGGCCGCGCTCCGGCTCCTCGGCGCCGAGCGGCTCGACCAGCTCGTCGGCCTCCGCTCGACGGAGATCATGCACCCGAGCAACATCCCGCTGGTCGAGCAGCGCACCGCGGCGCTCGTCGAAGGCGGGTTCGTCCCCGTCGCCCCCGAGAAGTACCTGCGCCTCGACGGGACGGTGGTGGAGGTCGAGGTCTCGGCCGCGCGCGTCCCGCTGCCCGACAGCAAGGTGTTCGTGGTCATGCTCCGCGACGTGGGCGCCCAGCGTGCCGTCGAAGAGCGCGCTCGCCAGGAGCGAGACGCGCGCGAACGAGAGCTGCGGCTCCGCGAGGTCATCGATCTCCTGCCCACGTGCGTCTACGCCCGCGACGATGCGGGCGTGGTGGTCCTCGCGAACCGCGCCTTCGCGGCGCTGCTCGGGCTCACGCCACGTGAGGTCGTGGGGCGGACGCTCGCCCAGCTCGGGATCCCGGCCGAGCTGGTGCGCGAGAGCCTGGAGCGAGACCGCGTCGTGCTCGAGACGAGGCGCCCCCTGGACGTCGTCGACGAGTCGTTCGTGGACGGCGCCGGACGGCGGCGCATCTTCGAGACCAACCGTCTCCCCTTCGCGCTCCGCGACCGCGCCACCGTGCTCTGCGCGTCGACCGACGTGACCGACCGGAGGCGGCTCGAGGGCGAGCTGCTCGAGGCGCGGAAGCTCGAGGCGATCGGTCGGCTCGCCGGCGGCATCGCACATGACTTCAACAACCTGCTCACCGTCCTCGTCTCTTCCGCCGAGGAGCTCGCGGCGCAGCGGCAAGCGCCGGATCCCGACCTCGAGCGGATCCTCGGCGTCACGACGCGGGCGACGGCCCTCACCCAGCAGCTGCTGGATTTCGCGAGGCGCTCCCCGATGGAGGTGCGCGAGCTGCGGGTCAACGACCTCGTGACCGACATCGTCCGGCTGCTCGCCCGCACCCTCGGCGCGAGCGTGCAGATCGTCACCGCCCTCGACCCCGCCGCCGGATCCGTCCGCGTCGATCGCCGCAGCATGGAGCGCGTGCTCATGAACCTCGCGGTCAACGCACGCGACGCGATGCCCGAAGGCGGCACCCTCACCTTCGCCACCCACGCCGTCTCCCCGCCGGACAACGGCAGCGACGGCCGCTGGGTCGCCCTGAGCATCACCGACACCGGACACGGCATGTCGGACGAGACCCGCGGCCACGTCTTCGAGCCCTTCTACACGACGAAGGCGACCGGCCAGGGGACGGGGCTCGGGCTCGCGACCTCGTTCGGGATCGTCCAGCAAGCCGGCGGGCGCATCGAGGTCACGAGCGAGCTCGGTCGCGGCACGACGTTCCGGATCCTGCTCCCCGTGGTGGTCCCGAGCGTGCCCGCGGCCGCGGCGCCCGCCTCGTCGCGGGTGACGCCGCCCCTCGGGACGGAGACCATCCTGCTCCTCGACGACGATCCGTTCGTGCGCACCGCGACCGCCCGGCAGCTGAAGCGGCTCGGCTACGACGTCGTCGTCGCCTGCAACGGCGAGGAGGCGCTGGCGAGCGCGCGCGACAATCCGGCGGTCGCCCTCCTCCTCACCGACGTCGTGATGCCCGGCCAGAGCGGCCCCGAGATCGCGGCCGCCGTCCTGCAGATCCGCCCCGGGCTGCCCGTGCTCTACGTCACCGGCTACAGCAGGGAAGCCCTGACGCTCGACGGCTCGGTGCAGGTCCTCCCGAAGCCATTCAGCGGCGCGGAGCTCGGAAAGAAGCTGCGTGAGCTGCTCGGCGGCTGGCAGACCATGCCCTGACCGGAGTTGCGATGCGGTCGCAACGGCCCGTAAGCTGGATCGATGAGCTTCTTGCGACGCGCCCTCGTGGTCGCCGCCCTCGCGTGCTCGGGATGCGCGCTGGTGCTCGGCCTCGGCGACGAGCCGACCGGCGGCGCGGACGTCCCGGACGGCGCGCTCGGTGACGGCGACGTCGACCCCAGGGACGGCGGCCGCGGCGACGGGTCCCTCGATGGCAGCGCCGCCGACGGCGCCGGCACGCTCGATCCCACCTTCGGGGACGGCGGGATCATCTTCGTCTCCGGACCGGCGGGCGGTGACCGCGTCGCGCTGCACGGCGTGACCGTCCGGGGTTCGACCATCTACGTTGCCGGCGAGGTGCTCTACGGCGACGGCCGGCAGGCCGGGCTCGTCGCGGAGTACACGGCGGAAGGTCTCCCGCATCCGACCGACAGCATGCTCCTCGCGCCTCCGACGCCCAACGCGGAGCTGTACGCCGTCGCGGTCACCGAGGACGGGCCGGTGACGGCCGTTGGCCGTGCGCAGAACGCCACGTCGCCGAGCGCGGCCTACGGCGTGGTCCGCAGTGGAACCATGCTGGTGCCGATCAACGGGAGCAGCCTGGAGGACCAAGGGGGCGCCTTCACGACGACCGGTGTCGTGGTCGACGGTGGGCTGGCCGGCGGCTACGTCGGCGCGACCGCGAAGGCCGCAATCTGGGACGTGAGCACGTTCAAGCCTCTGCCCGTGCCGGCGGAGGTCGCGGACGCGAGCGCCATCCTGGACCTGAAGCTCCAGCCCGGCTCGCTGACGGCGCTCTTCCTTGCCGAGGACGTCATCGATGGCGCGATCGTGGGACGGTTCAAGCTCGCGAACGTCACGTCCGACAACACGTTCGGACCGGGCGGGCGGCCGAGGACGCTGCAGCGGCCCGGCGCATCGACCTCGCCGCGGGCCTTCGACGCGAACGACGCAGGGATCTTCGTGCTCGCGCAGAGCATCGGGAAGCAAGCATCCGCGAGCGCTCCGCATGACGCCGTGGTGCTCGCCCTGCACACCGACGGCATCGACCGGCTCTCGAGCTTCGGGGACGCGGGCGAGCAGGTCCTCGACCTCGGAGGTGAGGACGTCGACCCCACGGACGTCGCTGTCGACACGAGCTCGCGCGTGCTCGTCTGCGGAACCGCGATCGGGCCGCTCGTCGCCCGCGGCTTCGTGGTGCGCCTCGGGTCCGACGGCCGACCGGACACGAGCTTCGGCGCGAACGGAGTCTTCGTGCTGCCCCAGGAGCTGCACGCAGAGGTCGCCGCGGTAGCGTTGCTGCCGGGCGGGGGGATCCTCGTCGTGGGCTCGGTCCTGACCGACGACGGCTCCGCCGACCGCGGCTTCATCGTGAAGGTGCGCCCGTGAGCCGGACCGCTCCTGGTCTGTCCCTCCTCTTCGTCCTCGCCGCCACCGCGGCGGCAGGGCCGGCGCGCGCACAGAGCAGCGCCGACGTGGCCCTCGCCGAGCAGCTGTTCCGCGACGGCAAGCAGCTCCGCGAAGCGAAGCGCTATGCCGAGGCGTGCCCGAAGTTCGCGGAGAGCCAGCGCCTCGCGCCCACGCTCGGCACGCAGCTGAACCTGGCGCGCTGTTTCGAGGACTGGGGGCACACCGCGTCGGCCTGGGGCGAGTACCTCGAGGTGGCGCGGAAGGCCGGTACCGCCGACCCGGATCGCGCGAAGGTCGCACGTGAACGCGCGGGGAGCCTCGAGAAGGTGCTCTCTCGCGTGACGGTGCACTTCACGCAGACCGTGACGGGGGCGGTGGTATCGCTCGACGGAAAATCGCTGTCCGACTCCCTCGTCGACTCCGCGATGCCGATCGACCCTGGCGAGCACACGCTGCTCGTCACGGCGAAGGGCACGAAGCCCTGGTCGCGCGTGCTCACGGTCGCGAAAGGCCCCTCGAGCAGCACCGTCGAGGTGACCTTCGAGAGCGCCGGCTCCGCCTCGCCCGCCGCCGGGCCGGGGCCGGTCGCGCCTGACCCGGCACGCGGTCCGTCGCCGACGCAGGATACGCGGGGCCCGGTCGGCATCGCGCTCGTCTCGGTCGGCGCTGCCGCGCTCGTCACCGGGGGGATCTTCGGCGCCCTCGCCCTCGGCAAGAAGAGCGACTTCGAAGGCTGTCAGGGCTCCGGCACCTGCGCCGACCTCCCTGCCGCGAGGGACGCGTATGACGCGGCGCATACCGATGCCCTCGTCTCGACCATCGCGGTCGGCGTCGGCGTCGCCGCAGTGGCGGCCGGCGCGTACCTCCTGCTCACCGGTGGTCCACGGGCCCGCACGGCGCGCGTGCTTCCCTCGACCGCCGCGGGTGGACCTGGCGCGGTCCTCTCGGGGTCGTTCTGATACGTTCCGGGGATGAGCGCGCCGGTCGACGAAGGCGATCTGCTCGCCGGCAAGTACCGCGTGACGCGCGTTCTCGGGCGCGGCGGAATGGGCGTCGTCGTCGCCGCGGTTCACGAGGTGCTCGGGCATCGCGTCGCCTTGAAGTTCATCCTCCCCGAGGCGCTCGGTCACCACGACACCCTCGAGCGCTTCCTTCGTGAGGCGCGCATCGTCGCCAAGCTCCAGACCGAGCACGTCGCGCGCGTCTCGGACGTCGGCACGCTCGAGACCGGCGCCCCCTACATCGTGATGGAGTACCTCGACGGCGAGGACCTCGCGGCGGTGCTTCTGCGCGAGGGCCCGCTCGCCCCCGTGCGCGTCGTCGATTACGTCCTCCAGGTGCTCGATGCCCTCGCGGAGGCGCACGCGTGCGGCGTCGTCCACCGCGACCTCAAGCCGGCCAACCTCTTCGCAGCCTCCCGCCACGGCGCGCCGCCCGTGCTCAAGGTGCTCGACTTCGGCATCTCCAAGGAGGTCACGCTCGCGCCGAACGCCCTCACGCAGACGACGAACACGCTCGGCTCGCCCGTGTACATGTCGCCCGAGCAGGTGAAGTCCACCAAGAGCGTGGACCGCCGCTCGGACCTCTGGGCGATCGGGGTCATCATGTACGAGCTCCTCGGCGGGCGGCTACCGTTCGACGGCGTCTCCTACGGTGAGGTGTTCGCGCGGATCCTCGATCCCGCGCCGCCGGTGCGCATCGAGTCGCTCCGCGCCGACCTGCCGCCTGGCCTCGCGCAGATCGTCCACCGGCTCCTCGAGAAGGACCTCGAGCTGCGCTTCCAGAACGCCGCCGCGCTTGCGAGCGCGCTCATGCGCTATGCCTCTGCGGCAGGTGCCCTCGCCGGCCGTCGTGCGATCGCGATCGGAGGCGGCGCCTCGGACGCCACGGATGTCGTCGCGGAGCCGCGTGCCCCGCAGCTCGGTCCGGCGCCGAACCTGCACACGGCGCGGCTCCCTTCTTCGCCCTCCTTGCCCGGCGACGGCGCGCCGCCCCTCGTCGTGAATACCGCCACGACGTCCCCCTGGAGCCAGTCGACTCCGGCGTTGCAGCCGCGCCCGCCGGGCGGTGGGCCGCCCGGGTACGTGGTGGCGAGCTTCGCGCTGGTCTCGCTGCTCGGCATCGCCGGCATCGTCGTGGCGATGAGGAGAGCCCCGCCTCCTCCGGCGACGGGGATGAGCGCCACGAGCACGGCCGAGGTGGCCGAGCCCGGGTCCGCGGTCCCCTCGTTGCCGAGCGCGCCGAGCCTCATCACCCCGCCCGCGGCAACGAGCACGCCATCCTCGATGCGGAGGGCCGCGCCGTCGGGCGTGCCCCTCGTGAGCCCTCACCCCCCGGCGAACACCCGGCCTCAGAGGACGACGGGGACCAGCGTGGCGCCGGCCCCGACGAAGAACGTCTGGGAGCGTTAGAGGCGCGTGCGGGTCGCGGGCACGCTCGGTGCAACCTCAGGAGCCATGCGCTCACTCTGCGTCGTGCTGGCAGCGGGTTTCGTGGTGGCGGCGTGCGCGAACGCAACGGTCCCACCTGGGACACCGGCGCAGACCACGGGCGCTTCGCGACAGCCGGTGCACACCGTCGACAACGCGGGGTTCGTCGACAACAGTGGCCGGACGAGCGACGAGTACCCGATGGGGGAGCTCGGCGGCGCCCGGCCGACCGAAGGCGGCGGCCGTCCCCCGGCGAGCTCGCCGTCCACGGTCCCGCTTCCCGCCGGTGGCGGCAACGTCGAGAGCTCGTTCCGGCCCGGCACCACGCCGCCGCCCACCGGCGCGGCCACGTCGCCGCGCACGTCGGAGGACGACGACAACCGACTCGGCCGCGCGACATGCGATCGCGAGGTCGCGTGCAACCGGATCGGCGCGGGCCAGGCGTGGAAGTCCGCCGACTCCTGCGTCGTCCACTTCACGGCCGTCTCACGCGGCCAGATCGAGAAGGCGGGATGCCCGAACGGCATCAAGGCCGACCAGCTCGCCCTCTGCCTGAAGGCGGTCCGGACCCTGCCCTGCAACGCAGGACCCGCGAAGCTCGAGACCATCCCCGCCTGTCACGGCGCGGCGCTCTGCGGTCAGTAGCGTCCTTGGCTCACGTGCCGCCGCACCCGATCTGCGTGTCGTCGATCGCGAGATCGTCGAACCAGGTGACGAGGTCGGACGGCAGCGTCGGCGTGTAGAAGATCGTCCCCACCGCCACCGCGCTGAACGCCGGGGGCATGTTCGCCTTCGTCGACCCGGCGCCGTACTGGAAGGCGAGCGCCTTCACCTCGACGCCGTCGAGGAACGACCGGTAGCTCTGCGTCGCCTGGTCGACGTACCACTCCGAGCAGTGCCACGCCCCGTCCCAGATCTCGTAGTCGAAGCCGGTGCCGGTGCAGCACTGGTCGTCGGGGGTGTTGGCGAGCAGCTGGATCTTGCCGGTCGTCGCCTGCTGCGTGTCGACGACGCGCAGCTCGCGGGCGCGCAGGTTCCCCTGCAGGGCCACGAAGGTGGCGTGCGGTCCCTGGCTCGTGAGCTGCGGGGCCGGCGACTTCACCTTGAAGAACACGCGTCCCCAGTGCGTGCCGGCGGTGGCGCCGAGGGCCGCGAGCGATCGCTGCAGGCGGCTCGCGCCCGCGACGCTCGATGCCGTCTTGATGGCGTGTGGCGGAGAATGGAACTCGTCCGACGCGACGACCGTGCTCGGCGGGCTCGCGCCGTAGCCGTTCAGCACGGTCCAGCCGGTCGGCGTGGCATTCAGCGGGGCGGAGTCGAAGTCCTCGCACAGCTTGTGGCTCGTGCCGGCGCAGCCGTGCGGGCCGGCGTCGGCCGCCGCGTCGGCCCCGGGACCGGCGTCGGCGTGATTGCCGCCGTCGAGCGGCGCGCCGTCGGCGGCGCCCGCGTCAAGCGCAGCATCGCCCCCGCCGTCGCGGGCTCCGTCCTCGGCGCTCGAGGAGGAGCAGGCGGCGCCCACGACGACGAGCAACGCGCAGGACCACGGGATGACGGAGGCCATGGTCGGGATCGTACCGCGCGCGAGGCCGGCGAGCACCCAGCCTTGCTAGGGGCGCGGCGCGTGCTGCAGATCCAGCACGACGATCTCGGGTCGTGCTCCGAGGCGCGCCCGGATGTCACTCGTGCCGAGCCCCGAGGTCACATACAGCTGGCCGCCCGCCGGCCAGCGATAGAGCCCGTGGCGGTACGGCTTCATGTCGTCGGCCAGGAATGGACAGACCGACGTGAACGGAACGCAGATCTGGCCGGCGTGGGTGTGTCCCGCGAGCGCGAGGTCGAACGGCTTCACGTCGGGGAGGCGGAGCGACTGGAAGTTGTGCACGACCACGATGGTCGGCGCGTCGTCGTTCTTGCCCGCGAAGGCTTCATCAGGATCGCTCTGGCCGGCCCGATAGCTACCGAGCCCGGCGACCACCACGCCGTTCGGGAGGCGCAGATGGATGTTCTCGAGCAGCGGCACGTGCAGCTCGATGAGCCGCGCCACCACGGCCTCGCGCCGCGCGGGATCCCCTACCCCCGAGTCGCTGTCGTGATTTCCGAGCACCGCGAAGACGCCGAGCCGGGCCCGCAGCCGAACGAGCGGCGCGAGCGCGAGGAGCTTGTCAGGCGCCGCGTCGAGGCCGTCCACGAAGTCACCGGCGATGAGGACGAGATCGGGATCCTCGGTGGCGGCGCGCGCCACGATTCCCTCGATGCGGTCACCGTCGCCGCCGCGCGCGTGAATGTCCGAGAGCAGCACGATCCGCAGGGGCGGCCCGCGCCATACCAGCGGCACCGACGTGCGCGCGATCCACCGCGGCTCGATGAAGTGCGCCCATACGCCGAGCAGCGTACCGAGCACGCCGAGAAATCCGAGCACGACGAAGGCCCGGGTGCCCCTTCCTCGCCGGCCGCGCACGACGAGGTACGCGCTGACGAGCGCCGCCACGAGGAGAAGCGCAGGGATGCCCGGCCCGAGGAGCAACTGAACGACGGGTGCGTGCACGCGTCCGATCCTACACCGCGCGCGCCGGGAGACGCCGGCGCGGCGCGCCTCTTCACGTCGTCACTCGGGCGCCCACGCGAAGCTCTGTCCCGCGGCGCGGACATGACCGACACCGGGAAAGGGAAAGTGCACGGCGTAGATCCGGAGGTTCTCTGCCGCAGCCCGCGTCAGCAGCGCGCGACGGCTGGCGCGTGCGGTCTCCTGGTCGGTGTCGTACTCGTTGAGCCAGTCGGGCTGCGCGAGGCTCACGACCGAGCTGTGCGCGGAATCTCCGATGTAGAGCAGCTGCTCCGAGCCGGACCGGATCGCGTAGGCGGTGTGCCCGGGCGTATGCCCGTTCACCGGCACGGCGGTGACCGTCGACAGGAGCGCGGCGCCGGGCGCGAACGGCGCGACGTGCGAGCGCACGCCGCGGACCAGCGCCGCGGAGGCGGGGTCCTTCTGGAGCCACTCCCATTCCGGCGCGGAGAGGTGGACGACGGCGGCCGGGAATGCGAGCGCTCCGTCGGCCGTCAGCAGGCTTCCCACGTGGTCCGGGTGACCATGCGAGATGAAGATGTCGGTCACCGCTCCTGGCGCCACACCCGCCGACCGCAGCGCCGATGCGAGGCGCCCCGCATCCGGCGCCCACGACACGTTGGCGGCCCCCGTGTCGAAGAGGAGCACGCGCGCGCCGTCCTTCACGAGCAGCGGCTGGATGCTCATGTCGATGGTGTCGCTCGTGACGCCGGCGCCGCGGAGGACGGCCGTGACGTCCGCGGGTGCGTGACCGAGCCCGAACGACGTTCCATCGTTCTTCTCGTGCAGCGCGCCGTCCCTGAGCGCCGTCGCCTCGAGGGCTCCGATGTGGAACCGGAACACGTCGGGCCCAGCGGCAAACGGCGCGGCGGCGCCCGCGTTGCCCGCCGGGGCTGCGCCGCACCCGGCGTGTGCCCAGGGAAGGAGGCCGGCGAAGAGAACGGCCACGAGCGATGCTCTCGTCATGCGCGGAAGATACCTCGCGCGCAGACCGAGCGCGCGCCCTCAGCGCCTGACGGTCGGCACGAGCGCGCGGAGCAGCGGCATGCGCAGGTAGAGCGCGAGCCACGCGATCATGCCGACGATCACGGCGATGACGAGCTGCCACTCGCCCATGTGCACGTGGGTCGCGACCGCGCCGCCCAGGTACCCGGTCATCAGGATCGCGCCGAGCACGCTGGTGCGCGGGATCAGGTAGAGGATCACGCAGAGCAGCTCGATGATGCCGAGCGGACGCGCGGCGCCTGCCGGGTAGCCCTTCGACCACTGCGCGAGGAAGTCACCCGGCTGCGCGATCTTCATGAACGCGCTCGGCAGGAAGGGCACGAGCAGGAGTACGGAGAGCACCCAGCTCACGATGATCTGCCAGCGGGGAACGGCGACGTTTTCGTTGGAGCTCATGCCGCCACGCTAGACCAACGAGCGCGCGGCGCTGCGAGAAATGCTCGCGCGACTCGCCTCACGCGTTCGAGTCACCGTCCATCCGTTCCACGTCGGGTGCATCCGAGAACCGGCCCTCCCGATCGCGATTTCGCTCCGGGGAGTCCGCGCGCGCAACCAGCGTGCGTTCGTGGCGCGTCTCGGCGAGGAAGTCACGACCGCCGCTCGGCGGAGCTGCCTTCGTCCGCTCCTTGGCCGGACGAGGGAGCGGCCGCTCGAGCCCGCGACGCGAGGCGGTGCGCGAGGCCTCGCGCCTTCGCTCGTCACGCGCGCGGACGTCCCCCGGGTCCCCGTGGTCGCCGGCAGGGTGCACGTGGAAGATCCCGTGCACGGCGGTGAGATGCGGGTCGAGGCGGCCGGCCGGCAGCCGCGCGCCGCAGAGACGGCATTCCTGGTGACGTGCCCCCGCCGCCTCGGCCCGCGACTTCACGCGGTGACCCGCGGGATCGAGCCCGTGGACGATGCGCAGGTGACGGGCGAAGTTCTCCTCGTTCGGCTGCGCCGTGCACGCAGGGCACGGCCGGGTCGGTCGAGCGGGCCGCACGGGCTCGGCGCGCTGCAGCGGGACGCGGGACGGAGCTCTCGCCCCGTGCGGGCTCGAGGGGACCCGCGGAGGCGCCGGCTCTGCAGGGTCGGAGCGGCCGGACGCGTGAGCCGCCGCCGTCTCCGCCAGGACCAGCGCCGCGCGCAGGACGGCGCCGCTCTCGCGCCCGAAGGCGTCGAGGAGCGCGCTGACCGTCACGCGCTTGGGGACCGCCGAGAACCCGTTCGCGTGCCGCTCGACGAGCGCCCACGGCACGTCCTCCTCGACCACGACGAAGAGCGATGCGTGAGGCTCGTCGCGCTCGAGCAGGAGGCCGCGCGCCCGGACGCCGTTCATCGCGAAGCCGACGTCGCGGGCCACCGGCGCGAGCCGCGGCGCGATCTCCTCCTCGAGGATGGCGGTCAGCAGGCGCTCCTGCTCCTCGCGCACGCTCGCGAGGGCGCGGGTCAGCCGCTCGTGCTCGTCGCAGGCCTCCTCGAGCGAGCCGCGTGAGGTGCCCTGCCCCGTCATGGCCCGAACCCTACCAGGGCCGGCGAGGACCGCCAGGCGACCTCGCAGATGCAGGATGCCTGCTACGGACCAGCGCGGCGGGGCGGCGACGTCGCTCGTCCGGGTCCGGCGGGCACGAGCACGACGAGGCGGAGCGACGGGTCGTCGTTGCTCTGGTAGCTGGAGTGCTCGAACGCGCACGTGCCGAGCTTCGGATGGTGGAACACCTTGATGCCCGACCGGGGCTGGCGGACGTCATGGGCCTTCCACCAGCGCGCGAACTCCGGCGACGCCTTCAGGCGTGCCAGCAAGCTCGCGAACGCCGGATCATCGGCGAGCAGATCGTGCGTCGCGCGGAATGCCGCCAGCACGCGGCGCGCCTCGCTCTCCCAGGCGCTGCCGAACAGCTCCCGGGCGGACGGCACCAGGAACATCAGCGCGAGCGTGTTGCGATCGTGCTCGGGCAGCCGCGCGAGCCCGAACAGCCGACCGGCCGCGGGGTTCCACGCGAGCACGTCGAGCCGGCGTCCGGTGACGTACGCGGGCCCGCGCAGGCTCGCGACCACGCGCATCATCGCGGGCGGCACCTGCTCGGGCGCGAACGGCGCCGGGCGATCGATGCGCGTCAGCGCGCGCAGGTGAGCGAGCTCGGTCACGGTGAGCTGGAGCGCGCGGCCGAGCGCCTCGACCGTCGCGGCCGACGGGGTCGACGATCGCCCCTGCTCGAGCCGCAGATACCAGTCCGCGCCGATGCCCGCACGCGCGGCGACCTCCTCGCGCCGAAGCCCCGGCGTCCGCCGCCGCAGGGTCGGCAACCCGAGCGCGGCGGGGTCGAGCCGCTCGCGCCGCGAGCGCAGGAAGTCACCGAGGGCGTTGTGGCTCGGTCTCGCCAATCCCAGGATGATACCAGGTCTGGTTGGTAGGCAGGCGCGGCGTTAGGTCGAGGGGATGAAAGCCGCCCTCCTCGAAGCCTTCGGTCAGCCCCTCCGTTTCGCCGACGTGCCCGATCCGCTGATCGGCACCGGCGAGGTCATCGTCGAGGTCACGATCGCTCCGGTGCTCTCGTACGCGCACGAGATCCTCAGCGGCGTGCGCAACCACGCGCTCCAGCTGCCGGTGGTGCCGGGCGGCGGCGCGATCGGCCGCGTCCGCGCGCTCGGCCCCGACGCGACGTCGCTCGCGATCGGCGACTGGGTGATGACCGATCCGACGGTGCGGTCGCGCGACAACCCGCTGACGCCCGACATCGAGCTGCAGGGGATCGCCGCGCCCACGCCCGGGGCGCAGCGGCTCCACGCGTACTTCCACGACGGCTCGTGGGCCGAGCAGATCCGCGTGCCGACCGAGAACGCCACCGCCCTGGGGCCGCTCTCCGCCGCGGAGGCCACGCAATGGATGGCGATGGGCCGCTTGCTCGTGCCGTTCGGCGGCTTGCTGGCGGGCGAGCTGAAGCCCGGCGAGGTCCTCGTCGTCAACGGCGCGACGGGGCCGTTCGGCAGCGCCGGCGTGATGGTCGGCCTCGCGCTCGGCGCGCGCGCCGTGATCGCGACGGGCCGCAACGAGCGCGCGCTCGCCGAGCTCGTCCGTCGCCTCGGACCGCGCGTGATCGCCGTACCGATGCGCGGCGACGAGACGGCGGATCGCGCGAGCATCCTCGCGGCCGCACCCGCACCGATCGACTGCGTGCTCGATCTGCTACCCCCGGCAGCGACCCCGGCACAGGTGCGCGCCGCGGCGCTCGCGGTCCGGCCGAACGGACGCGTCGTGCTGATGGGCGGCGTCGGGATGCAGGGCGGCGAGCCTCTCGCGCTCCCCTACCCGTGGCTCATGCGCAACAACATCACGGTGCGCGGCCAGTGGATGTATCCGCGGTGGGCCATCACGAGGCTCGCAGGCGTGCTGCGAGCCGGCCTGATCGATCTCGGGCAGCTCACGGTGACGACGTTCCCGCTCGACCGCGCGAACGACGCCGTCGCCCACGCCGCCGCCCACGCCGGTCCGTTCGAGCTGACCGCGATCTGCCCGTGAGGCCGCGCGCTTCGTGAGCAGCGAGCAAATGCAGAAAGGGCCGCGGTCTCTCGACCACGGCCCTCGCTGTCTCCTCTCACCGGCTCACGCCGGCGATCCGGAGCGTGTGACTACTCCTCGTTCACCGCGCTGAGCGAGGGCGGCGGAGCGGGCGCCTGAGGCGCCTGCGGCGGCATGAAGCGCTCTTCCACCGGCTCGCCATCGATCACGATGTTGAGCGACTTGTACGCCACGAGGCCCGTACCGGCGGGGATGAGGCGTCCCATGATGACGTTCTCCTTGAGGCCGCGCAGGGTGTCCGTCTTGCCGTTGATCGCGGCCTCGGTGAGCACCTTGGTCGTCTCCTGGAAGGACGACGCACTGATGAACGACTCGGTCGAGAGCGACGCCTTCGTGATTCCGAGGAGCAGCGGCTCTGCGATGCCCGGCTTGCCGCCGCGCTCGATGACCCGCTGGTTCTCCTTCTCGAAGAGGTGCTTCTCGACGTTCTCGTCGACCAGGAAGCTCGTGTCGCCCACGTCCTTGATCCGGACGCGGCGGAGCATCTGCCGGACGATGACCTCGATGTGCTTGTCGTTGATGGCAACGCCCTGCAGGCGGTAGACCTGCTGGATCTCGTTGACGAGGTACGCCGCGAGCTCCTTCTCGCCCTTGACGCGAAGGATGTCGTGGGGGTTCGCCGGCCCGTCCTGGAGGGGCTCGCCGGCGCGGACGCGGTCGCCCGGCTGGACGTGGATGTGCTTGCCCTTGGGGATCAGGTACTCGCGCGACTGGTCGGTGAGCGCCGCGCCGTCGTGACCGAACGGCGTGATGACGACCTTGCGCTTGCCCTTGGTGTCCTTGCCGAAGGACACTTCGCCGTCGATCTCCGCGATGATCGCGTGATCCTTCGGCTTGCGAGCCTCGAAGAGCTCGGCGACGCGCGGAAGACCACCGGTGATGTCCTGGGTCTTCGTGCTCTCGCGGGGGATCTTCGAGATGATGTCGCCCGGCTCGAGGAGGTCCCCGTCCTGGACGACGATGTTGGCGCCGACCGGGAGGAGGTAACGCGCTTCGAGCGTGCTGTTCGGCAGCTTGAGCGTGTCGCCGGTCTCGGGGTGCTTGAGCGAGACGCGAGGACGGAGATCCGCCGCGCGCGACTCGATGATCACCTTGCGCGAGAGGCCGGTGACCTCGTCGAGCTTCTCGACCATCGTGACGCCTTCGACGATGTCGCCGAACTTCGCGACGCCGCCCACCTCGGTGAGGATGACGTTCGCGAACGCGTCCCACTCGGCGAGGAGGTCGCCCGCCTTCACCTTCTGACCTTCGACGCACTTGAGGACCGCGCCGTAGACGAGGCGGTGATGCTCGCGCTCGCGGCCGCTGTCGTCGACGATCACGAGCTCGCCGTGGCGATTCATGATGGTGACGGTGCCGTCGCGACGGTGCGCGAGGTTCGCGCCGCGGATGCGGACGAGACCCTCGGTGCGCGCCTCGATCGAGCTCTGCTCGATCTTGCCGCGCGCCGCCGCTCCACCGATGTGGAACGTGCGCATCGTGAGCTGGGTACCCGGCTCGCCGATCGACTGGCTGGCGATGATGCCGATCGCCTCGCCGATGTTGACCTTGTAACCGCGGGCGAGGTCTCGCCCGTAGCACTTGGCGCAAACACCGCGGCGGGTCTGGCAGGTGAGCACCGAGCGGATGACGATCTCCTCGATGCCGGCCTCCTCGATGGTCGTGACGAGGTCTTCCTCGAGCTCGGTGTTCGCGGCGACGATGACCTCGCCCGTGAGCGGGTCGACGACGTCCTCGAGCGTGACGCGGCCGAGGATACGGTCGCCGAGGGGCTGGATGACCTCGCCGGCGTCCTCGAGCTTCGCCACGCGGATGCCGTCGAGCGTCCCGCAGTCGAACTCGGAGATGACCGCGTCCTGCGCGACGTCGACGAGACGGCGCGTGAGGTAACCGGAGTTCGCCGTCTTCAGCGCGGTGTCCGCGAGGCCCTTACGAGCGCCGTGGGTCGAGATGAAGTACTGGAGAACCGTGAGGCCCTCGCGGAAGTTCGCGGTGATGGGGGTCTCGATGATCTCGCCCGAGGGCTTGGCCATGAGACCGCGCATCGCGGCGAGCTGCCGGATCTGCTGGGTCGAGCCGCGGGCGCCCGAGTCAGCCATGATGTAGATCGGGTTGAAGCTCGGCTCGATCTGCTCCTTGCCCGTCTCGGGGTCGGTGACCTTCTCTTTGCCGATGACGATCATCATCTCGGACGTGACCTTGTCGGCAACGCCCGCCCAGATGTCGACGATCTTGTTGTAGCGCTCGCCGTCGGTGATCAGACCTTCCTGGTACTGATCGACGACCTGCTGGACCTCGCCCTGCGCCTCGTTGAGGAGCACGTGCTTCGCGTCCGGGATCACCATGTGATCCATGCAGATCGACACGCCGGCGCGCGTCGCGTGCTCGTAGCCGAGCGAGCGAAGGCGGTCCGCGAGGAGGACCGTCGCCTTGTTACGGTGCATGCGGTAGCAGGCGTCGATGAGGTGCGAGAGCGCCTTCTTGTCGAGCGTCTTGTTGATCAGCTCGAACGGCAGGCCGTCCGGGAGGATCTCCGAGATGAGGCAGCGACCGACCGTCGTGTTGACGACGATGCGCTTGCCGGACCCGGGGTCGATGACGCGGACACGGATGCCCGTGTGGATCGTGACCTCCTCGTTGTCGTAGGCCATCCGGACCTCCTCGGGAGAGGAGTAGACGCCCTTGAGGTAGCCCTCGAGCTTGGTCGTGTTGCCCTTGCCCGAGACCGTGAGGGTGCCCTCGCGGTAGTAGCCCTTCGCGAACTTGCGCTCGCGGGTGGCGTAGTAGAGCCCGAGGACGATGTCCTGCGTCGGGTTGATGATCGGCTTGCCGTTGGCGGGCGAGAGGATGTTGTTCGTGCTCATCATGAGCACGCGCGCTTCCATCTGCGCCTCGACGCTGAGCGGCACGTGGACGGCCATCTGGTCGCCGTCGAAGTCGGCGTTGAACGCCGCGCAGACGAGCGGGTGCAGCTGGATCGCCTTGCCCTCGATGAGGACGGGCTCGAACGCCTGGATGCCGAGACGGTGGAGGGTCGGCGCGCGGTTCAGGAGAA
>JAQBQL010000286.1 GCA_028287035.1 Labilithrix sp. | reverse complement strand
CAGAGTGTGCGTTCCTGAACCCGTGCTTGCCGCATTGGCGAAATTTGCATAAACGCCGACACCCGTAGATCCGCCGGTGATATTGGCGTTGACGGTGGTGTTGATGTTGCCGGCTGCGGACTGGTGTTCGAGTGAAATGCCGCTACCGCTCGTTGAAAGCGTCCCCGTCAGGTCGATCCTAGCGCGTGACGTGACGTCGATATTTCCGGTGCTGCTGCCCGCGACCGTGACGTTGATGCCCAGCAAGTTGCCGAGACTGGCAACGCCGCCGGAGGCGGAAATATTGCTTCCTGAATCGATCGTCACGCCACCCGCAGTGGCGTTCACCTGGGCCTGCATGCCGCGGTTCGTGCTTCCGGACGTCGTGTTGGCAAGGTCGATCGAGTGCCCGACCGCCGTTGTGATGTTGACGTTGCCGTCGGAGTTCTGAAAGACGCCAAGGCCCGTGACGCCGTTTCCAACAGCGGTGATCGATCCGCCCGTGGCGTTGACGACGACGTCGCTCGTGCCGCCGAACTTGTTGTTGATAGACAGACCACTGGAATTCGCTCCGAGCCCGGTGATATTTCCGGCACCCGTATAGGTCACGCCTCCACCGTTGCCTTCCAGGTAAAGAACGGCATTTCCGCTCGGAATGGAAATGGTGCCGTCGTTGGTGAAGGTGACGCTGCCGTTCACTTTTGAAGTCTTCAGTTCGAGGCCGGCTCCGCTGACGGTTGAGCCGCTCGTCACGCTTCCGATCAGGTCAGCGGCAAAATTCTGGATGCGGTCTGAGTTGGCAGGATCGGGGGACGTGGAGTTGGTCGTATTGGTGGTCACCGTCGTTCCGCACGTCACGATCACAGGATCCGTACCGGAGATGGCGCACGCCGCGAGCGATTTGTCGGACATCATCAGCAGCGCTGCAATCGACGGGCCGCTGGCGACAAGCGTGCCAAGTAGCAGGCGCTTCGAGCTATTAGCAATCAACGATGCCGGGATGCGTTTCCTGAAATTCAGTATCATCAATTCCCCCTGACAAAGACGTGCAAACGCCAGCCTTCGTAGGCTTGCGGCATTCCATTCCAAAGGCAGTCCGGGATTCCAAGCGCCAGAAAAAAGGGCGCAGTTCGTCAATGAATTATATCGTTTTCTCGAATCGGTACTTGTGTACGAACCATAAGTCGGCGGCGTTGAAGCGCAACCAAAGAATGTATTTCTATAAAATGCGATCGGCGTTCGTGGATTTCTTGCCACATGGTTCAACGCGCATAAGAGTCGAATTCATGAATATGGGAAGCTTGCGCACTATTCCTTGCTGATGGATTCAAGCGATGTGCAGTCGCAGCTTTGGTAGTTTGATGAGTGTCTAAGCCGCTTTTGAGATTTGCAGCGGCTTTTGCGCGCCTTCGCGGGGCAGGGTGACGCAGACCACGGTGCCGGTGCCGAGCTTGGAGCGCAGACGCATCGAGCCGCCGTGCAGGGTGGTCAATGACTTGGCGATTGCCAAGCCAAGGCCGGAGCCATGATAGGTCTTGGTCAGCTGGCTTTCGACCTGCTCGAACGGCTTGCCGAGGCGGCGCAGCGAATGCGGCGCGATGCCGATGCCGGTGTCGGCGATCATCAGCACCACGGAATCGCGAAGTACGCGGGCGCGCACCTCGATGCGGCCGCCGTCCGGCGTGAACTTGACGGCGTTGGACAGCAGGTTGACGAGGATCTGCTTGACCGCGCGCCGATCCGCGACCACCGCGAGATCGGCTTCTATGTCCGAACTCAGCGTCAACTGCTTGTCATCGGCGCGGCCGGAGACGACGCGCAGTGACTCAGACAAGGTCCGGGCGAGGTCGAGGTGCTCGAGGTCGAGCTTCATGCGGCCGGCTTCGATCTTCGACATGTCGAGAATGTCGTTGATGACTTCCAGCAGGTAGTGACCGCTGGTCAGGATGTCGTGGCAATACTCCTGGTACTTCTCGGAGCCCAGCGTGCCGAACATGCCGCTGCCCATGATTTCCGAGAAACCGATGATGGCGTTGAGCGGGGTGCGCAGCTCATGGCTCATGTTGGCCAGAAATTTCGACTTGGTCTGGTTGGCTTCTTCGGCGCGGTTCTTCTCGTCGGAGTATTTTTGCGCGAGGTCGGCGAGTTCGAGCGCCTGGTGTTCGAGGGTGGTTTGCGACAGCTTGAGGTCGATGACCGTGGCACGGAGGGCCAAATCATTGTCGACCAGCTTCTGCTCGTGCTCCTTGATGCGGGTGATGTCGGTGCCCACGGAAACGTAGCCGCCATCTTTGGTGCGGCGCTCGGAGATGTGCAGCCAGCTGCCGTCATCGAGCTGCGCCTCGAAGGTGCGTGCGCCGGGCGCCTGCGCGCCGCTCTCGGCAAGCCGGGTGCGGACTTCGGGCATGCTGCCAACTTCGATGACGGTCTCGTACGATGTACCGGGGGTGACGGCGGTTTCCGGCAGCCGGTGCAGGCGTTGGAAGTGCGAGTTGCAAAGCACCAGACGATCCTCGGCGTCCCACAGCACGAAGGCTTCCGGAATGGTCTCGATGGCGTCGCGGAGCCGGACGTCGGCTTCCACGGTGCGTTCGGCGAGGCTCTTCTGTTCGGTGATGTCGACGGCGATGCCGATCAGATGCTGGCCGCCGTCGCCCTGGCCGATGCTGAGTTCGCAGCGCAGCTGCA
>JAQBQL010000025.1 GCA_028287035.1 Labilithrix sp. | reverse complement strand
ACGACGGCGCGCATGACGAAACGGGCGCCGCGGCCGGCCGGCCCATGGCTGCTACGTCGCATCGCATCCCTCCGAAAACATGGATTCTCTGTAGTCGGGCCGCGATTAACGGACGATTAACGTTCCGTAAGGAAGCCGGGCCCCCTGGTCGCGATGCTAATCTTTAAGCGTGAAGGTCCTCGTCGTCGAAGACGACATGAAGCTGTCGCGCTTTCTCGTCCGCGTGCTGGTCGAGGAGGGGTTTGCCGCAGATGCGGTATCCACCGGCGCGCATGCGCTCGAGCAAGCCTCGGCGGGGATCTACGACCTCATCGTGCTCGACTGGATGCTGCCCGACATCGACGGGCTCTCGGTCTGCCGGCGCCTCCGCCAGGAGGGCCTCGCCACACCCATCCTCATGCTCACGGCGCGCGGTGAGCTCCGCGAGCGCGTGCTCGGCCTCGAGAACGGCGCCGACGACTACCTCGTGAAGCCGTTCGAGGTCGAGGAGCTCGTCGCGCGCATCCGCGCCCTCGTCCGCCGCGCCTCGGGGTTCGCGAAGCTCGGCGTCGGGCCCCTCGAGCTCGATCGCGTCGGGCGCGAGGTGAAGCTCGCCGGCAAGGGCCTCGATCTCACGTCCCGCGAGTACGCGCTCCTCCTCGACTTCGTCCACCACGCCGAGAAGGTGGTCACGCGCACCGAGCTGCTCGCCCGCGTGTGGGGCACGAGCTTCGACCCGGGGTCGAACCTCGTCGAGGTGCACGTGAGCCGCCTGCGCGACAAGCTCGGCGACCACGCCTGGATGATCGAGACGGTGCGCGGCGCCGGCTACAAGCTCACCGCCACGCCGTCGCGATGAAGTTTCGTACCCGCCTCGTGCTGACCCTGTCGGCGCTGACGGCGGTGACCTCCTTTGCATCGTTCGGCGCCGCGTCCTTCGTCGTCGAACGCTCCGAGGAGCGCCAGCTCGACGAGGCGCTCGCCAGCGAGGCCCACGCCGAGGCTTCCGAGCTCGCCAACCAGCATGCGGGGCTCCATGTGACGAGCCGCGGCGGGGCGCCCGCCGACGACATCGGACGGCTGAAGAAGTACGCGGTACTCTACGGCCCGGGCGGCGAGGTGCTGGACATCACATCGAGCTTCTCGCGCGGCGCCCCGAGCGAGGTGTCGATCCGGCATCCCCACGGCTCGGCGTTCGACTTCTGGTACGGGAGCGAGCATCTTCGCGGCGTCCTCGTGGCGATTCCGCAGCACGAGGGCTCGGTGCTCCTGCTCGCTGCGCCGCGGAGCGACATGGAGAAGGACAACGAGTTCCTCCGCCAGGTCATGGCCATCGCGGCGTTCCTCTCGCTGGGCTTCACGGTGCTCGTCACGTGGCGCGTCGTCCGCCGGCTCACACGCGGCCACGAGGCGATCGCCGAGGCGGCACGGCTCGTGGCCGACGGTGACCTCGACGCGCGCGTGGCCCTCACCCAGGGCGACGACGAGGTCGTCCAGCTCGCGCACGACGTCGACGAGATGGTCCGGCGGCTGGCGCTGCTCGTCGAGGGCCAGCAGCGGTTCGTCGCCCATGCGGCGCACGAGCTCCGCTCCCCGCTCACGGCGCTCTACGGCGAGCTGCAGCTCGCGCTCCGACGCTCGCGCAGCGCGGAGGAGTACAAGGCCTCCATCGAGGAGGCGCTCGACTCGGCCCGGCGACTCAAGGCGCTCGCCGAGGACCTCCTCGCCCTCGCGCGCATCGGCTCCGAGAAGGATGCCCCGCATACGCCGGTCGCCCTCGCCGAGGTCGCCCAGCACGCCGCCTCGTGGGTCGCGACGGAGGCGACGCGGCGCCACGTCGAGATCGCGGTGGTCGCCGATCACTCGACGGTCATCGGCCACGCCATCGATCTCGAGCGGCTCCTCCGGAACCTGCTCGACAACGCCGTCCGCCACAGCCCGGAGGGCGGGCACGTGTGGCTCGATGCGCGGAGCGAGGGCGACGTCGTGGTGCTCTCGGTGGCGGACGACGGGCCCGGCGTCCCGGAGGCCGAGCGCGATCGTGTGTTCGAGCCATTCTACCGAGCGCCCAGCCAGCGGCAGCGCGACGACGGCTCGGGGCTCGGGCTCGCCATCGTGCGCGAGATCGCCCGCGTGCACGGCGGCGACGTGGTGGTGGGCGACCGGGACGGCGGCCCGGGCGCCTGCTTCCGCGCCCGCCTTCCCGCCGCGCCCGCCTGACCGCCTCAGCGCCTCAGCGCCTCACTACTTCTTCGGCGCGGCGGGATCCTGCGCAGTGATGATGAACTGCACGCGGCGGTTCTTCGCGCGGTTGCCGCCCGTGACGTTGGGGACGAGCGGCTTCGACTGGCCGTAGCCGTGCGGGTTCAGGCGATCGCTCGCGACGCCGTGCGCGGTCAGCCAGGAGACGACCGCCTTCGCGCGCTCGTCGCTCAGCGTCTGGTTGTGGTCGGGCGTGCCGGTGTTGTCGGTGTGACCCTGAACCTCGACCTGCTTGATGCGCGGGTTCTTGATGAGGGCGTCGGCGATCTCGGTGAGGAGGCCGTTCGACTCGGGCAGGATCGTCGAGGAATCCAGGGCGAACTGGATCTGCTGCTTGATGACGATCTCGCTCTTGCCGACCGTCACGTTCGCGTTCTTCGGTCGCTTGTGGAGGAGCACGTCGGCCGTGTTGTCGACGCGGGGCTTCACGTCGGTGCGGTCGGTCGACGCGAGGTACCCCTCGGCGTCGGCGTTGATCATGACCTCGCCCGGCGAAACGTCGGCGAAGCGGAACGATCCGCTCTGGTCGGCCGTGCCGGTGAGCTCCTTGCGCGCCGCATCGGTGAGCTTGAGCGCGGCGTTCGGGACGGGCGCGCCGGTGTCGGCGTCCTTCACGTGGCCGACGATCTGGCCGACCCGCGGCAACGCGACGACCGGGCAGTCGAGCTGCACGTCACCGCCGCCGCCGCTCGGCGGGGCCGGCGCCCTGGCCGGGGCCGAGCCGGGCCGCGCCGCCGGAGCCGCCGCCGTCGGGCGCACGATGCTCGTCGTGCATTGCCCCGGGCGGTACCCCTCGGCGCGGACGCCGAAGATGTACGGCCCTTCATCGAGCTCCTGGGTCGTGAAGCGGCCGTCGGTGCCGGTCACGAGCGAGGTCAGCTCCGAGTGGTTGTCCCACGAGATGATCGCACCGGGGACCGCGGTCTGGGTCCCCTCTTCGTGCACGAACCCGCGGATCTTCCGGCCGGGCGCCCGCGCCGAGACCTTCTCCACGATGCGCTCGGTGACGACCGGCGGACGATCCTGCGTGTCGAACGCCCAGCCGGCGCCGAGGTACAGCATCCACGGAGCCTCGGGCTTCACCTCCTCGATGAAGGTGCTCGTGCCGGACACGCCGACGTCGAGGGCCGCGAGGAGGTTGAACCCGCGCTTCCACGGGAAGAACCGGCCGCCGAAGGTGATGCTGCTCGGCGCGATCTTCTCGTTGGCGAGGCACAGGTCGCGGCTCGGGTTGTCGGGCCGGCACAGGTAGTTCTGCCGGTTCACCGGGATCGCGATGTTGTACTCGACGAAGGGCCGCACCCGGTCCTGCGCGAGGAAGACCTCGCCGCCGAGGCCGATGTCGAAGTGGTCGGTGCGGTTGATGCCGAGCCCGAAGCGCTCGATGCGCGTGATGGGGGTGCCGCGCGCCGCCTCGGTCGCCTCGACCACCTGGCCGGTGTTGTCGAGGACGTAGGTGAGGTTCGTGCTGAAGCGTAGGGGCAAGGGCTTCGACAGGCCGCGCAGGTCGGCGGTGGCGAGCCCGCGGAACTTCGCCCCGGTGCCGCCGCCGTCGAGACCGACCGAGCCGGTGCCGTTCACGAGCCACAGCTCCATGGCGCCGCCGACGCCGATCACGTTGCCGAGCGAGCCGTGGACCTTTGCGCCGAGGGTGCTGTCGCCGAGCACCTGGAGCAGCGAGGGCCGGTTCGCGTTGTTGGAGTTCGCGAACGCGCTCGTGGCGAGGTACGGCTCGAGCCACTTCGTGACCTGCATGGACAGGGTGAGACGCCCGCCGATGTGGTCGCTGCTGTCGCTCGTGAGGGTGCCGCCGGTCGTGCTGCGCGGATCCCGGCAAGGCTGGGCGCTCGTGCACAGGAAGCCCGCCGAGAAGTACTCGGTCGTGAACCCCACGCGGAACTGCCCGACCGCGCCGCCCTGCGCGTGCTGGACGTGCACGAGGCCGACGCCGCCGGTGAGCGTCGCGGCCTCGTTCATCTTGGCGTCACGCTCCGCCCACTCCGCGTCCTCGCGGCTCGGCGGGGGCGCGGCGTTCTGCGCGGACGCCCGGGGCGACCACGAGAGTCCCGCGAGGCAGGTGAGGAGTGCCGGAAGAAGGAAGCTGGCGTTCTTCATCAATGGCCGCCGCAAGTTGTAACACGATGCCCTTTGCGAGCGCCGTCCCCAAACAGTACGGGAGTGTCTGGTAAGCTGCCCAGCAAATGGCCGATGTAGCTCCGCGCCCCCCTGCTCGAGGCCGCATCCTCGTCGTCGACGACGAGGCCAATGCGCGCGCGGCGCTGAGCGAGATCCTCCGTGACGAGGGGTATGCCACCGAGACCGCGGCCGACGGGTTCAAGGCGCTCGGGAAGCTCGAGGAGTTCGCGCCGGACGTCGTCCTCACCGACCTGAAGATGCCCGGGCTCGACGGCATCGCGTTCATGGAAAAGGCGAAGAGCGCCTCCCCGCAGACGGTCTTCGTCGTCATGACCGCCTTCGGCACGATCTCGAGCGCGGTCTCGGCCATCAAGAAGGGCGCCGAGAACTACCTCACGAAGCCGCTCGACTACGAGGCGCTGTCGGCGGTCGTCGACCGCGCGATGGAGAAGGCCAAGCTCTTGCAAGAGACGCTCGCCCTCCGCGACCGGCTCCGCGAGCGTAACGCGTTCGGTCACATCGTGACCGAGGACCCCGGGATGCGCGGGGTCCTCGACCTCGTGGCGCAGGTCGGGCCGAGCAAGGCGAGTGTGCTCATCACCGGCGAGAGCGGCACCGGCAAGGAGCTCATCGCCGAAGCGGTGTGCGCGGCCAGCCCCCGGGCCCAGGCGCCCTTCGTTCGCCTGCACTGCGCGGCCCTCGCCGAGTCGCTCCTGGAGAGCGAGCTGTTCGGCCACGAGAAGGGCGCGTTCACCGGCGCGGTCGCGCGGCGCGAGGGCCGCTTCAAGCAGGCCGACGGCGGCACCCTCTTCCTCGACGAGATCGGGGAGATCGCGATGGGCACGCAGGTGAAGCTGCTGCGGTTCCTCCAGGAGAAGAGCTTCGAGCGCGTCGGCGGCAACGAGACCGTCAAGGTCGACGTCCGCCTGATCGCGGCGACGAACCGTGATCTGAAGGCCGAGATCAAGAAGGGCGCCTTTCGCGAGGACCTCTATTACCGCCTCAACGTGATCTCCGTCGAGCTGCCGCCGCTCCGCGAGCGACGCGCCGACATCGCGCCCCTCGCGAGCTTCTTCCTCGGCCGGTATGCGCGCGAGAACGGGCGCACCATCGAGGGCTTCACCGAGCAAGCGCGCCGCCTCCTCGCGAGCTACGACTGGCCCGGCAACGTGCGCGAGCTCGAGAACGTGGTGGAGCGCGCGGTCGTCCTCTGCGAGGGCCCGAACGTCGACGTCCGCCACCTGCCGCCCTCGATCGTCCCGGCGGATCAGCGCGACGGGCCGCCCGCCATCCCGGGATCGACCATCCAGGAGCTCGAACGATTCGCGATCCTGAAGACGCTCGAGGCGTGCGGTGGGTCCACGTCGAAGGCGGCCAGCATCCTCGGCGTCTCGCCCCGCAAGATCCAGTACAAGCTCCACGAGTACAGCAGCGGACCCGGGCCCACCGAGGCCTTCCCGCCGCCCAGCCGCGAGGAAGAGTGATGGACACGTCGGAGCTCGCGCTGCAGGTCGTCGACCTCAGGAAGACGTTCGTGAAGCCCTTCAGCCGCACGCGCGTCGAGGCGGTGCGCGGGATCTCGTTCGAGGTCCGGCGCGGCGACATCTTCGGGTTCCTCGGCCCGAACGGCGCCGGGAAGACCACCACCATCAAGATGCTCACCGGGCTCATCTTCCCGACGAGCGGCCGCGCGAAGATCCTCGGGCAGGACGTGCCGTCGCCCGAGGCGATGGGCAAGGTGGGCTTTCTCCCGGAGAATCCCTACGTCTACCCGTACCTCACGCCTCGCGAGTTCGTGTCGCTATGCGGCCGCCTCAACGGCCTCTCCGGCAAGGATCTCGTGGCCCGGGTCAATGGCGTCCTCGAGCGCGTCGGCATCGCCTACGCCGCCGATCGGCGCGTGGGTGCGCTCTCGAAGGGCATGCTGCAGCGCACCGGGCTCGCCGCCGCGCTCGTCCACTCGCCGGACCTCCTCATCCTCGACGAGCCGATGAGCGGTCTCGACCCGGTCGGCCGCAAGGAGGTGCGCGACCTCATCGTCGAGGAGTCGCGGAGCGGGCGGACCGTCTTCTTCTCGAGCCACATCCTGAGCGACGTCGAGCTGCTCTGTGACCACGTCTGCATCCTGCGGAAGGGGGAGGTCGTCGCGGGCGGCGCCATAAAGGACCTGCTCGGCTCGGGCAGCCGCCGCAGCGAGGTCACGCTGGTCGACGTGCCGGACGCGCTGGTGGCCGACCTTTCAGCGGTCGCCGCGCGGGCCGACCGCCTCGGATCGTCGCTCGTGCTCGACGTCCACGGTGACGACGGCGTGAGGTCGGTGCTCGAGCGCGCCCTCGCCGCCGGGGTCCGCGTCGAGTCCCTGGTGCCGAAGCGCGAGACGCTCGAGGACATCTTCGTGCGGAAGGCGCTGTAGCCGCCGCTCGGGCCGTCAGCGCCGCTCGAACCAGTGGCTACGCGTCCGTCTCGCTCCCGCGCTGTCGGAGCTCTGCGCCGCCCAGTAGACCATCGTGCGAGTCTAGCCGATCAGAAGACCGTCCCTGCCACGCCGACCATGACCCCGTTGGGAATGGCGCTCCCCTCCCCGCGCGTCAGAGGCGCGAGGGTGGGCGACCACGAGACCTTGCCCTGCGCCGGGAGCTCGCGCTTCTTGATCTCGACGACCTCCGGCACGTACGCGAGGTTCGCCTGGATGATGCCCGTCGCGGCGACCGCCACGAACGCCGCGGCGAGGCTCACGTTCACCGCCTGGATGGTGTCCGCGCGGTCCTTGTAGACCTGCGCCTTGCCCTGGAGATCGCTGCCCTGTCCCTGCGCGCGCCCATCGGCGTAGACGAACATCGGCACCGTTATCATGGTGCCGAGAACGAGCGCCGCCTCGGTCGCGAGGAAGGTCCACCCGAGCACCGGCTCCTGGTTCTGGAACTGACCCGCGCCGAACGGGAGGCACGCGACGAGGCGACGGTTCTTCGTCGTGATCTTCTCCTCGGTCGCCATCTGCTTCACCCTGGCGAGCCAGGCTTCCTGGCGCCGGCGCTCCTCCTCGGCGTGCGCGCGCTTCTCGGCCTCGACCCGCGCCGCGTTCTGAGCGGCTTGCCTGATCTTCTCCTGGAGCTGGGCGCGGACGTCGAAGAACGTGTTGATGACGTCGCCCGGGAAGCTCAGGGGGTCCGGCTCGAACGCGGGGTCCTCGAGGATCAGCTTCTCGAACGCCTCCGCGCCGGGCTCACGCTTGCCCTGCGCGAGCAGCACGGCGGCCAGGTACATGCGCGCTTGCGAGAGCAGCGCGAGATCCTTGAGCGCGGTCTTGCCATCGACGAGCGCCCGCAGGCGCTCCTCCGCCTCGGCGTAGTTTCGCGCCAGGTACGCGGCGCGCGCCTTCTCGACGTCGACCCGTCCCTGGGCGGAGGCCACGCGCGTCCCGCCGGCCAGGAGGACGAGGGACATCGCAGAGATCGTGAGGAAGCGGCGCCACGCGCGCATCGGCCCACGAGTCTACATGGACGGCGGCTACTTGAACGACAGGACGTACTTCTGGCCGGCCCGGAGCGGCGCCGGCCGCGTCTTCTGCGGCTCGGTGCGGTCGAACACGGTCACGATGCGGTCGGCGCGGCCGGCCAGCATCGGGATGTCGGTGGGCACGCCGGCGGCGAGCGTGATGTTCGGGACCTCGAGCACGCTGTACGAGCGGCCCGGATCGCCCTCCACGAGGAGCTTCGCCGGGAGGATGGCGAGCTGCACGTCGAGCGTCACCTCGGTGTCGCCGGCCGGCACCGAGACCGTCTTCGGGACGCAGAGCTCGTTGTCGTCACGGTCACGGCAGGTGAAGACGAGCGCATGCGCCCGCTCGTCGGGCAGCATGAACGAGGCGCCCGGCGAGGGATCGGGGCCGGCCGCACCGTCCACCCGGAGCTTCACGCCGAACTGCGGCTGGAGCGAGTCGAACCGCACCGCCCGCTTCCGCTCGCTCGCCACCGACGCCGTGGTCGCAGGGATCAGCACCGGACGGCTCACGTTCGTGTTCGTCAGGGGGCGGACCGCGCCCGACGAGGAGGGAGGCGGCGCCGCGCTGACCACCGCGCTCGGGGGCGGCCGCACCTCGATCTGCGCGCCGAGCGTCGTCGCGCTCTCCACCGTGGGCGTGGTCGACGAGGGGGGCGCCTTGAAGGCCCGCGCCACGAAGAAGGCGCCCGTTCCGAGCACCATGGCGCCGACGACGAGCGGTCCCGCGCGGCGCGCCAGGCGAAGGCGAGCCTCGGCCCGGTGCATGCTGGCGACGATGCGCAGCAGATGCGGATCGTTGGGCGCATACGCGAGGGCGCGGTTGTAGTCGGCGGCTGCGGCCACCGCGTCGCCGCGCTTCCGCGCCTCGCCGCCGAGCGCGCAGAGCTTCTCGGTGACCCGCTTGTCGTGCTCGCCGACCCATCCCGCGGGATCGTCGAAGTAGGCCTCGAGCTCGGTGCGCGGCGTGACCACCCCGAGACGGGACAGCTCGGTGTCGAGCGCCTCGCGCATCGCCTCCGCGCTGGCGTACCGGTCGTCGGCCTGCCGCGCGAGCGCGCGGTCGAGGATCTGGCTGTACACCCGGCCGACCGTGGGGTTCTCGCGCTCGGCCGACGGATAGATGCCGTCGAGCACGCGGCGGAGCACCTGGGCGGGGTTGTTCCCCTCGAACGGCAGGTGGCCGACCATGCACTCGTAGAGGAGGACGCCCATCCCGAAGACGTCGGCGCGGCCGTCGACGTCGCCGCCCTCGATCTGCTCCGGAGCCATGTGCGCGGGGCTGCCGAGGACCTGACCCGTGGACGTCACGCCCTGCGCGTCGAGCAGCTTGGCGATCCCGAAGTCGGTGAGCTTCACGCCGACGCGCTCGCCGCGGTTGGAGTCGATGGGCGTCCGGCGGCTGGACGGCAGGACGACGGGCGTCGAGCCGTCCGACGGCGGCGGCGCCGGGGAATGCGAGGAACCTCCGCCTTCGGTCCGGTGCTCGAGGAGGACGTTCTCGGGCTTCACGTCGCGATGCACGACGCCCGCGCCGTGCGCGTGGGCGAGCGCGCCAAGCAGCTCGACGGCGAGGGCCGCGGCGATCTCCGGGGGAAGCGCGCCCGACCTCTGGAGGAGGCGACGCAGCGTCTGGCCGCGCACGAACTCGACGACGAGGTACTGCTCGTCCTCGTCGGCCGACGAGACGTCGAACACCTCGACGATGTTCCGGTGACGAAGCTTCGCGACCGCCTTGGCCTCGGCCTCGAAGCGGTGCGCGATCTCCTGGCTCTCGCGGAGGTGCGGGTGGAGGACCTTGATCGCGACGTCGCGCCCGAGACGCCGGTCGTGCGCACGGTAAACAGTCGCCATCCCGCCGTGCCCGAGCTCCTCGAGCACTTCGTACTTCGTGAGCGCAGGAATCCGAGCCGGCCTCACGCCGGCGCTCGCCACCATCGCGGTCCAGGATAGCGGCAGCTCCGTCCGGACCGCGAGGCTTACCGGAGGCGATGTCGCGCAGCGGGTGGCTCCTCGGCGATCCAACCCGCGGATGTCCGGGTGAAACCCGTGTGAAACGCCGGGCGTCCACGGGCGCGGACCTGCGGTCGTCCGTAGAGTCACGGGATGGCAGCTCCCTTCGCCGTTGCGGTCGCGCTCGGAACCGCGGTCGCCGTCTCGTCGCGCGTGCGTGCGGCACGCCGCGGTGGCCTCGCGGTGACGACGCACGAGGTGCCATGGTCGGCGGATCTCGGGCGGCGGGTCCGCGTCGTGCAGCTCACGGACATCCACGCCGGGCCGACGACGCCGGTGCGCATGCTGGCGCGCGTCGCGGAGGTCGTCACGTCACTCGAGCCCGACCTCGTGGTGCTCACCGGTGACTACGTGAACGCGTACTGCGTGTACGTCGATCGCGTCACCGCGCTCGTCGCGCGCCTGCCCGGGCCGGTGGTCGCCACGCTGGGCAACCACGATCACTGGACCGACCCGGCGCGCGTCACACGGGCGCTCGAGCGCGGCGGCGCGACGGTTCTCGCCAACGCGAGCACGGTGGTCCGCGGCGACGGATTCGCCCTCACCGTGGTCGGCGTCGACGACGGGCGGAGCGGGCATGCCGACGTACCGCGCGCCTTCGCCGGGGCCCGCGCCGAGGGCGCGCTCGTCCTCACCCACTACCCCAACACCGCGGACCTCATCGCCGAGACGGGGGCTCGCCTCGTCCTCGCCGGCCACACGCACGCTGGACAGGTCCACGTCCCGCACGTCACGAAGCTCCTCGCGCGCCTCGCCGGTCACCCGTACCTGCACGGTTTCCACCGCGTCCGCGAGACGGATCTCTACGTGAGCGCCGGGATCGGCCACTCGCTCACCGGTCTGCGGGCCGGCCGTACGCGCCCCGAGATCGCGGTGTTCGACCTCGATCCGGCGGCCACGTTCAGGCGATCACGCACCGAGCACCGCGCGCTCGTGGAGCCGCCGGCGGTCAGCTCCCCTTGAGGCCGAGCCGCTTCATGCGCGAGCGGAACGTCGACTCGCTCATGCCGAGCGACCGCGCGGCGCGCGACTGGTTATTGTCGGCCCGGGCGAGCACCTGCGCGAGGATCTCGCGCTCCAGATCGTCGAAGGTGGTGCCGCCTTCCGGAAGATCCAGCGAGAGGGGCCCAGGAGCGATGGCCCCCACGTCGAGGCCGCGGCGCGAGGTCGGCACCGCCTCGTACTCGTCGGTGATCGACGGTAGCTCGCGCGCCGAGTCGGGCGCGTAGGCGAGCATGCCCGACGGGGTCGGGTGCGAGATGCGCTCCTGCTGCTCGCGTCCCCAGGAGGGCGCGGGCGGTCGCGATCGCGGCACCTCGCTCGGCGCAGGCGGCGGCGGGTTGTACGGGAAGAGGCTCGTGCGCAGCGACTGCGGCAGCCCGAGGTCGCTCGGCTCGATCTCGCGGCCCGCGTGGTAGATGACGAGCCGCTCCATCACGTTGCCGAGCTCGCGCACGTTGCCCGGCCACGGATGCGCCTCGAGCGCGCGCCACGCCGCTTCGCCGATGCGCGGGAGCTCGCGGTTCATGCGCCGCGCCGCAGCCTCGAGCAGCGGGATGCCGAGGCCGCGCACGTCCTCGATGCGCGAACGCAGCGGCGGCACCTCGATCGGGCACACCGCGAGCCGGTAGTAGAGGTCGAGGCGGAAGTGACCGGCGTGCGCGTCGGCGAGGAGATCGCGGTTGGTCGCGGACACGATGCGCACGTCGACGTGCCGTGGCTCGCTCGCGCCCACCGGCCAGAACTCGCGGGACTCGAGCGCGCGGAGGAGAAGCGCCTGCAGCGAGGGCGGCGCCTCGCCGATCTCGTCGAGGAAGAGCGTCCCGCCGTCGGCGAGCTCGAGGAGGCCGCGCCGCGCCGTCTGTGCGCCGGTGAAGGCGCCCTTCACGTGGCCGAACAGCTCGCTCGTCATGAGCTCCGGCGGGAGCGCCGCGAGGTTCTGGGCGACGAAGCGCGCGCGGCGACGGCCGCTGTGCTCGTGGATGCCGGCGGCGATGAGCTCCTTGCCCGTCCCCGTCTCCCCGTGGAGGAGCACGCTCGCGTCGGTGCTCGCGACGGCGGTGACCTGGTTCATCACCGAGATCATCGCGGGTGACGTGGCGAGCAGGCGGGGGCGCGAGGCCTGCGCGGTGCGGGACACCGCCTCGACGTCGTCACGCAGGCGCACGTTGGACGCCTTGAGGTCGCTCGTGAGGCGGCGGTTCTCGAGCTCGAGGCGCCGCTGGCTCGTGGCCCGCCGGATGACGAGGCGAAGCTGCGCGTTGTCCCAGGGCTTCTGCACGTACGCGAACAGGTGCCCGTGGTTCACAGCGTCCGCGAGGTCGTCGTGGTCGCTGAAGCCGGTCAGCAGGATGCGCTGGGTGTCGGGATGAGCCTCGTACGCCTTCGCGAGCAGCGCCGAGCCGTTCATCGGCCGCATGCGCATGTCGCTCACGAGCACGTCGAACTCGCGCGCCGCGAGGGCGGCGAGCGCGGACGGTCCGCCGTCGACGCAGGTGACGTCGAAGTCCTCGCCGAAGATCGACGCGAACACCTCGCGCACGTCCTCCTCGTCGTCGGCGTAGAGGACGCGGGGGCGCGCCTCGGCCCGCGCGACGGGCGCGGAGCGGGACGTCGTGGAGGCTCCCGGCGTCTGCGTCACGAGCGGACCTTAGCCGAAAGCGCGGCCGTGACGGTACTGGGTTGCGGCGTGCCCACCCCTGATCCGAGCCTCACGTTCAGGTGGCGGCGGTCGCCTGGAGCTCGGCGTGGAAGGCCTGGAACGCGCTGTCCTGCGGCCACGAAGGAGCGCTCGCGATGAGGGCGAGCGCGTCGCTCTTCTGACCGCGGTCGACCAGCACGACCGCCTGGGCGTAGCGCATCGCCCAGTGGACGAGCGGCGACGAGCGGGACACGCGGAGGAGCAGGCGCTCGTCCTCGCGGCGGCTCTCGTGCGCGAAGGCTCGCGCCATCGCGGCGATCCCTTGCCGGAGAAGCGCAACCTTCCGCCTCATGCGGAACCCCGCGGGCGGGAGCGGAAGGTGCTCGAGCTCCTCGGCCTTCGAGATCGCCTGCTCGCGTTCACCCTCGTAGACGTCGAGCAGCGCCTCGACGAAGAGCCGCTGCTCGACCGCGGCGTCCCAGGCCGGCCCGCGGGCGGCGCGCGAGAGCGCGAAGCGGGCCTTGTCGATGAAGCCGTACGCCGCGTACGCAGTGGCGGTCATCAGCGGCGCCATGGTCTCGGGGTACGTGACGCGGCGGAGCGAGCCCTGCCAGCTGCCGAGGATGCCCGGCACGTCGCCCGAGACGAGGAGGCGCCGCATGCGCCGGCGCGCCAGGAGCGCCGGGATCCCGAAGCCGATGACGAGCAGCGCCACCGCGGCGAGCGCGCGCGGGTCGTGCGCGACGAGCCGCGCCGCTGCCAGCGAGAGCAGCGCGACCGCAGACAACCAGATGGCGCGGGTGAGAAGACGGTTCACGGGCGGCTAAGGGGTAAGGCCGCGCCGCGGCGGAGTCCAGGGGCGCGTCCGCGGAGGGACGCGCGCGGTCAGTCCTGCGACTTCTTCGGATCGCCGATGCCGTGCCGTCGCAGGTAGCCGCGCACGTGCGCGCGCTCCATCGCGGCGCGGCGGCCGATCTCGCTGACGTTGCCGCTGCACTCGGCGTAGAGCGCCGTGAAGTACTCGCGCTCGAAGCGGGCGAGGACCTCGCGCTTCGCGTCCTGGAAGGTGCGGCCGCGGGTCGGCGTGGACTCGCTCGCCGCCGAGGACATCGGGGCGAGGTGGGACGCGAGGTCGATTGCGCCGTCCTTGCCGAAGGCGAGCGCGACCGCGATGACGTTGCGGAGCTCGCGAACGTTGCCCGGCCAGTCGTGGCGCATCAGGCGCTCGAGCGAGTCGTTCGTGATGCGGTTGTACGCGCCGGGATCGCCGAGGTCGGTGATCATCTTGCGGACGAGCGCCGGGATGTCCTCGGTACGCTCGCGGAGCGCGGGCAGCTCGATGCGGAGCTGCGCGACGCGGAAGTACAAGTCGCTCCGGAAGGTGCCGGCGTTGACCTCGCGGACGAGGTCACGACGGGTCGCCGCGATGACGCGGACGTTGACGGGGCGGTACGCGTTCGAGCCGACCGACTTGATGCGCTGCTCGGCGAGCGCGCGGAGGAGCTTCGGCTGCACGTCGACCGGGAGCTCGCCGAGCTCGTCCAGGAAGATCGTGCCGCCGTCGGCCTCGACGAAGGGCGAGATGCGCTTGTCGACGGCGCCCGTGAAGGCGCCGCGCTCGTGACCGAACAGCGCGCTCTCGGCGAGGGTCGGCGGGATCGATCCGCAGTCGACGACGACGAACGGCTTGTTGGCGCGCGAGCTGGCCTGGTGGATGGCCGCCGCGACGAGCTCCTTGCCGCAACCGGTCTCGCCCAGGATGAGGACGGTGAGGTCGGTGGGCGCGGCCTTGCGGCAGCGCTCGAACACGGCGCGCATGCCCTGGCTCACGCCGACGAGCGGACCGAACTGGGCGACCTCCGGGATGTCGACCTGCTCGGGCTGCGTCGGCTCGAACGAGAGGGACGACTCGCCCACCGTGATGGTGGTGGGCTTCATCAGGTAGACCTCGCCGATGCGGGTGTCTCCGATGAAGGTGCCGTTGCGCGAGCCGAGGTCGCGGACGCGGACGCCGCGCTCGGTCGCGACGAGCTCCATGTGCACGGCGCTCACCTTGCGATCATCGAGAACGATGTCGCAGGCTTCATTGCGTCCGACGACCTGGGTCTCGGGACCGACTTCGAGGGTCTGCTTGTTGGCCTGTCCCCGGCTGACCTTGAGAGTCCCGCCGCGCACTTCCAGCCGACCCTTCGCGACGACTGTGGCATCCACGAGACCCTTTTAACACGGCGGCAGCCGTCCCCGGCAAGAGGAATGAGAGTTGCGTCGCGGCGGCGGCCGCTTTCGGGACGCGACTTTGCTCGCTTCGCCCGCACCCGCTAGGCTAGTGGGAGCATCTTTCGGGGGTTCCAGAACCCGCTTCTTTTTCTCGGCAGCTCGAGAGGCCATGCGCCGCTTTCCTTCGCTGTACCGGTCGGTCGCCGCCAGACGCGCGCGCGCCGCCCTCTGTCTCTCGGTCGTGCTGCTCGGCGCCTGCTGGGTCGGGGCGAGCGCGTCCGGCTGCACGACCACCGCGGCCGAGAGCCGGCTCGGCGGCGACGCCGACGCGGCCGGGACGCATCGTGACAGCGGCTACGTCGACCCTCCGGACGGAGGAACGGCCGATGCCGCGGCCCCGCCCGAAGGGCCCGAGTGCAGCGCCTACTGCGACACCGTCCAGGCGAGCTGCACCGAGGGAAGCGCGCAGTACACGTCCCGCGACGAGTGCCTCGCCTTCTGCGGGCTGCTGCCGGCGGGCATGACCGGTGAGAGCGCGGGGGACAGCGTGGCCTGCCGCGCGTTCTACGCGGGGAGCCCGGCGCGCACCGACGCGACCTACTGCGCGGCCGCCGGCCCGTACGGCGGCGGCGTGTGCGGCGACCGATGCCCGATCTTCTGCGCGCTCGCCATGAGCGCGTGCGGCGCCGGCAGCGACGGCGGACCCCCGCCGTACGCGAGCTACCCGGATTGCCAGACCGCCTGCGTCGGCTTCGGCTACCGCGACGGCGGGGTGGACGGCGGCGGCGAGGGCGCGCTCGGCCCCGACGCCGGCGACACGCTCAACTGCCGGCTCTTCTATCTCCGGCAGGCGGTCACGAGCGGCACGTCGTGCGAGAACATCGCGGTCGACAGCCCGGCCTGCCGCTAGCGGCGCGCCTCTATCGACGCCGAGGCGGAAGGCCGCTGAAGCTGCCCGGGCCGACGTCGGTGTACGAGGCGGCGGTCACCTCGGTCTGATCGTCCACGTCTCGCGACGAGAAGCTCGGCGGCGGAGCGGGCTGGCGGCGGCGCGCGTTGCCCATGACGCGGCACACCTTCCGCCACGCCTCGAGCCCGTCGAGCGCGGACCCGAAGCGCTTCTCGCGCTCGCGGGACATGATCTTCGAGAGAAAGCGCTCGATCGCCGCCGGCCAGGTGTCCCCGGTCGTCTGCGCGAGCGTCGGCGGGTCGCGATCGAGCTTCAGCGCGATGAGCGTCAGCGCATTCGACCCCTCGAACGGAAGCCGCCCGGTGAGCGCCCGGAACGCCACTGCGCCGAGCGCATAGAGATCCGCGCGCTCGTCGACCCGGGCCGACCCGCGCACCTGCTCCGGCGCCATGTAGGCGAAGCTCCCGAGCGTCGCGTCGAACGCGGTGAGCGAGGGCTCGCTCCGCCGCGATGCGCCTTGCTTCATCTTGGAGACGCCGAAGTCGAGGATGCGCGTCCGCTCCTCGTGGTCGCCCTGCGAGAGCTCCTCGGGGGTGAGCTTCCGCTTCTCGATGAAGAGGTTCGCCGGCTTGATGTCCCGATGAACGACGTGGGCGTTGTGTGCGGCGCTGAGCCCCTGGAGCGCGTCCTCGACGATGGGCGCGACCTCGGCAAACGAGAGGTACTGCTCGCGGCGGAGGCGCTCGTCGAGCCCCTCGCCTACGAGGCGCTCGAAGGCAATCCAGAGGCGCCCGTCCTTCTCCTTGCCGGCGCCCAGGATGGCGGCGACGAAGGGCGACTGGATCTGCTTGGCGATGTTCGCCTCGCGGTTGAAACGCGCGACGAGGTCCGGGTCCTGGGCGGCGCGCTCGTGGAGGATCTTGAGCGCGACTTTCTCGCCGCCACGGCCCTCCGCCGCGTACACCTCACCCATTCCGCCCTGACCGATCATCCGACGGATCTTGTAGACCCCGCCGATTATCGATCCCGGCGTGAGGCCGGGCTCGGATGCCATCGAACCGAGCGTAGCACGACATTCTGCCTCCTCCGCAAGGCCGGAAGTTCGGTTGATCGGGAAGGCCCCTTCCCTCTACGCTCGCCAGCCATTGGCCGGTGCGATCGCGTGGTTAGCTTCCCCGGGCTCCCGCTCGGCCACGTGATCCGCAGGAGTTTTGTCCTTCACCACAGCGTTCTGCCGCCGGAGACCACTCCCGACCATGCGTAGTGTCCAAGACGTCGAGGCCTACCTCGAGAAGATGAGCCGGCGTTTCACCCACGTCGACGATCAGCCCAGCACCTTCCTCGTCCACGGCGGCGACAACATGCCTCCCACCGCGCTCCGGGTCGACCCGCCGCTCGTGGTGCTGCGCGTGCACGTCGGCGACATCGCCGGGGGCCCCGCCCAGAACGGCGAGCTCTACGAGAAGCTCCTCACGATCAACGCGAAGTCGCTCGTGCACATCAGCTTCGGCCTCGAGGACGGCAAGATCGTCCTCGCCAGCGCCCTCGAGCTCGAGAACCTCGACTACAACGAGCTCGCCGCCGCGCTTGACGAGATCGACGTCACGCTCGCCCAGCAGGTTGCCAAGCTCGCCGAGCTCTCCAAGAGGAACTCCTGACCATGGGCATCTTCAGTCGCCTCGCGCAGCTCATCAAATCGAACCTCAACGACCTGATCAGCAAGTCGGAAGACCCCGAGAAGATGCTGATCCAGGTCGTCCTGGACATGAACAACCAGCTCGTCGAGGCGAAGAAGCAGGTCGCTTCCTCGATCGCCGACGAGAAGCGCCTCGCCAAGCAGTTCGAGCAGGAGATGGCGCACGCCGCCGAGTGGGAGCGCCGCGCGATGATGGCGCTCCGCGCGGGCAACGAGGAGCTCGCGAAGGAGGCGCTCGCCCGCAAGAAGGAGCACGACGCTCTCGCCGAGACCTACAAGGATCAGTGGCAGAAGCAGAAGACCGCGGTCGATCAGCTGAAGAAGGCTCTTCGGATGCTGAACGACAAGATCGAGGAGGCGAAGCGGAAGAAGAACGTCCTCGTCGCACGCAAGAAGCGCGCGGAGGCGCAGAAGGCGATCCAGGAGACCATGCACGGTCTCAAGGATCAGAGCGCCTTCGAGACGTTCGACCGCATGGCTG
The DNA here is from genome assembly GCA_028287035.1 of Labilithrix sp. The sequence continues at coordinate 3,144 of JAQBQL010000025.1, read as the reverse complement.
GCAAGATCGACCAGCTCGAGGCCGAGGCCGAGGCCGCCGCCGATCTGCAGGAGGAGTACACGGGCGACGTGCTCGCCTCGAAGTTCCAGAGCCTCGAGCGCGGGGCCGGAGCCGACGAGGACCTCGCGGCGCTCAAGCGCAAGATGGGCATGCTTCCTCCCGAGGAGGCGCCGCAGGTGCGCGCCGAGACGCCGAAGCGCGTCGAGGCTCCTGCTCCCGACACGCGCGCGGCGAGCACGCCGGTCGTCAACCGCAACGAGCAGGACGAGCTCGCGGCGGCGCTCGAGGAGATGGAGCTCGAACAGAACCAGGAGCAGCAGCGAAAGGCTGGCCGCTAGGCCGGAGCGCGCCACGTGCGGGGCCGCCGGCTCAGTCGGCGGCTCCGGCGTGGCATGCGGGGACGTTGAACGTGCCCGTGACCGCGCCGGCCGTCGCATCGTAGAGGCGCCCGGACGGCATGAACGCGGGCTTGCCCGGCGCGGGCGCGTCGATGCACCACACGTCGACGTTCGAGGGCGCCTCGCCCGTCATGAGGTCGAAGTCGAGCGGGCCCGACGCCCCCTCGAAGTCGACCGAGCCCGGCGCGGTGAGCGCCGCGAGGCCGGCGTTCATCTTCGTGCCGCCCGCCTCGATCTTCGCGCCCGAGACGAGGCGCGCGAAGCCCTTCGCGAGCTCCGCGCCGGTGATCGGACGCTCGCCGGCGGCGCCGACCAGGTACCCGAGCAGGAAGACCGAGTCGTACGTGCCGGCCATGCCGAAGACGGACGGCGCCGGACCGCCGTAGGTGCCCTCGTACTTGCCGATGAAGCTCTGGAACGTGCTCGAGGAGCGCGGCGCGGCGGGGACGGTGCCGCGGATCCGCTTGCGGAGCGCGTTGTTGCTGCTGACGAGATCGAGCAGCTCGGTCTTCTGGACCGCATCCGAGAAGAGGTAGAGCGGCCGCGGCGCGCCCGAGCCCCAGCCCGCCTCGAGCGGCGGGACGAGCTTCGTGATGATCTCCGCCGACCCGAACGCGACGACGATGTTCGGCCGCAGCGGCTGGTCGAGCAGGTTCGAGACCTGCGCCGCGAGGTCGGTGGGTGACGGCGGGTACGAGAGGGCGGTGACGAGCCCGCTGTTCGATGGATCGCCGATGGGCTTGCCGTTGATCTTCCCGTCGCGTGTGACCGCCTCGTAGAGACCGAGCCCGTACGACTCGTTGATGTAGACGATGGCGATCCGGATCTTCGTCGCGGCCGGCACCGCGTTGTCGACGCGGTACTTGGCCTCGAGCGCCACGAGCTGATCGTTCAGGGCGATCGCCTGCACGACGTCGCTCGGGGACGTGCGCCAGAGGAGCCCGTTGTCGGCGAGCGAGGTGATGGCCGGGCTCGTCGCGACCGGGGTGATGAGGAGGACGCCGTTGGGGATGGTCACCTTGGTGGCGACGTCGATGACGCGCGAGCTCGACGCCACGCCGACGATCGCGGGCAGCCGCAGGTCTTCCACGAGGTGACGCGCCGGGGTCAGCGAGTCGGCGGCGTCGTCGCACTGCACGAAGGCGAGCGGGCGCGACTTGCCGCCGGCCGACGCGCGGATGCCGCCGACGCTCACCTTGATCTCGCCGAGCGCGAGGTCCCCGGCATTCTGCCGGGCGACGCCGGACGTCCCGTTGGGGCCGGAGATCGAGTTGAGCGCGCCGAAGATGATCGCGTCGTCGTCCTGCGTGTCGCCGTCGAGCGTCTGGCACTCGGGCGAGAGCAGCCGGACGCAGACGTGGTCGGTGGAGCGGCAGAGCGAGGGCGCGCCGAGCTTCGCCGTGCATTCCTTGTTGGTCGTGCACAGCCCCGCGTCCACGCCGCCGCCGTCGGGCGCGATGCAGCGATCGTGGAGACACACCGCTTCGGCGAACTCGCCTCCGCGCGTGTAGCAGTCGGCGTCGACCTTGCACTGCGCCGGTGACGCCTCCACGAGGAGCGAGCAGGCGGCGACGAGCGTGGCAAGGAGACCCGCGGCGAGGCGCAGCGGCCGCATCAGAAGCGCCCCGAGAGGGTGCCGCCCGAGGCGCTCGGCGTGAAGCGGAGGCCCGCGCTGAACGGCGCCGTGGGCTTCAGCGTGAAGTAGAGCGACGCGCCGGCTGCAACCGCGGTGCCGACGAGGAACACGTCGGAGAGCACCGCGAACGTCTTCACGCGCGAGGAGGCGGACGCGAGCTCGTCGTCGGTGACGTCGAACCGGTTCTTCTCGCTCGCGAGCTTCGAGGAGGCGGTGAGCGCGAGGATGCCCGTCGCGACCGTGGCAACGGCGAGGCCGCCGGTGATCGCCCACGGCTCCCAGGGGAAGCGATGGCCCGTCGCCTGCGGAGGCGCGGACGCATACTCCGGCGAGGGCGGAAGCGGCGCGACGGAGGCTGCGCTCGGGACCGGCGCCGCGCCCGCGAAGGGCTCGAGCGTCGCCTCGAACAGGAGGTCGTCGCCGCTCGCGACCTCGACGTTCCGGACCCACGGCTGGTAGCCGTCGTGCTTGACGACGATGCGCTTTCCGCCGACCGAAACGCTGCGCGTCACCGGCACCGCACCGGCGGGCTCGTCGTCGATGAAGACGAGCGAGCCCGGCACGCTGGCGCGGATCGTGAGCTTGCCGACGCGCATGCGGAGCCGCACGAGCTCCTGCTCGAGCTCGGCGCGGCGCGTCCTCGGGATGCGCTCGCCGCCCTCGCGGAGAAACGTCTCGAACGAGGCGAGCGCCGCCGCGTACTCGTGGCTCTGGTACTCGGCCTGACCGACGTTGTAGAGGAGGCGCCAGTTGCGACCGAGCTCGTACGCGCGCCGGAACTCGACGACCGCGCCGCGGAAGTCGGACTCCTGGTAGAGCGACACGCCGCGTTTGAAGTGCACCTCCGCCTCGGCGTTCGCAGCGGCCGACGGCGAGCCGCCGGCGGACTGCGCGAGCGCCGGCCGGCTCACGAGCAGCGTGAGGGCGAGGAACGCCGAGAGAGACGATGCGCGACGCACGTTCACGCTCACTTGGGGAAGCTCGTGTCGATGGGGCGCTGGCCGCCGGGTCGCGTGGCCGGGCTGCCGCTCGCGCCGGCGCCGCCCGCAGCGCGCGGCCGCGGCGAACGAACCGCTCGCGGGGTCGGCGTGGGGCTCGGCGGCTTGCTCG
>JAQBQL010000019.1 GCA_028287035.1 Labilithrix sp. | reverse complement strand
CGGAGATGTCCTCGATCGCGCCCGTCATCTGACGGCCGCCCTTCGCCTGCTCCTGCGCGCTGCGCTCCACGTGCTGCGTGATGAGGCGCATCTTCTCGGCGCTCTTCATGATCAGCTCGGAGCCGCGGGCCTGCTGCGCGGTGGCGGCCGCGATCTGCTGCACCGTCTCGGCGATGCGTCCGATGGCGTCCGTAACCTGCTTCGAGCCTATGGCCTGCTCGACCGTGGCGCGCGCGATGGCGCGCACCATGTTGGTCGACTTCTGGCTCGACTCGAGGATCTTCTTGAGCGCCCGCTCGGCCTCGTTCGAGACCTCGACGCCGCGATCGACGTTGTGCGCGCCGCGCTCGACCGCGGTGATGGCGTTCTTGCTCTCGCCCTGGACGGTCTTGATGAGGTCCGTGATCTCGCGCGTGCTCGCGCCCGCGCGCTCGGCGAGATCCTTGATCTCGTCGGCGACGACCGCGAAGCCCTTGCCCTGCTCACCCGCCTGCGCGGCGATGATGGCGGCGTTCAGCGCGAGCAGGTTCGTCTGCTCGGCGACGTCGTCGATCACGTTGACGATCTGACCGATCGCGTCGATGCGCGTTCCGAGCGTGCTGATCGCCGTGACCGCGTCCTGCGAACTCTCCTTGATGCGGTAGATCTCGCTGATCGTCTTGAGGATGGCCTCGGCACCCTTCTCGGCGTCGAGCGCGACCTCCTCGGAGAGGCGGGCCGTCTCGTTGGCATTCGACTGCACCTGGTCGATCGAGACGTCCATCTCGTTCATCGACGAGCTGGTCTCTTCGGCGGTGAGCGAGAGCGCGTCGACGTTCTTGGCGACCTCCTTGATGGAGTACGCCATCTCCTCGATGGAGCTGACCGTCTCGCGCACGCTGTTCGCGAGCTCGCCCAGGTTGTCGGCGACCTCGGAGCTCGTCGCGGTGAGCTCGAGGATCGAGGAGCTCGACTCCTCGGCATTCTCGGTGAGCGCCTCGACGCTCTGCGCGAAGTCGCGCATGGCGCCGGCCATCTCCTTGATGAGCCGCGAGGTGTCGTCCGCCGCGGAGAGCTGGTTGCCGATCCCCTCGGCCAGCTTCTTCGCGAGCGACTCAAGGTCGTCGTGCATCTGCTTGGCGGCGCGGGTGCGCTTCTCCTCGTCGTCGGCGATGCGCGCGAGCTCGTCGAAGAGCCGCGCGACGTCCGCCGATGCCCCGGACGGCGCGCTCGGACGATCGCCACGACGCGCCCGGCGAACGGCGTCGATCGCCGGCGCGAGATCGACGGCCGGGCCTCCGCCGCTCACCATCAGCGCCGCGCCGACCGCGAGCACGGCGATGACGAGCACGACCAGCCATGCGACGTCGGGCTGGAGGCGGAGCACGTACGCGGCGGCCCCGGCCACGACGGCAAGGACGACGGCGACGAAGCGGATCTGGGCGGCGTTCTGATTCATGCGGCTCTGGAGGACCGAGCCGAGCGTACTCGTCCCGCGGGAATCAGGGCAATCATGCAGATCGCGCGGGCGCCAGGTAGTCGGCGGTGGTGAAGCGAAGGCCGAGGTCCTCGAGCCGCCGCTTGGCGATGGTGAGCGCGACCTCGCTCTGGTCGATGCCCACGAACTTTCGCCCGAGCCGGGCGGCAACCGCGAGCGTGGTGCCGCTGCCGGCGTACGGGTCGAGCACGATGTCGCCCTCGTCGCTGAGGGCGTGGACCAGCCGCTCCAGGAGCGCCTCGGGCTTCTGCGAGGGGTACCCGGTGCGCTCGCGTGACACGGGCGCGAGCACGCCGATCTCCCAGACGTCGCCCATCGGCACGCCCTTCGAGACCTCCTCGGTGGTCGACGAGCGGGCGCGGCGACCGTCCTTCTCGACGACGGCGCGCTGCTTGTTGGTGCCCCAGGTTGCGACGGTCGAGGCGGCAAGCGGCTCGTACGGCTGGTTGAAGCGCGGCTTGACCTCCGGATCCTTCCGCCAGCGCAGGAGCACGTCGTGCACGCGCTGGAAGTTCGGCGTCTTGCTCGGCCAGCGCCGATAGCGCCAGATGATCTCGCTCGCGAAGGCGTCCTCGCCGAAGATCTCGTCGCCCATGACCTTCACGTAGTGGCTCGTCTTCGGGTCGACGTGCACGACGACCGAGCCGTGCGGGGCGAGCAGCTCGCGCAGGAGGACGAGCCGCTGGCCGATGGACTCGAGGTACGCGGCCCGCGAGGACCAGCGATCGTCGAACGCGAAGGTCTTCGCCCGTGCCTTCAGCGGTCCGCTGCGATCGCGCGGCTTCACCTCGGGATCCTTCACGATCGCCTCGAAGGCGCGGCCGGTGAGGAAGGGCGGATCGAGGTAGGCGAGCGTCACCTTCCCGGCGAGCTCGCCCGCGAGCTCCGCGAGCGCCCGCCGGTTGTCGCCGTGGACGAGCTTTCCGCGCCCTTCCGTGGCCTCATGCGTGAGGGTCGGCGGGCCGCCGGTCGCCCAGTCGGCCCCGGGCGTGAGCGCCTCGGTCTTGCCCGCCCACGAGAGTCCGACCGAAGGAGCGGTTTGCTTCACGGATCGGATCGTAAAAATTCGCGATCGGCTAACGCCAGTTTCCTGCAGCCGGCAGGCTAGACTGCCGCCGTGCGCCAGACCCCGCTCCCCTCGTGGGCCCTCGTGATGGCCACGCTGGTCTCGGTGGCGCCGCTCGGCTGCAGCCGCCCCGCGCCCGACGCGACGCCCGAGGGGGCAGTCCGCACGTTCGTCGAGAAGATGGAGTCGGGCTCCGAGGATCCCCACGCGATGCGCGACGCGTACGGCCTCCTCGGTCCGCATGCACGCGCCAACCTCAAGGAGCGCGCCGATCGGGCGAGCAAGGGCCAGGGCCGTCGCTACGAGCCGTACGAGATGCTCGCCGAGGGCCGCTTCGGCCTCAAGTTCCGGCCGAAGGGCATGGTCGCGAAGGTCGACGGCGAGGATGCGTTCGTCGAGGTGCGGGGCGACGGGCCCGAGGAACGCGCGACCGTGCACTGCGCCCGCGAAGGCGCGGCGTGGCGCGTCGAGCCGGAGCTCCCGGAGCTGCAGGCGCCGCAGCGGCGCGCCGACGGAGGCACCTGAGATGGCTGCAGACGGGGGCGGCGGCTGGGGTTGGGGGCGGATCGCGGCGGCGAGCGTGGTCGGCGCTGCGGCGGCGTTCGGCGTCGGCAAGCTCGTGACCGGCTTCGCGAAGAGCGCGCCCAGCGATCCCTACGACGCCATCCCGCGGGCCTCGTTCATCGCGGCGACGGTCGACGTCACGGAGCTCCGGCGCTCGCCCGTCTACGCGGCGCTCTTCGGTGAGCACGGCGCAGCGGGCCCCGCCAACAAGATGCTCGGCGTTCCCGCGCTGGCGTCCGCCTGCGGGTTCGATCCCACCTCGCGCGTCCAGAAGGTCGCGGTCACGGTGCCCGAGGAGGACGGCGAGCGCGGCGCGTTCGGGGTGATCGCGCGGGTCGAGGTGACGCGCGACGAGCTCGAGACGTGCACGCGTGCGCTCGCCGACAAGCGCGGCGGCAAGGCGGAGACGCACGAGTCGGGCAGCTTCGTGGTGCTCGACGATCGATCCATCGGCGGCGCGCTCACGCCGCGGCTCGCCTACGGGCGCGGCGGCCTGCTCGTGGTCGGCAAGGGCGCGTGGTTCGACGCGATGCTCGGCGCCGCCGATCACACGCAGCCCAGCCTGCGCGACGCGAAGGAGCACGTGGCGCTCCGCACCGCGCTCACCGCGGCCGAGGGCTTCCATGCGCCGACCGTGCTCGTGACCGCTCTCCTCCCCGCGCCGCTTCGCGAGCGCTTGAAGCGCGAGATGAGCAGCGAGACGGATGCGCCCGACGCGAGCAACGCGATCATGGCCGGGGTGCTCGGCGTGAACGCGGTCGGCCTGGCGCTGCACGTCGGCGGCCCCGGACAGAACGTGGACGCATCGGCGCTGCTCGCGTGCGACGACGAGCCGGGCTGCGCGGCCGTCGAATCGCTGCTCGTCGCGAAGAAGAAGGAGTGGTCGGGCGAGCTCACGCTCCGCTTCCTCGGGCTCGGGCCGGTGCTCGACTCCATCGAGGTGAAGCGTGAGGGAGTGCGCGTCCGGGTGACCGCGAGCGCCCAGGCCGACGCGCTCGCCGCCGCCATCGATCGCGTGTCGAAGCTCCGCGCCTCGCACGGTGCGACGGCCGAGCCTGGTCCGCCGCCGCGGCGCGGGCTGCCGAAGCCCAACGAGGAGATCCCTTCGCCGCGCGGCGACGGCGGCGCCCGGCCCTGACGAGGCGGCTCACCCCTGGAGAGTGGGTGGCGAAACCTGTAGCCTTCGGGTCGTGAGCACGGCCCGCGATCCCCGGCTCGTCTCGCTCCGCGACTCGCTCGCCGGGCGGGTGCTGCGCGGCTCGGGCGAGGTCTCGTACCACCTCCGCGAGTGCATCGGCGAAGGCGGACAGGGCTGGGTGTTCCGCGCGAACTGGGACGATCCGTCGGGGCACGTCGTGATCGTGAAGGTGCTGCGGCCCGACGTGGTGGCGACCGAGGCGCTCCACCGCTTCGAGCGCGAGGCGCAGGTGCTCCGCATGCTCTCGACGCAGGGGCGACCGAACCCGTACATCGTGCGGTTCTACGATCACGCGGTGGCGCAGGTCCCGTCGCCGCATGGCCCCGAGCCCCTCGTCCTGCCGTTCACCGTGCTCGAGTACGTGGACGGCACGACGCTCGAGAAGGTGCTCGCCGACCAGAAGGGCCGCGGCCTGCCGGCCGAGCGGACGCGCCGGCTGGTCAGGCAGATCGCGCAGGCGCTCGACATGGTGCACGCGCACAAGGTCGTGCATCGCGATCTCAAGCCGTCGAACATCCTTCTCGCGACCGAGGCGGGCACCGAGATCGCGAAGGTCACCGACTTCGGCCTCGTGAAGCTCGTCGAGATGAACCTCCAGCGCACCGCCGCCCTCGCCGGCGCGTCGCTCGGCTATGCTCCGCCCGAGCAGTACGAGCAGGGGAACCAGCGCGTGTCGCCGCGCACCGACATCTTCTCGCTGGCCGCCGTCGTCTACGAGATGCTGACCGGCAAGCCGGCGTTCCCCTTCGTCGAGGGCGAGAACCCGCTCCTCATCGTGACGCGCATCCTGAACGGCCCGCGGCCCACGCTGATGAAGAACCGGAGCACGCTCGCGCCCGAGCTCGAGCGACAGGCGGCGCTGGTCGAGCAGCTCGATCGCGAGCTCGTGAGGGCGTTCGCGGCGGATCCGGGGGCGCGTCACGAATCGGTGATGGACCTCTTCCAGGCGATCGAGCCCGCCCTCCGCGCCGCTGCCGAGGACAAGCCGGCGCCCGCGGCGGTCTCGGGCTTCGACGCGACGGCGCGGGTCGAGGGCTCGGCGCCGCCTCCGGCGCCAGCGGCGAACGCCGGCGTGTGGTCGTGGCGCGTGCTCCAGCCGCCGACGAGCGCCGCCGGATCCTTCCGCGGCGTGAGCTTTCGTTCGACCGGCGACGCGGCGCTCGCCATCACGCACGGAGGGCTCCTGCGCTTCGAGCGTGGCTGGTCGCAGGTCACCCTGCCCGCCCACGTGCCGCGGGCCGCGCTGCGGGGCGTCCGCTGGATGAGCGACGGCGGGATCCTGTTGTTCGGCGAGTCGAGCCTCGTCGCGCGACTCGCGCCGAACGGCTCGGCGAGCGTGTGGCGCGTTCCGGATCCGGAGATCACGTTCCTCGGCGCGTACGCGGATCCGTCGGGCAGCACCACGCTCGTGGGCGAGCGGCCCTACCGCGGTACTGCGGCGCGCGCCGTTGCGGGCACCACCGCGGGCGTCGTGGTGCAGCTGACCGGTGATCGCGTCACGCTCGTGAGCGACGCCCTCAGCACGAGCCGGCTCCACAGCGTGACGCGGCTCACCTCGGGGGCGCTCGTCGCGTGCGGCGACTGGGGCGCCCTCGAGCGCATCGAGCTCGGGATCACCGAGCATCTCGGACCCATCTGCCGCGGGCACCTCACGTCGATCGCGCCGCTGCCGAACGGCGGGGCCGTCACGGTGGGCGTCGGCGGGCACGCGCTCTCCTTGACGGCGAAGCTCGAGCCGCAGCTCGAGGCCGTGCAGACGACGCGCGATCTCCTCTCGCTCGCCACGACCGAGGACGGACAGGCCTGGGCCGGCTCTGCGCAGGCGCGGCTCCTGCGGCGCGCGGCGGCGGGCGCCCCCGGCTGGGTTCGCATGAGCGGCGACATGGGGCTCGGGTCCAGCATGATCGCGCTGTGGGCGCAGTCCCGGGTCGTGCGAGCGGTCGGGAACGACGGAGCGGTGGTGGAAGGCCGGATCGCGTAGTACACGGTTTTCCGGCACATCATGGCTAGAGCGCGCATGTCGAGGTTCAGGCGCATCGTGCTCGGCATCACGTTCGCGATGCACGTTCCGTTCGCGGTGGTCGCGGCGGGGACGCTGCATCGGTTCGCGGGGCTCACGTGGGGTCCCGCGTGGGCGGCCGGCGTCGTGCTCGCGGCGGCGGGGGTGTTCCTCTCGGTGGGCCGCGCCGACCATCTCGCGGAGGACTGGCACCGGCCGTGGTGGCAGACGTGGCTCGTGGATCTTCCGTACTTCTGGCACTGGTGCACGTGCCTCTACATGTTGATCCCGTCGATCGTGTACGTCGTGCTCGAGCCGATCGTCGACGCGATCCGCGGGGCGCCGGTCGGCCCTTCGCCGTCGTTCTTCATGTGGACGTACGCGAGCGGGCTCGTCGTGTGCGGTTACGGCGTCTCGCTGCGCCGGTGGTTCTTCGTCACGCGGCCCGTCGACATCCCGGTGCGCGGGCTGCCGAAGGAGCTCGACGGCTTCGTCATCGCGCAGCTCTCCGATCTTCACATCGGCGCGTTCACTCCCGTGTGGTGGGGGCAGCGCTGGGCGCGGGCGTCGAACGCCGCGAAGCCCGATCTCGTCGTGGTCACCGGCGACATGGTGACGAGCGGCGTCGCCTTCCACGAGGACATCGCCTCGATCGTCGGCGCGCTGCGGGCCGAGCACGGCACCTACGTCATCATGGGCAACCACGACTACTTCGGGCACGGCGAGCCGCTGGTCACGCTGCTCCGCGGTCGCGGCGCGCACGTGCTCCGCAACGAGGGCGTCGTCATCGAGCGCGGCGGCGCGCGGTTCTTCCTCGCGGGGATGGACGACACCTGGACGCAGCGCGCGAACCTCGAGAAGTCACTCGAGGACCGGCCGGCGGGGATGCCGACCGTGCTGCTCGCCCACGATCCCGACCGGTTCCCGCAGGCCGTGAAGCGGAACGTCGAGCTCGTCCTGAGCGGCCACACGCACGGCGGCCAGGTCGCGATGCCCTTCCTGGCACGCTGGATCAACGCCTCGAAGCTGGCGCACCGCTATCACGTGGGCGTGTACAAGGACGGGGACTCGACGCTGTACGTTCATCCGGGGATGGGCACGACGGGCCCGCCCTTCCGGCTGGGCGCTGCGCCGGAGCTGGCGCTGATCACGCTGAGGGCCGCGTAGCCGGCGGCGCGCTGGGCAGGGCCTCGGGAACGTGGTCGCGCCCTCGTTCCTGCGTGACCGTCGCCTCGCGCGGTGGTGCGGTGAGCGGGCCGGCCGTAACTCGTTCGGATCCCTCACGGTCACCGCGGCCCCCGCCGTGGCCGACCGCCCCAAACTCGTTCGGATCCCTCACGGTCACCGCGTCCCCCGCCGTCCCCGACGACCCCAAACTCGTTCGGATCCCTCACGGTCCCCGCGCCCCGCGCCGTGGCCGACGGCCCCAAACTCGTTCGGATCCCTCACGGTCCCCGCGTCGTGGAAGCCGCTCGGCCGCCCGCGCGGAGCATCCGGCAGGGATCCGAACGACTTTTGGCACCGCGGGACCCCCGCGGCGCGGCGCATCCGGCAGGGATCCGAACGACCTTTGCCGGCCCGCCCACCCCGCGGCGCGGCGCGGGGCATCCGGCAGGGATCCGAACGACTTTTGCCGCCCCGCCCGCCCCGGGGCGCGCCGCATCCGGCAGGGATCCGAACGACTTTTGCCGGGTCAGTCGTCGTCGTCGACGCCCAGCGTGTCCTCGAGCGGGACCCACTCCATGCGCGCCATGGCCTTGCCGTCGCCCCACGCGGCGAGCGGAGCCACGCTGCGGAGGACCTCCTTCACCTGCACCGGGAGGCCCGCCACCGGAAGCGTGCTGCCCGCCTTGAGGCCGACGACGCCGAGCGCGTAGTCGAGGAGCGATTTCTCGATCGGCGGATACTCCTCGATCGGCGCGTCCGCCGGCAGGTGCCCCTGCGCCCGCGCATAATCGAGCGCATTGCGAAGGCCGCCCATCTCGTCGACGAGCTTGTGCTCGAGCGCCTGCTGGCCCGCCCACACGCGGCCCTGCCCGACCGCGTCCACGTCCTCCTTGGACATGTGTCGACCCTGCGACACGCGATCTAGGAACACGTCGTAGAACTGGCCCACCTTGTGGCGCAGCTCGACGCGCTCCTCGTCGGTGAAGCCGCGGTAGAAGGACTCGGCGTCGGCGCGCGGGTTGGTCTTCCGGACCTCGATGCTGACGCCCAGCTTCCCGAGCAGCTCGCTCACGTCCGCCTTGCCGTAGAAGATGCCGATCGACCCGGTGATGGTCAGCGGCAGCGCGAAGATGCGTTTCCCGGGCGCCGCGACGTAGTAACCGCCGCTCGCCGCGATGCTGCCCATCGAGACGATGAGCGGCTTCTTCTCGCCGAGCTTCACGAGCTCGCGCCACATCACGTCGGAGGCCATCGACGATCCGCCGGGGCTCTCGATGCGCAGCACGACCGCCTTGATGCCGTCGTCGTCGGCGAGCCGCTTGATCGAGTCGACGATCGTGTAGGAGCCGACCAGCTTCGTTCCGAGGAGCGGCACGGCCTGCGAACGACCGTCGATGATGTCGCCGTCGATGTAGAGCAGCCCGAGCCGCGGCCGCACGCCGAAGGTCTTCGCGGCACGCGTCTCCGCATGGTCCTTCGCGAGGCTCACCTTGCGGCCGACCACCTCGCGCGTCACGCGCTCGAGCTCGTCGTCGAAGGCGTACCCGTCGACCAGGCGGGCGTCCTTCGCCTCGCTCGCGATGAACGGCCCCTTGTCCGACAGCTCGCGGAACGAGCCCTCCGGGATGCCGCGATAGAGCTGCAGGTTCCGCGCGAACACGGCCTCGTGCTGGCGCAGCAGGTCTTCCTGGTCGGCCCGCGCCGTGTCGCTGGCGCGCTCGTTCATGAACTGCTCGGGCGCCGACTTGTGCGCGCCGATGCGCACGAACTCGGCCTTCACGCCGATCTTGGACAGCAGACCGGCGAGATACATGTGCGTCGTCTTGATGCCCGAGAAGCGCACGCCGCCCGCCGGGTTCACGACGATCCGCGAGGCGCTGGCGCACGCGTAGAGCGCCTTCGCGCCAGCGTCCTCGAACGAGCACACCACCTTCTTGCCGCGCGATTTCAGCACGCGGAACGCGTCGGCGAGCTCCTCGGCGTGCGCGTACGTGGCGGCCGGCTCGCTCTTGATGACGAGCGTGACCGCGGCGATCTCCTTGTCCTCGGCGATGCGCCACAGGCGCTCGAGCAGGTGCACGTGGCTGCGCGTGCCGGGCGTCTCCTCGATGCGCAGGCTCACCGCGCGCTCGTTGCGGGGCACCCCGGGGCTCAGGTACGACGAGATCGAGGCCGTCGCGTACTCGGCGACCGCGCTGTCGCGACCGAGCGCGCTGCCGAAGATGGCGCCGCCGCCCGCCGAGAAGCCGTTGAAGTAGATCTCGGCGCCCGCCGACGCCTGCACGCCGCGCCGCGAGTCGTTGTCGACGTGCGCGACCTCGAGGTCACCACGGATCCGGCCCACCCCGGGAATGTCGATGCCGAGCACCGCCCGCGGGCGGAGGTCATCGAGCACGTCGTAGTACTTGCCCTCGACGTCGAGCTCCACCGCGCGCGTACCCCAGGGCCGGAACGCCACGCCGAGCGCGAACTGGCGGTCCAGCACCGGATAGCCGTTCGGCGGCAGCCGCTGCGTGCTCGGCCCGTTGAAATCGTTCGCGACGGCCGCGAAGGCGAAGCGCGTGCTCGGCCGGTAATTCAGCGCCGCCGTGACGCCCCACAGCCCCGAGACGTAGGGATTGGACGAGTACGACCGCTGCACCGAGCCGCCGAGCTGGATGCGCTCGGACAGCTTGTAGCCGACGCCCCACGTGATCCACGCGTAGTCCCCGCGGTTGAAGGGAAACCGTGCGCCCTGGGTGCCCTCGGGCGGCATGATCCAGTCGACGCGTAGCCCGGTGGACAGCCCCCACAGGACCGGCGTGACCGCGTCGAGCGCATGACCGCAGGCGACCCGCCGCGTGTCGGGGCACCGCACGCCCGTCCACCGCAGCTCGCGGCCGGGCAGGTTGGCGAGGTTCGCCGGGTTGAGCACCATGGCCTCCGCCGAATCCTCGGCGGCGATGCTCCGGCCCGGCGACAGCAAGCGCTCGGCGCGGCCCGGGAAGGCCTCGTCGGCGCGTGCACGACCGCTCGTCACGACGGCGACGGCGCCGAACGCCAGCAGACCACCGACCGCGTGCTTCGTCTTCCTCACGAACCCTCCGTCTCCGGCCTCACACGAGGGTCGCGAGCTCGCGCAACGTCTCGGCCTCGGCGTCGAACATCTTGCGAACCTCGCTGACGATCAGCTTCTCGGCGACGCCGCGGACGAGCGGCACGTGCAGCTCGAGGCTCGCCGCCACGGTGCGCCGCGTGCGGCCCGAGCCGAGCTGCGAGAGCGTATAGGTGCCGCGCGCCACGAAGAGCTTCCGCCACTCCGGCTTCACGTGCGGGATGATCGACCACTCCGAGACGTGGCGCCGGATGTCGTAGGTCGACTTCTCGTCCCACGCGCACATCTCGGGCGTCACGTACTTCGTGGCGAAGGCCGGGATCTTCACGTTCGCCCGGTAGCTCCAGAGCCGCTCGAGCCGCGTCTCGGTGAGGACGTGCTCCTTCTGGGTCACGCTCTCGATGCTGTGCAGCCGCTTCGACAGGTCCTGGAAGAGGTGCGGCGAGATCACCGCGAGCTCCAGGGCGTCGAGGGGAATATCGAACTCGTGGACGACCTCGAACTGCACGGGAAACCGCCAGCGAGGCTACACCATGGCCCGCGGCCGAGGGGGAGAGAAACCGCTATCCTCCCGGCATGATGAAGTCCGCGGCCCTCCCGTCGATCGTCATCGTGCTGCTCGCGGGCCTCGGCGCCCTCGCGGCGTGCGGCACCGACGCGGCCGGGACGGGCGACAGCGCCCTCGATGGCGGCGGCGCAGGATCGAGCGGCGGACCCGGCGGCGGCGCCCTCGAAGGCGGCACGGGCGACGGCGGCGGGCCAGACCGCGGCGACGACGCAGGGCCCTACGTTCCGCCTGCGCCGTGCACGCGCGGCGCCGATGCAGTGACCGCGCCTGCCTCCCTGTACGACGCCCTCGTCACCGACCTGGCGGCGCTCGGCCCGGAGGCGCGGGCCGCCCGCGTCGACGCCTTCCTCGCCGACGTCGCGGCGAAGGGCGGCACGCCGCTCGAGGATCCCGCCACCGGTCGCGCGATCTTCGTCGTGCGCGGCGCCCCCGCGAACGGGTCGTGGTCGGTGGTCGGCTCGTTCTCGGGCTTCGACAAGACCAAGGGCTACCCCATGACACAGGTCGCGGGCACCGACCTCTGGGTCGCCGACCAGAAGACCATCCCGCGCACCACGAGCGCGACCTACAAGCTCCTCGACGGCGCCGAGGACAGCGGCATCGCGGAGGACCGCCTCGCCCGGAACGTCGTGTGGGACGGCATCGCGCGAGGCGGCATGGGCGCGTTCAACGCCGGCCAGCTGAACGCGGTCGTCCACCCCGCCGCGCTGCCGATGACGCGGGGACGGCTCACCATCCACGGCACGGTGCACGCGACGCAGCTCGCGAACGACCGCCGCGTCCTCGTGTACTTCCCCGCGAAGTACGACGACGGAACGTGCGGCAAGCTCCCGACGATCCTCTTCCAGGACGGCAACGAGACCGTCACGCGCGGGGACTACCCGGGCGTCGCCGACGCGCTGTATGCGGCCGATCCCGCGCTCTCGGCGGTCCTCGTCTTCGCGGAGCTCGCGCCAGGCGGCATCGACGAGCGCAGCGCCGAGTACACGTTCGGCACCGGCACGAAGGGCGCCGCGTACGTCGACTTCCTCGCAAGCGATCTCTGGCCGGCCATCCGCACCGCGTACCGCACGTGCAGCCTCCCCGCCGCGCGCGGCCTCTCCGGCGCCTCGTACGGCGGCCTCATCGCGACGTTCGCCGCGTTCGAGAGGCCGTCGGAGTGGGGCTGGGTCGGCGCGCAGAGCGCCTCGTACTGGTGGAGCGACAGCGCGCTCGTCACGCGCGCCGCGACGACGAGCCCGAAGATCGACGTCCGCTTCTTCCTCGACTCGTCGGACCAGGCCGCCGACAACGTCTACGACGTCGACAACATGGCGGCGGCGCTCACCGGGCAGGGGTACACGGTGGAGCGCGTGAAGCTGCCGGTCGCCGATCCGGCGGCGCACGACTGGAAGTACTTCAAGCTGCGCGGCCCGCAGCTGCTCACCGATTTCCGCAGCGGCATCACCGCCTGCGACTGAGCCTCCGTCTCAGATCATCCCGCGCTGCGCGGCCGCCAGGGCGATGGTGTCGGCGCGCCGCGCGAGCTCGTCGAAGTCCTTCACCGGGAGAAAGCGCGAGCCGGCGCCGTCCCGCGGCACCTCGAGGTACGTCGACGGCAGCTGCGCCGTGAGCTCCTGCACGAGGCGCTCGAACTGGATCGCCGGGCGGCCGTCGACCTTCTTCTCGACCTCGAAGTAGCTCCACGTCAGCTTCGCGGTGGCGAGCGGCTCGGCGCGCACGAGGAACGTGTTCGTGTTGAACACGTGGACGCTCTTCGGGTCGAAGCCGGCGGGCAGCCGGAACTCCTCGAGCACCTGCAGGCGGCCCTCGGCATGCACCGGGATCCCGCCCTTGTCCCCTTCCTTGCGACACACCTCGCACTGCACGTCGATGCCCTGCTCGGTCTTCGCGATGAAGTGGCCGAGCACCACCGGGTCGATCGAGGCGCCCAGGTTGTCGAGGTTCGTGATCCACACGTACTTGCCCCCGGCAGCGAGGAACGTGTCGAGCAGTCCGCTCCGCCGGAGCGCGTCGACGAGGTCACCGTGGCCCGACGCATGCTCGCTCGGCTGCCCGTCCTCGCCGACGAACAGCGTCCCGTCGGGGTTCAGCCGCAGCGACAGGTTCTGCCGGAAGGCGGCGACGTGCGCCGGGGCTTCGGCCTTCGCGAGCGCCTGCACGATGGCCTCGTGCGTCGCCTCGCTCGTCATCAGCCAGAGCGGTACCGGCCGCCCCGCCCGCTGCGAAGCGGCGCGGTTCTCGGCGAGACGCATCGCGAGGAACGTGTGGCCGGGCAGCGCCTCGACGAGCGCCTTCACGACGCCGCCCATGCGCGTCGCCATGCCTCCGGCCATCGTGCAGAACGCGAGCTCGCCGCGCTTCATCGCCTCCTCGCCGCGGCGCGCGAGCGCCTCGTGCTCCGGCGTCCCGGCGGCGGGCAGCTGCGCGATCTCGCCGGCAGCGGGGGCGCGGACCTCGCCCTTCACCGTGTTGCGCGTCTGGCGGCGCGTTCCAGCGTCGCCGTCGGTCAGCGTCCGGGCGAGCGCCAGGAACGCCTTCTCGTCGAAGCCGGCCGCGTCGAGACGAGCGCGGAGGGCGGGGTCGAGGGTGAGGAGCGACTCGTCCAGCGTCGGCATGGGCGCCATCATCGCCGATCCTGGAGGCGCGTCCATCCGCGCCCGCTCCGGGCAAACGGATCGCAGGGAGGTGCATCCTTCCGCCGAAGGAGTACGCTCGGGGAACCTGGTGGGGGTGCCTGATGTCGAACGAACGGACCGCCGTGCAGTGCCCAGCAGACCGCAGCTTCCTCGTCCTCTCGGCAGGCGTTGCGCTCGTCGCGCTCGTGAGCGCGGCGTCCGCCGGCTGCGTCGTGAACGAGCCCGAGACGCCGGCGCGCGGCGTCGTCGTGAGCGGTCCGCCGCCGGCGCCCGTTCGCGAGGAGCGTCCGCCCGCGCCCGGCCCGCAGGCCGCCTGGGTCGGCGGCTACTGGCACTGGACCGGGATGCAGTATGCATGGATCCCCGGTCACTGGGAGGCGCCGCCCCCGGGCGCCGTGTGGAACGCGCCCGCGTACACCGCGCGCGACGGCAAGTACTTCTACGAGACCGGCGGCTGGAACAACAGCGGAGCTGGAACCTCGAAGAACGCGATCCGGTAGGGGTCGATGCCTGCTGGCCGCCGCGCCGCGCTAGAGTGAGCAGGTCGTGATGCGCCGCTGGCTCCTCGTCCTTCCGCTCTCGCTCGTGGTGCTCACCGCGCCGCCCTCGCCGGCCGTCGCGCAGCGCCGCGGCGCCGGCCCGGTGCTGCACGAGCCCATCCCCGCCGATGCGCGCGAGGACGTGGCGCTCTCGGTGTCGCTCGACGGCGATCTGCCCGCCGCGATCAACACGCCGCGCGGCCTCGTGGCCGCTCCCGATCCCGCGAAGCCGGTCGGCACCGGCGACACGCCGTACAACCAGAAACCCGGGGAGGGACGCGACAACGCGTTCCATCCCGACCGCGACACGCGCCGCCCCGACGTCCTCCCGTACGACGATCCGTTCTCCCCCTCGACCGCGCCCTTCAAGCGGCTCAGCGCCTTCGACGCGGTCGACGCCTCGTACACGCTGTCGGTCCGCGACGCGCACACGGTCATGCTGCCGGTGTCGGCGACGCCCGCGCCCGACGCGCGCGACGAGCAGTTCTACGCCGACCTCGTCGTCGATCTCGTCGCCGGCCAGCGCATCCGGATCCCGAGCGTCGGACCCGGGGCGCGGGTGCTGCGCGCGCGCGCCGGCGTCGGCAACCAGGACGTCCGCTTCCAGCTCTACAAGGACGGCGCGGAGAACTGGTTCATCGAGGCCGAGGCGACCACGCGCGCCCGCATCGTGATGGAGCTGTCGGCGCCGCGGCTCGCGTTCGGCGGCGAGATCGGCAACCCGTCGTGGGCCGAGATGCTCCCCGTCCCTGCCCTGCCGCCCAACGTGCAGCGCGCGGCGACCGAGGTGGCCGCGAAGATCGGCGTCTCCCGCCGCCTCACCCCGCGCGACAACATCACGAAGCTCGTCTCGTACTTCCGCGGCTTCACCGAGTCCGAGGACCCGCCCTCGTCGACGCGCGACATCTATCTCGACCTCGCGCTCTCGCGAAAGGGCGTCTGCCGTCATCGCGCCTTCGCGTTCATGGTGACGGCGCTCCACCTCGGTCTCCCGACGCGCATGGTCGTGAACGAGGCCCACGCCTGGGTCGAGGTCCACGACGGCCGCCTCTGGCGCCGCATCGATCTCGGGGGAGCCGGGCGCACCCTGCACGACCCGCTTTCGACGAACGTGCCTCACGATCCGCCGCCCGATCCCTTCAACTGGCCGCAGGGCGCCGCGCGCGGTGACGACCTCGCGGACCGAGCCCGTCAGGCGAGCGCCGCAGGCCCAAACGCCGCGCCGCCCACCGCGACGCCCGCCAGCAGCGGCGTCACCGAGCCCCCCGCCGCGCCGGCAAGCCATGCGAGCAGCAGCGCCGATCCGTTCGGCCCGAACGGTCCGGGCAAGAACGGAACGCCGCCCGACGAGCGTGCCGCGTCGTCGGTCACGATGACGCTGGCGGGCACCGACGCGCACCGCGGCGCGCCCCTCCAGGTGCGCGGTCAGGTCTCGGCCGACGGCGAGCCGTGCGGCCATGTCACCGTGGAGCTCGTCCTCCACTCGACGAAGCAGGGCAACGTCGCCATCGGGCAGCTCGCCACCGACGAGCGCGGCGCGTTCGACGGCGCGATCGTGCTGCCCTCCGCGGTGCCGCTCGGCGATTACGACGTCCAGGCCCGCACGCTCGGCGACGCGCGCTGCGGGATCGGAGCAAGCCGATGAGCAACGCATTCGTCCCGTTCCTGTACGAGCTGCGCGCCCGCAAGATGAAGGTCGGCGCGCAGGAGGCGGTCGCCCTCGCGAAGGCGCTCGGCATGGGCCTCCACGACAGCTCGCTCGACGGCTTCTACCATCTCGCGCGCGCCATCTGCGTGCACCGCGAGAGCGACCTCGACAAGTTCGACGAGGCCTTTCTCTCCCACTTCAAGGGCATCACCTCGCTCAGCCTCGACCTCGTGTCGGAGCTCGAGGAGTGGCTGAACGACCCCGCCACCAAGAAGGAGCTCAGCCCCGAGGAGCTCGCCGCCATGCAGTCCCTCGACATGGAAGCCCTCAAGAAGCTCTTCGAGGAGCGCATGAAGGAGCAGAAGGGGCGGCACGAGGGCGGCAACCGCTGGATCGGGACCGGCGGCTCGAGCCCGTTCGGCGCGAATGGCCAGCATCCCTCGGGCCTCCGCGTCGGCAACCAGGGCGGCGGCCGCAGCGCGATGGGCATCGCCGACGCGCGGAAGTACCGCCCCTACCGGTCCGACCTGATGCTCGACATCCGGCAGATCGAGGTCGCGCTCCGCAAGCTGCGCGCCTTCCAGCGCGAGGGTCAGCCCAACGAGCTCGACATCGAGGCCACCATCGACGCCACCGCGAAGAACGCGGGCGAGCTCGAGATCGTGACGCGCGCGCCGCGCAAGTCGAACGTCCGCGTGCTCCTCCTCATGGACGTGGGCGGCTCGATGGACCCGCACGTCCAGGTGATGTCGCGCCTCTTCTCCGCGGCGAAGCGCGCCTCGAACATCCGCCAGCTGAAGACGTACTACTTCCACAACTGCGTCTACGGTCGCCTCTACGAGACCGAGAGCTTCACCGACCCGCAGCGCATCGACGATCTCCTCCACGAGCTCGGGCCGGAGTGGAAGCTCATCATGGTCGGCGACGCGGCCATGCATCCGGCCGAGCTGCTCGGCGCGGGCGACTACGAGTACTACGCGACCGGCCATGCCGGCCCGCCGCAGACGGGCCTCAAGTGGCTGACCAAGCTCGCCGATCACTTCCGCCGCGTCGCCTGGCTGAACCCGGACCCGCCCAGCTACTGGCGCGGCGGCACCGCCGAGCACATCGGGCGCGTCTTTCCGATGTTCCACATGACGCTCGATGGCCTCGGCGAGGCCATCACGCATCTGTCGAAGGGCGACGTCAGGAAGAAGTGAGCGCGCTCACCGCGGGAGCGCGGCGTCGAGCGAGGTCACGTTCTCCTTGCCGACCGGCACGGTGACGCTCGACCCCTGGAAGTCCTGGCCAATCGGCTGGTACGGACCGCCGAGGCACTGCGCGAGGAAGATCTCGGCGATCGCGTTGAACGATTTCCCGTTCTCGGGCCGCGCGAAGCCGTGGCCCTCGTCCGGATAGAGCACGTAGGTGACGGGGATGTTCTTCGCCTGCATCGCGTGGACGATCTGATCGCTCTCCGCCTGCTTCACGCGCGGATCGTTCTTGCCCTGGCCGATGAGGAGGGGCCGCTTGATCTTGTCGGCGCGCGAGATCGGCGAGATCGACGCGAGGAACTTCTTCCCGTCCTCGGTGCGGTAGTCGCCGATGCGCCGCGTGAACTGCTCGATCTCGCTCTCCCAGTACGGCGGGATCGACTGGAGGAGCGTCACCACGTTGGAGGGTCCGACGATGTCGACGCCGCACGCGAACGTCTCGGGCGTGAAGGTGAGGCCCACGAGCGTGGCGTAGCCGCCGTAGCTGCCGCCCATGATCGCGACCTTGTCCTTCGGCGCGATCTTCTGCGCGACCGCCCAGTCGACCGCATCGAGCAGGTCGTCGTGCATCTTTGCCGACCACTGCTTGTCGCCGGCGTTGATGAACTTCTTCCCGAACCCGGTGGAGCCCCGGTAGTTGACGCTGAGCACCGCGTAGCCGCGCGAGGCGAGCCACTGGTGGCGGGAGTCGAGGCGATACTCGTCACGCGCCCACGGCCCGCCGTGCACGAGGAGCACCATCGGGACCGGGCCCTTGCCGGCGTCCATCTTGCCGTCGCCGTCGCCATCGACCGCCTTGGGCAGCGTCAGGTAGCTGACGAGCTCGAGGCCGTCGCGCGACTTGATCATCACCGGGTTCATCTTCGCGAGCGGCTTGTCCTCGAGGGCCGTCACGTTCGAGAAGAGGAAATCGAGCTTCTTCTTCGGGCGATCGAAGATCCAGAACTTCACGGGGCCGTCGCTCTGCGTGGTCGACACGACCCACTTCTGGTCGTCCTGCGTGCGGCTCAGGATGCGCATGTCGCCCGGCGCCGCCTGCTTGATCGTCTCGAAGTCGGCGCGGACCTTGTCGTCGAGCGCGTGCCAGCGCAGCCGATCGTACGAGGCGTACGCGGCCTGCACCTTGCGCTCCGTCGGGTGGAGCAGGATGTCCTGCACGTCCGCCTGACCGTCGTCGAGGATCACCTTCGACTTCTTCGTGGCGAGATCGAGCTCCACGACCGCTGCCGTGTCGCGATCGCGGCTGTCGACGAGGTAGGCCTTCTGCCCGGTCTTGTCGAAGCCCACGACGCTGGTGGTCAGCGTGTCGGCCATCGGGATCTTCGACAGCTCCTTGAAGCCGTCCTTGCCGTCCGGCTCGAGCATCGTGCTGCTGCCGTCCTTCTCGGGACGGATGGCGAGCCGCAGCTTGTAGTCGTCGTCGAACGAGAACGAGGCGAACCCGTCGTTCTTCTGAACGAGCTTCTTCGCGCCGGTCGCGAGGTTCACGCGGTAGACGTCGTGGAAGCGCTTGTCGCGGTCGTTGATGCCGACGAGGATCTCGCCCGGAACCTTGTGGCTACGCTCCTCGATCTGGGCGTGCGCGCCCTCGATCGGGGTGAGGTCCCTGTCGGTCGCCGACTTCACGTCGACCGCGTGGAGGTGCCAGTTCTCGTCCCCGTCCTTGTCCTGCTGGTAGATGAGGTGCTCGTTGTCGAAGGCCCAGCGATAGACGCGGATCCCGCGCTTCTTGTCCTGCGTGACGGGTTTGCCCTTCGCGAGATCGGCCGCCGGCGAGACCCACACGTTGAGCACGCCGTCGACCGCGGCGAGCCAGGCGATGCGCTTGCCGTCCGGGCTGATCTGCGGGAACGCGTGATCGGGGTTCGAGAAGAGGACGGCGCGCGGGAGCAGCGTCTCGTCGGCGCGCGGCGGGGCAGCCTTCGCAGAGGTGCCGGCGTCGGTCGTGGCGATCACGCCGAGGACGCTCTGCTTGGGCGTCTTCGCCTCGTCACCGCCTCCGCAGGCCGACGCCAGGACCAGACTGCCCACGACCAACGAAGCGACGACTCTGCGCATGACTGCCGCAATAACCCGGTACGCCGATGCGGGCAACCCGAGGACAAGAAACCACTTGCCCGCACATGGCGGGGTGATAGAAGCCGGCTCGCGTCGCGGTGCAACATGCCGCGCGAACGGTGTCCGGGCAGAGGCCCGGGGGCCCCACCGCGAGGAAGCTCGTTCAGACCTCCCTCGCGATGCCGCATCGAAGAAAGGAAGATCCGGAGCCCCGAAGAAGATGTTTCGTCACACCTGTGCGCTTGCCGCCGCTTTTGCCCTGTCCCTCTCCGCCGTTGCCTGCGTGGCCCCCACGGAGCAGCCCGATGACAGCGCTGCCGAGCAGAGCGAGAGCGACCTCGTCTCCACGAGCGCGTACTTCGAGACCTTCGAGGGTCTCGACGGCCGCTTCTACTTCAACCTGACCGCCGCGAACGGCGAGAGCGTCCTTCGCTCGCAGGGCTACACCCGGCTCGCGTCGGCCCAGGGCGGCGTTGCCTCGGTGCTCGCGAACGGCAACGACAAGCGCAACTTCGAGGTGAAGCAGGCCTCGAACGGCGACCACTACTTCAACCTGCTCGCCGGCAACGGCGAGGTCATCGGCACGAGCGAGCTCTACGCGTCGAAGGCCAACGCCGAGCGCGGCGCCCGCACGGTCCGCGCGCTCGTCCGCCTCTCGCGCGAGGCCACGCAGGGCGCGCCGCAGCGCGAGACGTTCGAGCTGTTCGACGGCGAGGACGGCAAGGCGTACTTCCACCTCCGCGCCGGCAACGGCGAGATCATGCTGTCGTCGCAGGGCTACACGTCGAGCCAGAGCGCGAAGACGGGCATCGCCTCGGTCCTCGCGAACGGCAGAGATGACGCGAGCTACGAGGTCTTCGCGACCGAGGACGAGCGCTACGCGTTCCGTCTCGTCGCGAAGAACGGCGAGGTCATCGCCCGCGGGCAGTCGTACGCGTCGAAGGGCAACGCCGACCGCGCCGTCACGCGGCTCACGGCGATCCTCGCCCGCCCCGTGAAGACGATCCAGCCCTGAGCTGACGGCACGAACGCGAGGCCCTCGCTCCTCACGGGAGCGGGGGCCTTCGTGCGCTCAGAGGCGGACGTCGATGTAGACGCCGCGGCGCAGCTCGGTGAGCCACAGCTTCCGCTGGCGATCCGTCTGGTCGGCGAAGGCGCGCTCCATCATCTGGTCCTTCACCTGCTCGTACGGCGGCACCGTCGCCTGCTCGCTCGCGAGCTGCACGACGAGGATCGCCTGGTTGCCCATCGGGTCACGGAACGGGATCGGGTCCGCGGTGCCGCCGGGCTTCAGCGAGCTCGCCACCTGCTGCAGCTCGGGGAAGAGCTGGTTCAGCGGGACGAGGCCGCGCGACCCGCACGTGTTCACCGTCGACGGGTCCTGGCTGAAGTCCTTCACGAGCGCGCAGAAGTCCTCGCCCTTCCGCGCCCGCGCGGTGAGCTCCTGGGCGAGCGCGTCGCGCGCCGACTGCGTGCCCTGGCTCGAGCCGGGCGCCACCTGGAGGACGAGGATGCGGAGGTCGACGGGGTGCTGGGAGGTGATCTCCTTCTGCACGCGCGAGTACGCGGCGCGCGCGTCCTGCTCCGTCACCCGGACGCGGCCGCGCACGCGCAGCTGGATCAGCTTTCCTTCGAGCACCTGACGACGGATCTCGTCGCGGTAGTCCTGCTCGGAGAGGCCCTGCTTCTTCGCCTCGTTGATGACGTCGCGCGGCTGGAGCTTCGTCTGCGCGGCGACCTGGCGGATGCCGTTGTCGATCTCCTCGGCCGTCACCGAGATGTGCGACTTGTCCGCGGCGTTCTCTTCGAGGCGTTCGTCGACGAGGCGGTTCAGCAGCTCGCGGAACATCTCGCTCTCGGCGGCGGCCTGCTGCGACGGGTTCGTGGTGGTGGCCGCGATGCGATAGAGGTGCGGGCGCCCGCGCTGACGCAGCTCGGACAGGAGGATCGGCCGCTCGCCGACGACCGCCACGATGCGCTCGACGATCGACGCCTCGGACGGGCGGCTGGCGCCGAGACCGGCGAGGATCACCGCGCTGGCGAGCACGCCGCGAACGGTATTTCGTAGGGATCTGGAGAGGGTCCGGCGGCGCAGCACGCCTTTTCTTACCACTTCCGGACCCTGCGGGAAGAGGTCTATCCTGCCGCCAGTCGCGTCCCGGACGATCGCCCTTTCCTGCGGGGGCCGGCGTCGTGGCGCCCGGAGGAGAGAATGGGGATTTCGGGACGGTTTGGGACGCTCGCGATGACGCTGGCCCTCGTGCTGAGCGCGTCGACGGGCACGCTGGGGTGCAAGAAGCTCCTCAAGAAGAGCGCGGGCGCGGACGGCGGGACGGCCACGGCCGCATCGGGCTCGGCGGGGAGCACGAACACGCCGCAGGACGACATCGACGAGCAGATGCAGGAGAAGCTCGACGGGTACATCATCTGCACGAACACGCTCTCGTCGCCCGTGCACCAGCAGCGCGCGCGCTACTTCTCGTGGGTCAACCCGAAGACCGGCGTGACGGGCAAGGAGACGAGCGTCGGCGGCATCGGCGAGCTGCCCCCCAACGCCGCGAAGAAGTGCACCGACGGCCTCGCCAAGTCGAAGGCGCTGCCCCCGCACGACCCGAAGCTCGAGGCCGCCGGCGATGACTTCGCCAGGAGCGTGACCGAGCTCGACGGCATCATCGGCGAGCTCTTCACGTACTACGAGAACAAGAACTACAAGGATGACAAGTTCGCCAAGGGCAAGGCGATGCATCCGCGGCTGATGGCGGCCTTCCAGAGCTTCTCGAAGGCGGACAACAACCTCCACGCGACGCTCGACGGCATCACGAAGCCCCTCGCGCAGCGCGCGCTCGGACGCATCGAGCGCGAGGAGGGCAAGGGCTTCCGGTATCACCGCAAGCACGTCCTCCTCGCCGCGCGCGAGCTCGTCGAGGCCGGCGACCCGGTCGGCGAGGACGACAACATCGATTTCGCGCTCTACAACGCCTCGTTCACCGAGTTCGACAAGGCGCTGAACGACCTCAACACGTTCGGCCAGGCGCACAAGACCGAGCTCGATGCGAAGACGAACCCGGCGTGGCCGCGCGCCAAGTCCAACTTCGACTCCTTCGGCCGCTCGGCCGAGGAGTACCGCAAGAAGTCACGCGAGTACCTTCGCTGCCTCCGCGACGCGCCCGCGAAGGCGAAGGTGAACGGCAAGATCATCCCCGACAAGCTCGGCCCCTGCCCGGACGGCAAGCCGCACGACGTCGTCGAGAAGTACAACGACTTCATCAAGAGCTCGAACGAGAGCCAGTTCCCGTGAGCTGACGGGCAGCCGGTCCGCCGGCGCGGCTACCTCTCGTTCAGAGGTAGCCGCCGATGCCGATCCACAGCTGCAGGGTGAAGAGCGCGCCGTCGATGCCCTTCGTGTCCGCGCTGGTGACGGCCTCGCCGTTGATGCCGTACGTCGTGCTCCTCGTGGTCGCCGACGCGGCGACCGTGTGATCGAAGCCGACGCCGGCGAGCAGGTTGAAGGAGCTCGTCGCGCGGTACGCGAGGACGCCCTCCGCGCCGAGGCCGAGGGCGACGACGCTGCTCTTGGCGCTGTCGTCGTCTCCAGCGCTGAGGGTGCCGCCCTCGATCGTGACGACGCCGCGCGGGGTCAGATCCCAGTTCTTGCTGAGCGGGATGCGGTAGCCGATGCGCGGCGCGATGATGAAGAGGCTCAGGTGATCGGAGGCGTCCTGGTCCTTCGTCTTGACCGCGTACGTGCCGCCCGCGAGCGCCGCGCCGAGGGTGATGTTGTTGCCGAAGATGGCGTCGACGCCGAGCCGCGGTGACGAGTCCGGGTTCACCGACGGACCACCGATCACGTAGCCAACGGCGCTCAGGGAGCCGCCTCCGTCGCCGGAGCTCACGTTCGAGTAGCTGAGACCGCCCACGCGCTCGATGGCGACGCTCGCGCGGATCTTCTTCTCGGCGGGCACCTCGGGCGCGGGGGTCGTCACGGGGGCGGGCGC
Source organism: Labilithrix sp. (assembly GCA_028287035.1). Next base: position 3,843 of record JAQBQL010000019.1, on the reverse strand, counting down.
GGGCGTCGTGACGATGGCCGGGGGCGCGGCGGCCTCGTCCTGAGCGAAGGCGGGGCGAGCGGCGAGCAGCGTGGCGGCAGCGAAGACCGGAACGACGAAGGCGAAGCGGTGAAGGTGCATGAGAGGCCCGGTAGCACGGCGTGTGCCTCGACCGTGAGGCCCGCGGATCACGCAGCGCCGTGAGATCGCGCGGTTATTTCGTGAACGCAAGCTCACAGGCGCGGTGTGCCGTTGCTCGCGGCGCGCCCGCCAGTGCCTAGCGGACGACGACCGGGACGCTCGCCGCGCCGCCCGCGACCTCCTCGTCGTTCAGCGCGAACACGCTGAGGAGAAGCTCGCCTTCGCCGGCGACGCGACCCGCGCCACTCACGGTGATGGTGAGCGTGTTCCGCTGTTGTGACTCGTTCGTGCTGACGAGACGCTGCATCGTGCCGAAGAGATCGGTCATGTCGAAGGTCGGCGCCGCGTCCACCGACTCGAGGTAGGCGTCGGCGATGTCGAAGGTGAGGACCGCCTCGGCGCCCGCCTGCGCGGCCGCCGCGACGCCCTCGGCCGGGATCGCGACCACGCGCTCCACGACCTCGTGCTCGCCGCGCTGGCGCATCGTGACCACCACCTCGGCGACCGTGACGAGGCCGAGCCCGCTGCCCGAGAGCTGCAGGCGAAGGCCCTCGACGTCCTCCGCCCCGGCGAGCGCCACCGCGAAGAGACCGCCGTGCGTGGCGTTCACTGCGCCCCCGGCCGTGCCTTCGAGGGCGGCACCGGGAAGCGCCACCGCGCCGAGCTCGGGGCCGGCGTCCTCCTCCTCTTCGTCGTCGTCACCGAGGGGATCGACGAACGCGACGGTGATCGCTCCCTCGGTCGCGGGCTTCACGCCGAGGCAGCGGAGCACCGCCGGGAGCAGCTGGTCGACGCTGGTGGCGACGATCCCGGCCTCCAGCTCGCGCGCGCCCTCGTCGTCGTCGGTGAGCTCCGCGAGCGGGGCCGCCTTCGTGCGACCCGACGGATCGAGCATGACGTCGATGGTGTCCTCGAGCTCGCCGTCGTCGAAGACGTGGATGCGCACGCCGTCCTCGGCAACCTCGATGGCGAGCACCTCGGACTCGCACGCGCGAGAGAGCTCGGCGCCCCACTCCTCCGGCTCGGCGATGTCGAGGGACTCGAGCCCGGCGACGAAGACCTGACCGTTCGACTCCGAGACGAGCGCCTGCGGGGAGCCGATCATGGAGAGCATCTGCAGCGGGTTCCGGGACGAGCCCGAGAGATCGATCGGCTCGAGCCCCTGGTCGTCGGCGAACGCGCTGATGGCAGCGGCAACGGTGGGCGGGTCTTCGTCGCGAACGAGCACGAACATGGCGCGCATCTTCGCACACAATGGCAAATGCAAAGAGCCGGCATCCCTGAGGGAGCCGGCTCTTGCGAGTCGCAGCGATCGGGCAGCAGCCCGGATCGGATCAGCGCTTCGAGTACTGGAAGCGCTTGCGGGCGCCGGGCTGTCCGTACTTCTTGCGCTCCTTCTTGCGGGCGTCGCGCGTCAGGAAGCCGGCGCGCTTGAGAACGGTGCGCTTCTCCGGGTCGAGCGCGATGAGCGCGCGCGAGATGCCGTGGCGCATCGCGGAGGCCTGCGCCGAGTGACCGCCGCCCTTGACGGTGGCCCACACGTCGAACTGGTCGAGGGCCTCGATGAGCTCGAGGGCCTGCTTCATGACCATGATCGAGGTCTCGCGCTCGAAGTACTGGTCGGCGGGCTTGTCGTTGACGGTGACCTGGCCGGAGCCGGCCGAGAGCCAGACGCGAGCGATGGCGGTCTTGCGCTTGCCCGTGGCGTACGTGCGGGTGGTGGCGGTGCTCATGGTCTCTATGCTCTCACTTGATCTCGAACGCGGTGGGCTTCTGAGCGGCGTGCGGATGGTCCGGCGTCGCGTAGACCTTGAGCTTCGTGAACATCTCGCGGCCGAGGACGTTCTTCGGGAGCATGCCCTTCACGGCCTTCTCGACCGGGAACGTCGGCTTGTCCACGAGGATGTCGCGGTAGCTCGTCGCCTTGAAGCCGCCGGGGATGCCGGAGTGGCGATTGTAGAACTTGTCGTCGAGCTTGTTGCCGGTGAGCTTCACCTTGGCCGCGTTGACGACGATGACGAAGTCACCCGTGTCGACATGCGGGGTGAACGTCGGCTTGTGCTTGCCACGGAGGCGCGTCGCGACTTCGCTCGCGAGACGGCCGAGGGGCTTGTCGGTCGCATCGACGACCCACCAGGAACGATCGAGATCGCCCTGCTCCTTGGTCGCCTGGAAGCTCTTGTTCGCGTTGCGGCGGACGGGCGTGTGGGCCGCGTTCGCCTTCGTCTCGGCCTTCTCGGTGGATTGCGTTTGCGCTGACGTCTCGGTGGCCATGGCTTCTCGAAATCTCGCTGGATCTGCCGCGTATGCGGCGAGGGGGCGGGAACTTACGAGGAGCGTTCCCGTTCGTCAAGCCAAGGGGCCTGCCGGTTATCACAAAAGGGAGAACGGGGACGGGACACTGAACATCGGGAGCCCCAAACGTTCTCGGCGGCGCATGTTTAGCATGGCCGAGGTCAGAACCCAGCACAGTCGCGTACCCTGAACGGGTGCGGGGGCGTGGACGCGAGCTGGAGGAGGGCGCCAGCCCTTTTACTCCGAAGATGATGGCGGGCTGAACGTGGCGGCGACGAAGAGCTGGGGAGGCAAGCGGGCCGGTGCCGGGCGGAAGCCGGCGGACCCGCAGCGACCCAACGTCCCCCACCGGGCGCGGCCGCCGCATGATGCGAGCCGGCCGGTGCACGCGACGCTGCGCCGCGCGACGGGGCTTCCGAGCCTGCGGTCGTCGCGCATCGTGGAGAGCTTCCTGCGCTGCGCGACGACGTACGGCGACGAGGACGAGTTCCGCGTGCTGCACCTGGCGACCACCCTCGAGCACCTGCACGTGATCGTCGAGGCCGCGTCGTCGCAGACGCTGCAGCGCGGGCTGCAGAGCCTCGCGATCCGCACCGCGCGCAACGTCAACATGCTCCTCGAGCGAACGGGCGCGCTATGGGACGACCGGTTCGCGCAGGAGGTCATCCCGAGCGCGGAGGCGATGACGAAGCTGCTCGAACGACACTTCGGCCGGGAGCAGTCGGCGGCGATCGCGAGCCCGCAGACCGCGATCGCGCAGGAGGGCTGGACGGCGTTCCTGGCGCACGTGGGCGGCCGCGCGACGTGAGCAGCCGCCCGTCAGGGCTGCTCGGTGAGGTGGCACACGGCTTCGATGTTGTGCCCGTCGGGCCCGATGACGAACGCCGCGTAATAGGTCGCGTTGTACTGCGGGCGCAGACCGGGCGCTCCGTGATCCTCGCCGCCGGCCTCGAGCGCTGCGCGATGGAAGGCATCGACCTGCTCGCGACTGGCGGCCCTGAACGCGAGGTGGAGCGGCGCGGGCCGCGCGTCGGTCTCGAAGAGGCACAACGAGACGTCGTCGTTCGCGGCGAGCTCGACGCCATACTGCGGCGTTCCTTCGGAGACGGCGGTCACTCCGAGCGGCGCGAGCGCCGCGAGGAAGAACGCCTTGCTCTTCGCGTAGTCGCTGACTCCGATCTTCACGTGGTCGAACATGGTCTCTCCGTGGGGCGGAACGTTGCGGCGCAGTGTAGCGACTGCGGAACGCTGGCGCGCGGCTCGGGTACTTTCCAATCGACCGATTGCGGGATTGATCGCTGCGCGGTGATCGCCGGGCGGGCGGGAATCGTTCGGATCCCTGCCGGATTGCCGTGCTCGGGCGGGGATCGGGCGGGCGCGAACTCGTTCGGATCCCTGCCGGTTGCGCGTGCGGCGTGGCCTTGCTCG